>JABRWC010000032.1:0-28410 GCA_039961675.1 Phycisphaerae bacterium
TTCGCGAAAATCCAGCGTTATAATTCTGAAGAGAAGCGCTCCCGGTGCGGGTAACGCGTGTCCCGTCGGGAGGGGCAGAGAAGCAACCCGCGCGGGTTCGCGCGTTGCTCATTCATGTCTCTATGGAGGAGGATTGTATGAGGCGATCCCTTTTGATTCTGGCGATCCTCGGCGGGCTGGCAGGCGCCGCGGTTGCCGACATGGTCTATCCTGCCGTGGACGAAGTTTCGTACACCACCGATCTCAACGGCAACATCGTTGAGGACGGCGGTCCCCGCGTCGCCGTGCGCGTCTATGACCGCTGGACGGCGCCGGGCACGACACTTCAGGGACTGTACGCCTCTGGCACGAACGAAATCGGCGACGACCTGTTCATGACCGGCGGTGGCCTGCTCGACACGATGGGCCTCTCGGTCGCCAACGCCAACGGGCCGGCTGGCTCGACGCTGACGGGCGGCGCGGGCACCATCCGGTTCTATAACCAGGACGGCGGCCGGACGTTCATCGGCGGCTTCAACTTCACTCTTCCGGCCCTGTCGCTGGGCGTCGGCAGCAGCGCACGGCTCAACTTCGCGGCCGGCGCGCTGATCGGCTTGAACATCGTGCTCCCGCAGAACGTGTGGGTCACGACGCAGTGGACCAACATCACGGGCACCGGCGGACTGACGATTGCCAACGCGGGCATCCAGGTCCGAAACCCGGCGCTGATCGGCTCGAGCAATGACGTGATGTGGAACCGCACAGGGAACAGCGACTTCTTCTTCGGCGGCAATCCGCTGGCGAACAACGCCTACTTCATCGACGTTCCTGAGCCGGCGACGATCGGCCTGCTGATCGTCTGCGGTCTCGCGGCGCTTCGCCGTCGCTAGTTCGCTCGCGCGAACACTGCTTGCAGTGACAACACCAGGCGCCCCGGTCGAGTCGAATCGACCGGGGCGTTTGCACGCGCGGTCAGCCCGCGGGACCGCTGTGCATTCGGGGTCCCGGCGGCTGGCGGACGATGATCCGCGCTTCGGCGGCGAGCATCTGCGCCCAGCGGGCGTCGACGCTCCTGCTCGCGGCGGGGAGCTTGCGCGCCAGGTCGATGAACGTGAGGTAGTGGCCGTTTTCCGAGGCCCAGAGGCCGGCATAGAGTCGCGACAGTTCGCGATCCGCGCAATGCTGCGACAGAATCTCGAACCGCTCGCATGAGCGGGCCTCGATCAGCGCCGCGACCATCAGCCGGTCCAAGATCTCCAGCGGACCCTGTCCGGCCCGCACGAGGCGGCGCAACTCGTTTGCGTACGGGTTCCGGTGGTATTTCGTCAGGCGCCCACCCCGCCGCGCCAGCAGCCGCGTCACCACGGCCAGATGCTCCGTCTCGTCGCGGGCGACGGCCGTGATCTTCTCGACCCAAAACTCCGGCGGCTCGGGCTCCACCCACTGGTTGAGCAGGTCGAGGGCGTTCGTGGCGGCCTTCTTTTCCAGATGGGCATGGTCGTTCAACAGGGCCAGCGGGTCGGAGAGCGCCTGGACCGCCCAGTCGTCGGGCGTTCGGAAGCGCAGCGGCAGATCGACGGAGCGGCTCATCTCGCGGGGCGATTATGGAACCGCGTCGCGCCCGGTCAAGCCTTGGGCGACCGTGCCGGCGCCGCCATCAGGCGGCAGGCCAGCAGCGTGAACACGAAGCCGGCGGCGCCTGCGGTGCCGGCGTTCCGTTCCCGGTGCAGGCCGGCAATGGTCTCGACTGAGACGTCGTCCGCCGCAAGACGCTCGCATTCGACGCGCGGCTCCTGTCCCTGCACTTCCGCGAGGCGCTGCTCGGCCCGCTGCAAGCGGCCCCGAAGCAGCGCGCGGCGAACGTCCAACTCGGCGCGCGGGTCAGGCGCAGGCTGTCGAGCGCCGGCTTCGGCGTAGTGCGCGAGGAGCGCATTCAGCCTCGACTGCTGCTCCTTCTGCGCCGCCTGCACACGTTGGGCGGCGTCCAGCACGCGCTGCTCGTACGCGGCCCGTGCCTGGCGATCGGCCTGGGCCTGGGCCTGGGCCAGCAGCGTTTCCTCGCGATCGCGCAATCGCGTGCGGAGATTCCGCAACTGGCGGTCCAGCGCGTCGAGGCGGACGTTGGAAGCGGTGTCGACGGCCTTGCGGGCTTCGGCGGCCTCGCGGACGCGCGAGGACACGCGCCCCAGCTCGCCGCGGAGCACGGAGGCGACCACCGTCCCGCGCGTGCCGGCCTCGCCGCTCTGCGTCAGGCCGGCCACCGACTGGTCCAGCGTCTTCGCGAGCGCCTGCGTGCCTTGGACGATCTCGCCCACGGAGCGTGCGAAGTCGGGCTGCGCCTTCAGCAGCTCCTCAGCCTGGGCGTCGGTCGCCGTGCGCTCCACGAACTCGCGCCCTTCGCTCCATTGCTGCAAGAACTCCGCCAGCGCGTGGTCATGCTCGTCCGAGGCCCGCAGCGCTTCCTCGATCACCAGCAACACCGCCTGCGGCGGCTGGAGGTCGCGCTGCTCGGTCAGCGTGCGGACCAGCGCCTGGACGGACGCGCGCAGCCCGCGCGCAGCCTCCTCCACGCCCACCATGGCGACCGCCAGCTCCGTGCGATACTCGCGGACCGTAGCCAAGAGCTCGCGCCGGTCTTCCTGGTACGAAGCGTCGGCGTCCAGCGTTGCGCCGGCCTGCTCTTCGGAGACCGTTCCGTGCGGCGCGCCCTGCAATTGCAGCCGCGCCAGCTCGTCGCGCGCCGTCTCGAAGTCCACGGTGGCCGATTCGTAGCTCGATCGCAGCTCGTCCGCGCCGCACTCCGCGGCGTCCTGCGCCGCCGGCGCGCCCAGCGCCGCGATCGAATGCTCCACGGCCTCCAGCTCCGAGCGCAGCTCGCCGACCTCAGCCTCGACGTCATCGCGCAGTTTCCGCCACAGCTTCCAGCCCGGCGCGTCCGCGGCGCTCGCCGTGCGCTCGTTGACCTGGTGGACGTAGGCGCGCACAGCTTGCGTGAGCAGCGCGTCCGCCGCGGCCGCGTCGTCTGTCCGATACGACGCGGCGAAGCCGACCCCTCCCGGCTCCGCCAGCGCGACGACCCGGCCGTCGGCCACGGCCTCGGTCCAGCGGCGCGTCTCGACGTCCGGCAGGGACGCCAGCCAGTCGCGCTCGTTCAGCAGCGCGGCCGCGTGCGCCGCGGCGCTTGCCGGCGAGGGGGCGTTCTCCACTCGGATCGTCGTCGAAGCGCGCATCATTCGCGGTTCAATCCGCAGCCACGCTCCGGCCGCCGCCGTCCCGGCGATCGCGGATAGCGCGAGCGTCCGCAACCAGCGGTGCGGCGGCCGGCGCCTCGCGGTCGGCGGCGGCGGTTCGTTCGCCGTCGACGGAACGGTTGAGGGCGGAGGCACGTCGGCAGCCACAACCGCGTCGGCGACGGCGACCACGGCCGTTGGCACGGCCGCGGCCGTCGGCGCCTGCGCGGCCGCAGGCGTCGGTGTCGCCACGGCCTCCGCGACGGCGGACAGCGCGGATTCCCTCGGCGGCGCGACGAACGAGCCGCGGTCGGCTTCGAGCTGGCCCCGCTCGATCTCCAGCTGGAGAACCTGCCGCCGCAATTCCGCTTCGCGCTGGTCGAGCTGCTGCCGCACGGCCACGACCTGTTCCTGCTGCGCCTGCGTGCGCTCGTTGACGTCGAGCGCCTGGCGATAGAGCTTCTCGACCGCGGCCCGCCGTTCCGCGACCGTCGCCTCGCGGCGGTCCAGCTCCGCGTTTTGAGCCGCGAGCCGCTGCTCGCGTTCGTGAAGCTGTGCCTCGCGGCCCGCGAGACGCCGTTCAGCTTCGTGATGCGCCTGCTCTCGCCGCACCAGCGCGGCGGCGGCGCTGTCCAGTTCCTGCTGGCGGCGAAGCTGCTCGTCGGCGGCGGCGGCAAGTTGGTTCTCGCGCCGGGAGATGTCCGCCAGTTGGGCGCGGATGTCCGAGATGATCGACTGGAACGACCCGCCTGCGGCGTCGACCGGAGTGGGCGCAGCGCCCGTCACGGCCGCTTCGGGCAGCGCAAGCGCCGGAGGCGCCGCTGCGGGAGAGGACGGCGCTTCGCTCGTGGGTGGCTTCGTCGGAGGAACCGTCATAGTCGGCCTGGGCTCGGAACGTCCGGCAAGTCTATGCGGCGCCGCCGGGGCGCACGGTCATTCCGCAGGCGCAACCGGGGTCGGGAGCGGCTGCGCGCTCGGCCGCCATTCTATCGGCTTGGGCGCCGGCCCGGGCACGCGAATCGTGCATCAATCGCGCCCCGCGGCCGCCCGCCGCAGTTGGTTTATCGCCGCACGCAGGTCCTTGGGCAACGGCGCCTCGAAGACGACGCGCTCGCCCGTTCGCGGGTGGTTCAGCGCCAGCCGTGCGGCGTGGAGCGTCAAACGGGAGATGAGCGGCTTTTCCTCGCCGCTGCGGTTGGGGCGGTACTTGCGCTTGTAGTGCGACAGGAGCAGGCATTCGCCCCCGCCGTACGTCGGGTCCACCGACAGCGGGTGGCCGATGGACGCCAGGTGGACGCGAATCTGGTGCGTGCGCCCGGTCAGCGGCCGGCATTCGAGGAGCGTGTTTCCCGGCAGACGTTCGAGTACGCGGTAGCGCGTCCGGGAGGGCTTGCCGCGCCGCGGCGAGATGCGGACCTCGTGGGCTCGCTTGTCGACTTCGATCGCCGCGTCGATTTCGCCGTCCTCGGCGACATGACCGCACACGAGCGCGAGGTACGTCTTCTCGACCAGCCGGTGCTCGAACTGCTCGGTGAGGCGCCGCTGGGCGTCGAGCGTCCGCGCGTAGACGATCACGCCGCTGGTGTCCTTGTCGAGGCGTTGGACGATGCGGAACGGCGCATCCGCGGGGATCCCGGCGCGCCCGCGCAGCAGGTCCTCGACCGCCGTCTCGCCGCCCTGTCCGGGCGCGGAGACGATTCCCGGCGGCTTGTCCACGACGATCAGGTCCTCGTCGAGGAACAGCAGCTCGGGTTGCGGCGGCTTCGGCGGGCGCGGCGCGCGGCGGGCGGGGCCGCGCCACCGTGCGTCCTCGAGGTCGGCGGTTCGGCTCGGCCCGGCGTCGCCGCGTGGCGGCGGTTGGTCCGTGCGTCCTTGACTCACGGCCGCGCGCCCTCCCGCAGCACCAAGCGATAGCGCACGGTCGGCGGCGGACCGCTGAGCTTTGCGCCCGGCGGAAGCAGCACCGTCACCTCGGCCGTGATGAACTCCGAGTTCACGGCGTCATCCTCGGATACGCGCACGAACGCGCGGACGTCCTGCGGACGCAGGGATTCCACCGCGTAGGCCTCGCCGACGACCTCAAGCTGAATGAGCCACTCGTTCTGGTCCTGGATTTCGGCGGCGTAGCGCTGGAAGACCTGCGGGACGGCGTCCATGCTGACGGTGACTCCGTCGAGGCGGCGCGTCACCTGCCGTCCCTCGACGCGGAGCGTGACGCTGACCGACTGCGGCTCGATGCGCCGCGCGGTGAATCCGGCCACGCGCGGGATGACCAGCACGCCATCGAACGTCCGCGTGTCGGCCGTGGACACACCCTCCAGGCGCGGCCCGAGCTCCACGTCGACGACGCGCTGCTCGGCGGGGATCCGCTCCAGGTCCGCGTGACGGAGGTACACGACGACCTCGGCGGGCGTCGTGCGCACATCCACGACCCGTACGGCGCCGGTCTGGACCCGCACCGGCATGGCCACCGCCTCGACCTCGTCCACGGCGATCGTGAGCTTGCGCGGCGTGACCTTGTCGACGAGAACGCCGCGCGAGCGGAGTGAGTCGCACGACGCGATCAGATTCTCGAGCTTGGCGTCGGCGATCTCGTCGCGGCCGCGCTTGTAGTCCGGCGGCAGCGACCACTCCGCCGGCAGCGGGCGATCCATGGTCAGCGAGCGGAGCGCGGCGATTTCGCGCGTGGAGCCGCGAACGTCGACGCGAAAGACGGACGGGACCGGCTCGACGACCTCGACGGCCAGGAGCGGGTCGTGCGCGACGCGCAGCTCGACGCGCACGCCTTCGGCCGAACTGAGACTGGCGAGGTCGGCCATGTACCAGATGACGAGCGTAAGCGGGATGACGATCAGCAGGCGGCGCGCCACGCGCCACCAGTCCGCCCACCCGCCTGCCGAGTGTTGTGACGTTTTGGACTGTCGGCGACCCAGGCGCGCTTCCAGTTCGCCTTCGAGATCGTCGAGCGAAAGGTAGCGCACCAGGTGCCCGCCGTCGGCAAGCGAGATGGTGCCGGTCTCCTCGGAGACGACCAGCACGAGCGCGTCGGTTTCCAGGCTGAGGCCGACCGCGGCCCGGTGCCGGCTTCCGAGCGACGGATCGACGTCGCCGCTCTCGGCGACCGGAAACTGGCACCCGGCCGCGACGACGCGGTTGCCGCGCAGTATGACGCCCAGGTCGTGCAGCGCGGAGTTCGGGAAGAAGATGGATTTGAGCAAGTTGGCAGAGACTTCGGCGTGCAGCGGTGTGCCGTTCTCGGCCCAGCTTCCGAGCGCCACGTCGCGCTGCACGGCGATCAGCGCGCCGAAGCGGTTGCGCGACAGGTAGCCGGTCGCCTCCACCAGCGCGCCGATGACCTTGTCGCGCGGCGCGCTGCGGCGCAGGAACGGCACCTCGCCGGCGCGGATCAGCGCGCGGCGGAGCTCGGGTTGGAACGCGACCAGCGCGATGAACGCCAGGCCCGTGACGAAGTAGCGGTAGAGCAGATCGAGGCGCTCCCAGCCGAACTGCGCCGCAAGCACGCGCACCATCAGCGTGGCGGCGATCAGCATCACCAGCACGCCGCGGAGCAGGCGCGTGCCGCGCGTGCCGTGCAGCACGTCCGCGCACCAGTTGACGCTGACGCCGATCAGCACCAGCTCGATGAGCACCTGAAGCGGCGCGTAGTTCCCGCTGCTGAGCCGCTCGAACAGGCTGTAGAGCGTGTCGAGGTTCACGGGCACAGTATAGAATCCGATGCATCCAGGACCAACGCGCTGGCGCGACGCGACTGCCAACGAGGGGGACAGAAGTTGACCACGCCCGAGCGCGCGATTCATGAGCGGCTCAAGGCGAATCTCGCCGCGGTGCGGGACGAGATCGTACGGGCCTGCGGGCGCGCGGGGCGCGATCCGGCGAACGTGCGGCTGGTGGCCGTGACCAAGTACGCAGCGCCGGAAGTGATTGCCGAGTTGCCGGCGCTGGGCGTGTCGGACCTGGGCGAAAACCGCGTGCAGCAGCTCGTGCGGCGCGCCGAGTGGTTCAAGGCTCGCACGGCCGCCGCAGGCGAACCGCCGCAAGCCTGTCCCCGCTGGCACATGATCGGGCATCTCCAGCGGAACAAGGTCAAGGCGCTCCTGCGCTGCTGCGGGGTGATTCACGCGCTCGATTCGGTGCGCTTGATCGAGGAGGTTCAGGCGCAGGCATCGCGCGCGAACGTGCGGATCGAGGGGCTGATCGAGCTGAACCTCGCCGGGGACCCGAGCAAGACCGGCGCGCCGCCGGAGCAAGTCCGCACATTGGTGCAAGCCGCAGCCGCCAGCGCGAACCTGCGGCTGATCGGGCTGATGACGATGGCGCCGTACCTCGACGACGCGGAGCGGACGCGGCCGTACTTTTCGCGCCTGCGCGAGACGCTTCGCGCACTGCGCGAGGAAGGGCTGGCACCGGCGGATTGCGACCAGCTTTCGATGGGCATGAGCAACGACTTCGCCGTCGCCGTCGAGGAAGGCGCCACGATCGTGCGGATCGGATCGCGCCTCTTCGAGGGAATCGCGGGCGCGGCGGAAACCGCGCCTACCTGACCGATCCCTCGCGCGGCTCGGTTGGCGAGATCGCTCCCGGTCGGGCGCGAGTGGAACGCCGCGCACCGGACGAAAGGGCGCTATTGCGGCCGCGAACTGCCGGCGGGGGTTGTGTCATGCACGACCCAGCCTCGCTTGATGACCGCGCGCACGCGGTCGCGTCCCGGCGTGTAGAACCACTCTTCCAGCGAGCGCGCGTCGAGAACGGTCAGGTCGCCGTCGAAGCCCACCTCGATCGCCCCGAGCCGCCGGTGCTCGCCGACGGCCGCCGCCGCGTTGGCTGTGCAGGCCACGAGCACTTCGGCGGGCAACATGCGCAACTGACAGCAGGCGATGTTCATGACCAGCGGCAGCGACTCGATGTGCGACGAGCCGGGATTGCAGTCGGTGGCGATCGCGACCGGCACGCCGGCCCGGATCAACCGGCGTGCGTCGCAATGCTCGATGCCCAGGAAGAACGACGTGCCCGGGAGGACGACCGCGATGGCGCCCGCCGCTCGGAGCGCTTCGACCCCGCCGTCGTCGATCTGCTCCAGGTGATCCGCAGACACGGCGCGCAGCTCGCCGGCTAGCCTCGACGCACCGATCTGCGCCAGCTCGTCGGCGTGCAGCTTGGGCATCAGGCCGGCCGCCGCCGCGCGCTGCAAGACGCGCCGGGCCTGCTCGACCGTGAACGCGCCGCGGTCGCAGAACACGTCGCAGAAGCGCGCCAGTCGCTCGGACGCGAGCTGGCGGAGTAGATTCGGTGCCGCGATTGTGTCGAGAAACTCATCGGCCCGGCCGTCGAACTCGGCGGGCAGCGCGTGCGCGCCCAGGTACGTGGGGATCAGTTCGACGGGCTGCTGTTTCGAGAGCGTCTGAATTGCGCGAAGCTGCTTCAGCTCATGCTCGGGCGCCAGGCCGTAACCGCTCTTGCACTCCACGGTCGTCACACCGCAGGCCAGCATTCGCGCGAGCCGCGGCAGGTTTTCCGTCACAAGCTCCGGTTCCGACGCCGCGCGGACGGCGCGGGTCGTGACGCGGATTCCGCCGCCCGCCTGCATGATCGAGAGGTAAGATTCTCCCGCGACGCGGCGGACGAACTCATCGGCGCGCTGGCCGGAAAACGGGATGTGCGTGTGGCAGTCGATCAGCCCCGGGATCACCAGCCCGCCGGCTGCGGAAACAACGGGGGCATCGGCGTCGCGCGGAGCCGCGGCGCGCGGCCCGAACCAGGCGATGCGGCCGTCGCGGATCAGCACGGCCGCGTCGGACATCTCGCGCACGGCGCGCGGGTCGTCGTTGCGCAACGGACCGGGCGTTACCGCCGCGAGCTTGCCGATGTCGTCGATGAACAGGCGGCTCATGTGGGCGCCTCGCCGCGCCCGGGCGTTCCCGGATGCGCGCAACCTTGCCGGTCAGCCGGTGTCCTTCAATAATGATCGAGCATAGCTTGGCGCGACCGTTCCTCTCAAGCACGGGAGACTGGGAATGACGATCCGCAGATGGATTCGCTGGGGCGCGCCGACAGCGGCGCTGGCGCTCGGCGCAACGCTGGGATGCATCGTGACGGTGGAGCCGATCGATGGCGGCGACGGAGGCGCCGGCGGTCCGACCACGATTACGGTGCGGTTGATCAACGCCAGCAACATCGGGCTTGACCCGCAGATCTTCATCTCGGCGGAGGCGCTCAGCGCGGAAGCGCTGTTCGCCTCGGCGACGAACAAGTTCACCAGCTTCGGCGATTTCGGGCTGGGTCTGCTCGGCGCGGGCGACGCAGCCGGATTCGACCTCGACTGCGCCGCGGTGCGCGTGCTGGGCACGCCGGGCGGCAGCTTCGGCAATGACCTCCAGGCGCCCGAGGGGGCGGGGACGCAGCGCGTGCTGTCGCAGGATGCGCAGTTCAATTGCGGCGACACGATCACCTTCACGTACTCGCGGTCCAGCGGCGGCTTCACGACGAGCTACGGGATCAACTGATGCGCCGCGCAAGGTTGCGAGGAGCGTCCGTCGTCGGCCCGCTCCTGGGGCTGGTGTTGGCGGCGTCCGGCTGCATCGTTGCGCCGCCGCCGGTGCGGATCGAACTGCTCAACACGACGGCGCTGGACGTGCGGCCGAACTTCTATTCCAGCAGCGAGGCGGCGACGAGCGGGGAGCTGTTCTTGGCGGAGAATCTGCGCACGGACTGGACCTCGCGCGTGTTCCCCGAGCTGCGCGCTGGCGAGACGGCGTCGCTGGAGCTGACGTGCGCCGACGCGGCCGCGGTGGGTGTGTCCGGGTCCATCATGTTCGATGCGCTGCGCGTCAGCGCCGTCACGTCGCCGGACGTGCTCTTTCTGCTGCGCGACGCGGAGTTCGGCTGCGGCCAAACCGTCCGGTTCACGTTCGTGAACGACGCGGGCGCGCTGCGGGTGCAGCTCAGCGTGGAATGAGCTTGGGACAAGGGCGGCGGCCGCGTCACCAGGGCTGCGCGCCGCCTTTCGTGATCCGTTTTCCCTGGGCGTCATAGAGGCTCAGGTCGACGTCGCGGATCGCCTTGGTCATGTGCACGATCTGGCCGGTGTGGAACGAGAAATGCTCCGCAACGTGGAATACGGCCGCGAGCGCCGTGACGCGGTAACCTTGAATCACGTGCTGGTCGGCGAGGGCCGCGGGCCGCAGGGAGGTAATTACGGCGCCGGCCTCGTCGACGGTCGCAGATAACCGCGACAGGATGTCCTCGCACGGCAGCGGGCCGCGCTCGGCGAACTCGGCCGGCCGGTCGCGCACGAACGTTGCGCCGCCCAGCCCCGCCACGATCCATTGCCGCACGTTGCCGTTCAGGTGCAGGACGAGGTTGCCGACGCTGTTGCAGTGCGCGTTGGCGCGCGACCAGAGCGAATGCGGCTCCAGCAGGCGCGCGCAGCGCGCGATTTGATCGAAGTCCTGTCGCAGTTTGCGCGCCACCGACTGCTGCCAATCGCCGACGGCTTGTTCGAGCGACACGCGCAACTCCGCAGTGTTCGGCGACTCGATCGCCAATGATCGCAGCCGCGCGGACCGCGCACCGCTTTTTATCGCGAAGCGGCGGCCATGGCCAGTGCACTCTCGCCGCGGTTTGACACGCTGCGGCCGCGATTCCTATCATGCAGCCCGACCTGCCGCTCGTGGCGCGGCGAGAGGACAAGGGGAATTCCGTGCTTCAACCGCTCCTGCCGCGTAATGCCGGCCGGATGCTGCTGTCTCTCGTCCTGGCGGCGACGCTGGCGGCCGCGACGCCCTGGCCGGCGCGCGTCGCCGCCGGCCCGTCCGAGACGGACTATCGCGAGGCGATCCGTGCGCGCCAGCAGCAAGAGGGCGCGGCGCGCACGAGCACCGGCGAGTCGCAACTTGCCTTCGCGCAGCGCGAGACGATGATCCAGCCGGTCAGCTCGCAGCCGAAGCTTCCGCCGAAGATCGCGCTGCTCTCGGGACCGGGGCCGACGAGCGCGCCGGCGCCGGTGGAAGTGCTGGCGGAGATTCCCGACCCGGTGGACGCGGACCAGGTCTTCGCACGGCGGCTGGCCGAGATCGAGCGCACTTCGCGCGAAATCCGCGTGGTGAACGGCTACCGCCGGGTGATCGAGAAGGCCAGGGAATTTCTGAGCCTGCTTCAGACGGGCCGCACGCGCCGGGTGCAATTGAGCCTAGAGGAGTGCGTCCAGCGCGCGCTGGCGAACAACTACCAAATCCGGATCGAGTCGTACAACCCGGCGATCACCCGCACGGCATTGGTGCGGGCGGAGTCGGCGTTCGACGCGGTGTTCTTCCTCGACGCGACCTACGACAACGAGGACCGGGCCGTTCCGACGCAGCTTGCCAGCGGGCAGAGCGACACGCGTTCGGGTTCGGGCGGTATCCGCCAGCTTCTGCCGACTGGCATGCAGGCCCAGCTCGCGCTCAGTCAGCAGCGATCGTTCTCCGACCTGCAATTCAACACCGTGAACCCGGCGTACAGCACGAACTTCACGGCCACGATTACGCAGCCGCTGCTGCGTGGCTTCGGGCTGGATTACAATCGGTCCGCGATCGAGATCGCGCGCGCGGACCTGCGGATCAGCCAGGAGCAGTTCGTGCAGCAGGTGCGCGAGACGCTCTTCGCCGTCGAGCAGGCCTACTGGCTGCTGATGCAGGCGCGCCGCACGACGATGATCCAGGCCGAGGCGGTGGGCCAGAACTTCGTTACCTGGCAGAGCATGATCGAGCGGCTCGATCACGACGCCACGCCGGTCGAGGTGGCGAATTCGGAATCGCAGTACCTGAGCCGGCTGGTGAACTTCCAGGAGGCGGTCAAGATCGTCCGCGACGCCGAGGACGCGCTCAAGAACCTGCTGAACGACGCGGAGTTCACGCTCTCGGACCCGGTCGAGATTGTGCCGATCGCGACGCCAATGGCGGCGGCGATCGCCGTCGACTTGTTTGCGGAGGCGCGCACGGCGCTGGATGCGCGGAGCGAAATCCACGCCGCTCGGTTGGGGATCGAGCGGGCGCGCATTCAGACCGCGCGGGCCAAGAACGAGACCCTGCCGCGGCTGGACGTGGCGCTCCAGTACGACGTCTCCGGCTTGAACGACGGGTCCGACGCCAGCTTCGACAACATGACGACCAACCGCTTCCGGTCGTATACCGTCTCGCTTTCGTTCGAGTACCCGATCGGCAACCGCGGCCCGCTGGCGGCATACCGCGGCGCCCGCCAGCAGGAGTCGCAGGCGGTGGTGCGGCTGCACCAGGTGATGGACACCGTCGTCACCGAGGTCAACGACGCGATCCGCGAGCTCGTGCTGCGCTACGACCAGATCCCGCCGCAGCTCACCGCCGTCCGCGCCGCGGAGCGCAACCTGCGGGCCTTGCAGGCGCGCTCCGACCGCGTGAACCCGAGCTTCCTTGAGACCGAGCTGAACGGCGTGGACCAACTCGCCCAGACGCGCCAGCGGCTGCTGCAAGTCATTACGAATTACAACATCGCGATCGTGGGCCTGGAGCGCGCCAAGGGCACGCTGCTCGAGTACGACAATGTCGTCGTCGCGGACGCCGACGCGCGCCGCTAGGCCGCCGCAGGCCCCCGATCGCGCGGCGGCGCGATGGCGCAGCGGACCGTGGCCGGCCATCCTCGCCGCCGTCCTCTGCTACGCCAGCAGTCTGGGCAACGGTTTCGCTTACGACGACAACCCGATCGTCCGCGACAACCCGCGCATCCGCTCGCTGGACAACTTGGCGCAAATCTGGCTGACGGACTGGTGGCTCGATCCGGACGCGACGGTTCAGGACCCGACGCGCGACCGGCTCTACCGCCCGCTCACGC
Organism: Phycisphaerae bacterium; assembly: GCA_039961675.1. GTDB lineage: Bacteria > Planctomycetota > Phycisphaerae > UBA1845 > Fen-1342 > JABRWC01. The sequence continues at coordinate 13,071 of JABRWC010000032.1, forward strand.
TGTTCAGCTTTGCGGTGAACCATGCCGTGCACGGCCTGGCGCCGCTGGGCTATCACGTAGTCAACGTCCTGCTGCACGCGCTGGCGGCGGCGCTCGTGTGGCGTTTCGCACTGGCCATGCTCGAAAGCCGAAGCGTCGCATCGCTGGCGGCGCTGCTGTTCGCCGTTCATCCGGTGCACGCCGAGGCGGTGGCGAACGTGGTGGGCCGCGCGGAGGTGCTGAGCACGGTCTTCCTGCTGCTCGGGCTGATCGCGTTGACGCGGGGAGCCAGCCCGCCCGGCCGGGCGGCGCTGCTCAGCGCCTGCGGGGCGTTCCTGGCGGCGCTGCTGTCGAAGGAGACGGCGGTCTGTTACTTGCCCGTGGCGCTGCTCGCGCTGGCCCGGCGCTTCGGTGCGGCGCGGCTGCCTTGGCGGACGTGGGGGCTGTACGTGCTGGCGCTCGGGCTGCCCGTGGCGGTCTATCTGCCGGCGCGCGCATACGCGCTGGAAGCGCGGCTCATCCGCGACAAGGTGACCAGCGGGTTGTTCAATCCGCTGCGCGACGCCGAGGGGCCGGCCCGCATTCATGGTCCGCTCTCGGTGCTCGGCCATTACGCGCGGCTGCTGATCGCGCCGGCGGACCTGAGCTGCGACTACGGCCTGGCGATCTTCAACCCGAACGCCGGGCCGACCGTCGTGACCGTTCTTGGCGCCGCGTTCGCGGCGGCGCTGCTCGCGGCGCTGCGCGGGTTCGCGAAACCCCGTGGCCTGTGGCGCGAGCTGGCGTTCTTGGCAGCGATGTTCCTGGCGAGCTACTTCCTGATCTCGAACGCCGTGCTGCTCATCGGCGTCTCGCTGGCCGAGCGGCTCTTTTACTGGCCGTCGGTTCCCGCGCTGCTGGGTGCGGCGCTGCTGGTGAACGAGCTTCACCGCCGCGCGTGCGAGCCCGGCGGGCTGCTGCACGAACGGCTCGGGCTGCTGCGCACGCTCGGCGCGCTGCTGCTGGTGGCGCTGGTGTTGCGAACCGCGGTGCGGAATCCGGACTGGCGTGACGATTTCACACTGTTCAGCGCCGACGTGGCGATGCATCCGAACGGGGCGCACCTGAACGCGTCGCTCGCGCAGCTCGTAATCTGGGACGCGGAACGCGAGCGCGATCCGCGGGCGCGGGAGGCGCTGCTGCGCCGCGCGGCGGAGCTGCTGGACCGCGCGCTGGCGGTCAGTGCGCGCTTCCCGCAGGCGCTCCGGCAGCGGGGCAAGGTGTACCTGCTGGAGGGCGACGCGGACCGGGCGCGGAAGTTCGTCGAAAGCGCGCTGGCGCTCAACCCCAGCGACGAGAAAGCCCAACGCTTGCTCGCCGAACTCGGCGCCGTCACCGAGCAGGACGCGGCCCGGCTCGACGACCTGAGACGGCAAGTGCAGGAAAACCCCAGCGACGTTGCAGCGCGTCTCGAACTCGGCCGGCTGCTGATCCGCGTCGGGCTGAACGAGGACGCGCTGGTTCAGCTACTTGCGGCGTATGAGCTTTCACCGCAAGACGCGGCGGTCGTGAAGGCATATGGTGAGGCGCTGCTGGTGTGCTTCCAGCAGGAGCGGGCGCTGGAGATTTTCCGCCGAGCGGTGGAGCTGGACCCGCGCGACTGGGAATCGCACGCGAACCTCTCGCGGCTGCTGGCGGAGACCGATCCGCGCGCGGCGCTGGAACACGCGCGGCGTGCCAACGAGCTTCAGCCCGACGACGTTCGCACGCAGATCAACCTCGCCGAAGCGTACGCGGCCAACGGCGCCGTCGCCGAGGCGCTGCGGCGTTTCGAGCGCATCGAGGCGGCGTTGCCGCAGGACAGTCCGCTGCGCGCGGCGGTGAGGGAGCGGATGCGCGAGTTGCGGCCGTGAGGGAAGCGCCGGCGGCCCGCCGGCACAGCCGAGCCGCGAGCGCGAGGAAACGGTCCGCAAGCGCCAGCGAGCGCATCCGAACCCCGCACGGAACTGAGGGGCCGAATTGCGCGCGAGTCGCCCGCGCTCGCCCCGCCGACGCTAGCATATGTGGTTCGCGCGCAGCAGTCGGCAACCGCGCCGCATCCAACCGCGCGCCGAGTGCGGTCTCCGCGCCGCTCACGGACGAGCCTGATGATCCAGGTGCTCATATCAGCAGAAGCGGCGTCCGTGTCGGTCGCCGCCGTCGGCGCGCTCGCCGCCGGTATCGGATGCGCGGCCGGCGCGAGGGACTGGTGGCGGCGCTCGATTGCGCAGGGGCAATTCGCGAGCGGCGCTTCGCTGTGCCTGGTCGGGCTCATGTGGGCCTTCGCGTCGCCGGCGGCTGTTCGACCCGCAACCGGAATCGTGCTGCTTTGCCTGGCGATCGCCTGGACCGTCGCCGGCGCGCGGTCCCTCCGCCTCGATTCGGGGCGCGCGCAGCGCGGCGATGCGCTCCGGCTCCGGGCGCGGCGCGCAGAAATCTGGTTCGCAGCGGCAGCGATCTGCGCCGCGATCGGTCTGGCACGATTGTCCGGTCAGCTCGAGTCCGGCGGCGTTGTTCGGTCGCTCGGATTGCCGGCGGCTGCGGCATGCTTCTTCGCCAGTGCTCTCGCCATGCGCGGCGCCGTGCCCGGCGCGGCGACGCTGCTCGCCGCTTCCGCACTCACCTGGTGGCTTGCGAGTGATTCGCCGCAACCGCTCCGCGAAGCGCTCAGTCCCGCGGCGGCGCTTGTCGTGGCGTTGGCGATGCTCGCGGCGGCGCTGGCGCCCGCCGTGGCGCGATGGTTGTTCCGGCGGCGCGCGTGGCTTTCGAACCCGTACACGCTGCTCGAACCGGCGGCCGAGCTGCGGTGGCTGAGGGTCGCAAACCGGGTGGCTGCGTTCGGGTTTCTCGCCTTCGGCATTTTGACGTGGGAACACCCGCTCACGCCGGTGACGGTGTGGATCGCCTCACTGGCGAGCTTCGTGATCGCACATCGCGGCGACGATCCGGCTTCCGCGGCCGCGGCGCTGGCGCTGCTTGCTTTGGGAACCGCGCTGGCGCCGGTCGCCTGGGTGGGCGGCGGATCCGCGGTGCTCATGACCGGCGTGGCGATGGCCGGCCTCTGGCTGCTGTGGCTGGCTCGATTCTGGCGGCAGCAATTGCTTGACGAACGTGCCTGGACGACCGCTGGCCGGTTGATCCCGATCGCGCGTTTCGCGGCGTGTCTGGTTGCGCCAGTCGGGTTGGTGATTGCGCTTGGGGCGCTGGACGCCAACGCCATCTCCGCAGCACCGCTGTTCACAGCGCTTGCCGGGCTAACGCATGTCGGGCTGGCACTGTACCTATTCCGCGATGCGCGGGACGAAGGCGGGGCTGCGGCACGGGCTGCGGCGTGCGTTGCGGCACTGGCGGGGTCCGTGCCGTTGTGGCGGCTTGCGTCGTGGTGCTCGGACCTGCCGCTGCCACCCGTGACCGCATTGGTGATCGCGGCGTTCGTGCTGGTATTGCGCGGACGGCCCGCGGGTTGCGCACGGGCGCTTGCCCTCGGCGCCATGCCGGTGCTGGCACTGGGCTCCGTCGCGGCTTACGGACTGGTCTGGTCGGACGCGGGCGTTCTGGCGCTGGGCTGCGCGGCGATCGCGACCGCGTGGGCACGCGGCTGGTTTGCGCGATCCTCTGCCGCCCGCGAGAGTTAGGGGCACTTCCTCGTTTGACACCCGAATCGGAGCGATGAATATAGTGAGGCGTCCCTGCGCGTGGCGGACGCCGGAATAGCGCCAGCGGTCAACGATGCTGACCACGGGTGAGGCCTTGGCGTGTCGCCTCTTCCATGACCAATTCGCCGATCACCGGGTCGTGCGCATTCCGGATGACCTGACCGGGGACGCGCGCGCCAAATTCGTGGCGCGGATCACTGCCGCCGTCAGGCAGCAAGCCGGACTGGCGGCCAAGTGCGACGGCATCCTGCGCGTGACGGGCGACATTCGCGAGCGTCCGGACCGCCTCATCATTCCGCACGAAAAGGCCCGCGTTGGTCTCAGCGAGGGTTTCGAGGGCCAGGAGGCCCGCCCCGACGCTCGTACGCTGGCCTGGCTCTCGCTGACGCTGCTGCGGGCGCTGCGGGCCGCCGCGGGCGAGCAGGCGCTGCACGGGGGCATTCAGCCCGCCAGCCTGGTGCTGGACGAAGCCGGGCGTGTCAAGTTGACGGATTTCGGGCTGGCCCCGGCGTTTGAGGCGAGCTGCGGGGTCGACGCTCGCCGGCAGGTGCACTGCGACGGCGCGGTCGAGACGGACGAGGACGGCGTGCGCTCGGGCGAGTGGTCGCTGCTGCCGGAGGACACCACCCGCGAATACGGCTGGATCGCGCCGTTCTTCGGGCACGAGCTGCTCGAGGGCAAGCTGCGGCTGAATCCGAAGTCCGACCAGTTCGCGCTGGGCGCGGTGCTCTTCTTGCTGGCGACGGGGGTGCATCCGTACGGGGCGTCGCTCTCCGACCCGTCGCTCATGTTCTACTTTCACCTGGAACCGTACGCACCGCAGGATGAGCGCAAGGACTGGAAAGACGTTTTCGAGCGAGCGGAGAAGGGGCTGACCGCCGCCGCGGACAAGCCGCTGCTCGCCTGGGCGGAAGTGGTCCGCAAGCTGCTCTCCAGCGATCCCGGCGAGCGATTCGGGAACCTGACCGAGGCCGAGAAGCTAATCGAGGACACGGAACCGCCGGCCTGGGCCGAGGCGTCGCGCGCGGTACGTGAGGGCTTCGCCCGCCTGGAGGCTGGCGACGCGGACGGCTTCCTGAACGCGGTCTCGCGGTTCGCAGAGGAGCCGAACCTGCCGGCGTTGTGGCAGGAGGCGCTCCAGGGCGTGGTGAAGCGCGTCGGGTCGCAGAAGCAGGCGATCGGGCGGCGCAAGCAGCTCGAACGGCGGCTCGAAGAGGGCGTGAAGCGCCTGGAGCAGCTCGAGCTGAACGCGGCGCGTGAGATCGCGGAGGAGGTCCGCGCGGCGCCGGAATGCGACGACAGCTTGCGCCGCCTGGCGGACGAATTGGCGCAGCTCTGCGACGAGCAGGAGCAAATGATCCGCACCGGCGCCGACGCGCTGGCGCGCAGCTACATCACTTACGCCCGCGACGCGATCGCACAAGGCGAGCTGGACGACGCGCGGCACGCCCTGGAGGGCCTGCTGCGCGACTCGGCGACGCCCGCCACGCTGGCCGCCGAAGCCCGCCAACTCATCGCCGAAGCCGAGCTTGCCGGCCAGCGCGTCGAACGGCAGATCAACGAGCTGACCGCTGCGACTGACGACCTACGCCAGGGGCGTTACGCCGCGGCGCAGCAGCGGCTCGAAGTCCTGATCGCCGACGAGAGCATGCAGACGGATGTCCGCGAGCAGGCGGCGCTGCTGCTGGAGGACGTGCGCCAGCGACAGGCCGAGCGGGCCGAGCTCAGCGCCGTGCTGGAGGAAGCGCGCAACGCCTGGGAGCGGGCGGACCTCGAGGCGATGCGCGACAGCCTGGCGAAGGTTCCGGCGGATTTCGACGAGCTGGAGATTCAGGACGTGCGCGCCGACCTGGTACAGCGCGCGGACGGCCTGGCCGCCGTGCTGTTGCAGCGCGACCAGTGCCGGGACGCGCTCGGTGCTGGCGACTTTCACGGCGCTGTCCAGGTTGTGGACGCCGCGCTGGCCTCGGCGCTGATCCCGCAGGTGCTGCGCGACGAGATCGAGCGCATCGGCCGCGACGCGCGCGCCGCGTTGGAAGAAGCGCGCAAGGCGGCGATCGTCCAGGCCCGGGCGGCGCTCGAGCGCGCCGGCCGGGCGCTGGCCTCGGGCGACGTGACCGAATGCCGGTCGATCATCAACGAGCAGGTGCTGCCAGAGATCGGTCTGCCGGAACCGGATCGCTTGCAGGCCGAAGAGATGCTCCAGGTCTGCGCGCGGACCGAGCGCGCCGCCGCCACGCTCCACAAGGCGCGCGAGTGCGTGCATGCCAACCAACTCGACGAGGCGACGGCGCTGCTGGAGCGCGAGGACCTGGACGCCTGGCCGGCGGCGCTGCGCAAGCAGGCTGCCGCCGTGCAGCGCGAGATTGCGGCCGGACGTGCGGCGTTTGCCGAGCGTCAACGGCAGGCGGTCGCCGCGCGTCTGCACGAGGCGGACGCCGACCTCGAGGCCGGCCGGCTCGACGAGGCCGGGGCCGGGCTGGCGGCCGTGGCGAAATCGTCGCACCTGCTGGGGGACCTGAAGCAGCGGTACAAAATCCTCACGACTCGGCTCGATTACCTGCGGCCCATACAGTCTGCGTTGCAGGAAGCCGAGCACGCGCTGGAAGCCGGGACGGCCGAACCCCAGATGCTGTCGGCGATGCTCGACCGACTGCCGGCCGAGCTCCCGGCGTGGGCAACCGCCCGCGTCGCGCAGATTCGCCGCAGCGCGGAGCAGATCGTCGAGCGCCGGCGGCGCGAAGCGCTCGCCGCCGCTCAGCGTGCGCTGGAAAAGGCCGAGGCGGCGCTGGAGCGAGGCGACATGCGCGGCGCGAGGACGGCGCTGGAAGACGCTTCCGCCGGCGTGGATCTCGATCCGGCGCTTGCAGGGCGACACAAGGCGGCCCTCGTCGCTGCGGCGCGGCTCGAAGAGTGGCTTCCGAGGGTCGACTCACTTCAGGCCTTTGCAACCAAGAAGGACGTCGCCGCCGTGATCCGCGACGCGGCGACTCTGCTCAAGGCGGACGACATTCCGCCGATTCTGCGCAAGCGCATCGAGGAGCTACGCAGTGACGCGGTCCGGGTGGTCGAGGCGCGGCGCAAGGAAATCGCGGTCGAGCTGCAAGCGCTGGAGCAGGAAGTCGCCACGCGCGGGCGGCGGGCCAAGCGCGTCGCGGAGTGCTGCGAGGCGCTGAAAGCGGACGCGCTTGCGGCGAAGGAACAACGGGCCGCGGCCGAAGCTTTGCGAAAGAGGTTCGAAGAGCTTCCCGTGCCCAAGGCCAGCCGGGCGCCGCTGCTGGTCGCCGGCGGACTGGGCCTCATCGCCGTGGCCGTGCTGGCGTTCATCTTCGTGCCGCGCGGCGGCGGCGGCGGCGCGGGCGGCAACGGCGGCAATTCAGCCGGGGGAGGAACCACTCCTCCCCGGACCGACGCGCCCGCGATCGCCGCGGCGCTGGAGCGGCTCAACGGCGAGCTGGACGCTGCGCGGCGCAAGGCAACCGGCGAAGGCCGAACAGACGCCGGTTGGCGGCTGGAAATCCGACCGGCCGACAAGTTGCCGGGTGCGCTGTTCGCGCTGCCGCCGGGAGGCGGCGCGCCGCAGAAGCTCGCCGACGCGGCCGATGCGGAAGCGCTGGCGAAGCTCTCGCTGCCGGCGACGCTTGTCGAACAGTTCTTTCCGAAGCCGGTGGAACGACCGCAGCCGGACCTGTCGCAACGCATGGCAACGGCACTGGAAAAGATCAAAAGCCTGGTGGACGGGGGCCGGCCGCCGCCCGCGCCGAACCGCCCGACGCCGGAGGTCACGGTCCGGCTGGAACCGCCCGACAGGCTGCCGGCGGCGATCCTGGCTCGGAACGCAACCAGCGGGCAGGAAACGCGGATCGGTACGCTGGAGGAATCGCAGCTCGAAGCGCCGCAGCTCGCCGCGAACTGGCAGCAGAGCGTCTTCCCGCCAGAGCCCGAGCCGGAGCCCGAGCCGGAACCGGAACCGAAACAGGACGAAACGGACGCGGCCCGGCGCGCTGCCGAGGCGCGTCAGAAATCGATTGATGCGTTCGTAGACGCGGTCAAGCAAGTTGTGAAGCCCGACGGCGTCAGCGACGTGGCGCTGGCGCCCACCGAAGGGGGGACATACACATTGACCGCCACGTTCGGCGGCAAGCCGCTGTTGAGCTTCACCGGCATCGCGTTCGACGCCGAGAGCGGCGCGCCGTCGGTCTCCGCCGATGCGGCCGCGGGACATTTTGCGCTTCAGGCGGCGGCGCTGGACGCGACCAGCGCGGGGTCGAAAACGCCCGCGCAGGTGAAGCTCGACGCGGACTACGACGGCGCCTTCGAGTTCGTCGCCGAGCTTGAAGACGTGAAGCTTCGCAGCGCGGACGGTCGAACGGGCGTGGTTGAATTGACGATCGCGGCGCGTCTTGGCGGCGACACGCGGGCCGACGCGCAGTTCGCGCTTTCCGGGCGCTATTCCAGCGGAACGCTCTCAGCGGACGAACCGGCTCGGGACGCGTTCGCCCGGTACCTCGCCGGGCTTCAGAAGTCGCGCGGGGAGACTGCGGCAGCGGCCATTGGGGAGGCGGTCAAGCCGCCCGACGGGATTAGCGTCAAGGTCGCCGGTGGGTTCGAGGGCGGCGGCGAACTGCCCGCGGCGTTGCAGGGCGACGGCGGGCTGACGTTCGCGACGATCCGCCTGCCATGGGACGCGAAGACGCTCGCGTACACGGTGGACGCCAAGGCAGCCGCGGCCGCGATTCGGGACGGACTGCGTGCCTACGCCGCGACGGACCCGGTGAAGGAGCGGCTGGTCGCGGATTGGCCGGACGCTCGCGACGCGGTTGGGGTCGCCAGGGACGCGGAAGGCTCGCGGTACTGGTCGGGCTGCGACTCGCTGGAGATCAAAGTTTCGGACGAAGCGGCGGTCGATCCGTTTGTGCTCCCGGTCGACGTGACGGCCCGTCCCAGCGGGGCGCCGGCCACCGACGCGATCACGCTGAACGCGGCGCTCGCGCTGACGGCCGGCGGGCTGGAGTGGAACGCGGACGCATTGAAATCGGCGGGCGCCGCCGTCGGCGAGCAGCTCAAGAAGCTCGGCGCCGACCCGGCGTTTCGCGCGCGCCGGGCCGATGCCGCCGCCGCCGCGTTGGCGAAAGAGCATGGCGTGAAGCCGGAAGACGTGACGCTCGAGGCGCAGGCGGACGCGCTGAATGCGAAGGTTGGCGAAAGGTCGTTCACGGCGGACTGGGACTCGCTCGCGCTCGGCTATCCGAAATGGACGGCCGTGACTGCGCCGGAACCGCCGGCCGCGACGCTGGATGACAAGCTGGAAGCGTTGGCGACGAAGCCGGCGGTGACGGCAGAAGAGTTCGTGGAGGCGTTGATGGCGGTGACGCAGGTGAAGTGCGAGCGGTACCGCGCGAAGGACCTCATCCGAAACCCGGAGCTGGCGAACGAGAATCGTCGCGCGGCGGATCGGCTGGCGCTGGTCACGAGCAAGCTCCTCGGAGCCGTGGCCCCTTACCGGGAGAATACGGCCGATGCGTTCCCAACCGTGTACGTCGAGTATTTCGTTGGAGACCGAAACGTCTACGCGCTCAGCTACCGGACCCGGGGCGCCGCGGGGCAGCTTGTTGAGGGATCGCTGGAAGTGGGACTCGTGATGCCGGTGTCCCAGTTGACCGGATATGCGAACGGCGCGGCGGTGCGCGCGGCGGCCAAGAACGCCGCGATTGGCGAGAAGCTCCTAGGCGGGGCATTCGGGGAAGCGCTGGAGGGGTCCGGGCCCGGCGATTCGGGCTCCTTTGGCGTGGTTTTCGCACCGGACAGCAAACTATGGCTCATCCGTTGGGAGCAGGTGACTTTCAATCCGCGCGCCGTGCGCGGGATGAGTTGGGGCGACGTTGCCAAGCCCGCGTCCGTAACGCAATTGCGGAGCCTGTTCGTCGAACCGAAGGGGCTCGACATGAAGCGCGCCAGGGCGGGCGCCTGGTGCGTCCCTTGCTTGGGCGCCGTTTGGAACGTTCGCAACGTGGTGCGACGCACGATCAACCTCGGTTCGATCGGCGACAACGGTCTCATCGTGGAACCAAGTTTCAGGAAAGTGGGCGAGCAGGCGGCCAGTTTCACGTACGCGCCCGTTTTTGATTCCGACAGTGCAGAGGAACGCAAGGCTTTTGAGAGCTTCGAGAGGGACTTCTTGAAACGCAAGGACTTCGGCCGGATGTTCTGGAACTACGGCTGGAGTGAGGCGACGTTCAGAGACTCGCCCGTATCGAGTTTTGTCGTGCCAGTGCTTCTCAACTGACGCAATTCGTTTGCCTGCCCGCCGGGACGGGACTATTCTGCGTGCTCGGCGCAACGGCGCGCCTCCCGGGATTCGCGGCGGGGTTCAGATGACCAGAAAGAACCGCTCCAGCGCCGGCGATGCGCGCGCTAGCTCCGGGAACCGAACCAAACGCAGTTCGACCGGCCCGTCGGGCGCGCGGCGGATCGCGCGCCCGGACGCCGCGGCCGCGCGCCAGGCGGCGGGATACAACAAGATCCGCCGCGATCATTCGAGCGAGATCGCGCAGGACTACGTGGAGCTGATTGCGCAGCTCATCCGTACCCACGGTGAAGCCCGCACCGTCGAGCTGGCCCAGCGTCTGGGCGTATCGCATGTCACGGTGAACAAGACCGTCGCGCGCCTGCAACGCGAGGGGCTGGTCCGCTCCGCGCCCTACCGCTCGATCTTCCTCACCGACAATGGCCGGCGGCTGGCCGAGCTCGCCGAACAGCGTCACAAGCTGGTCGCCGAATTCCTGCGGAAGCTGGGCGTGAATGAGGCCGACGCCGACGCCGACGCCGAAGGCATCGAGCACCACATCAGCGACGCGACGCTGGCGGCAATCTCGCGCTTTGTACATGGTTCGTCGGCGCGCGAGCCAGACGGTCGCTGAGCGCCGGCCGACGCTCGGTTGTGAGTCCGCGCATTTGTCCTATAATGCGGACATCACTGCCGCCGTTCCTCGCAGCGGGAGGCCAACGATGCCGGGTGAGCACGTGGAAGTGGGTCGCATCTGCTGGTCCGCGACGCTGCCGTTCGTTCGCCTGTTCTCGACCTTCGGGCGCGCCATCTCCATCTGGCCGCTGACGCTGGGGTTCCTGGCGGTCACGGTGATTTACCTGGCGGGCCGCATTCTGGACGCGATCTGGCTCGCGGCCGGCGCCGGCGTGCTGGTCTCCCCCGACGCCACGATGCCGAACGAAGTTCATGCCTTCGCCGCGTACGATCGCAACGGCTACGAGCAATGGGTCGTACAGACGCGCGCCGCCGCCAGCGACGCCCGGGTCGCCGCGGATGGGATCGATCGCACGGCGCTGGACGCGGAGCTGTCCGAGTTCCGCAACTGGATCGACCAGCGCCTCGATGCCGGACTGCGCCAACTCGACCAGGACACAAGCCGGTCCGACGCGGACAAGTCCCAGACGCGGCGCGAGCTGCGCATCGCCGCCGACGTGCTGCGCGTCGTCGCGGGCGGCAAGAGCGCGGCGGTCTTCGGCGGCCAAAGTCCAGCGGACGCGTTTGGGCGGTTGCTGGCCGCGGGAGGGCAGGCGGGCGACGCCGGCGTGGCGCGCGAGCAGGCGCGCTACGGCGGACTTCTGAACCAGTTGGAAACGCTCGCGGCGGCGCGGGCGGTCGAGGCGCGCGGGCCGTTCATTGCGCTTCTGGAGTTCGAAATCTCCTGTTTCGCGTCGGCGATCCAGGGCGTGTGCACCGGCCGCATCGGGTTCGATTCGCCGGGCGATGTCCAGCGGCCGGCGATGGTGGCCAGCATCGTGCACGGTGCGCGGGGCGTGCTGTGGCTGGCGCGCGAGCGGCTGTTCCTGGCGGTGCTTGTGGCGGCCGTGGTAATCGTGAGCCTGGGCTACTTCGGCGGCGCCATCTGCCGCATCGCCGCGGTGAAGTCAGCGCGCGACGAGGCGCTTCCGCTGACGAGCGCGCTGGCCTTTTCGCGCGAGAAGCTGTCGTCGCTCGTTGCGGCGCCGCTACTTCCGTTGGGGATTTTCGTCGGCGTCGGGTTGCTCATGGCGCTGGCATCGATCTTCGCGGCCGTCCCCGGGCTAAACGTCCTGACGGGGCTGCTCTACGTCCTGGCGCTGCTCGGCGGCGTGGCGCTGGTGTTCACGCTGGTTGGCGTCGTGTTCGGATTCCCGCTGATGTTCCCCACCATCGCGGTCGAAGGGTCCGACGCGTTCGACGCCGTCCAGCGCTCGCTCGGATACGTGTACCAGCGCGCCTGGAGCGTGGGGTTCTACTCGATGATCCTGGCGATTTACGGCGGGATCTCGTTCGTGGTCGTGCGGTTGCTGGCGATGCTGCTGCTGAAGCTGACGAACAGCGCCACGGGCCTGGGCATGAGCCTCTTCGGCGCGCTGCACAGTACCTACACCCAGACGCTGCGGCCGCTCGACGCGATGTGGCACATGCCCGCCTGGCAGGACCTGCCGCTGCTGCCGTCCGCCGACGGACCGGCGTTCTGGGGCGAGTTCGCCGTGGCGCCGCTCGGGGCGACGGAGGCGGCGACGGCGTTCCTGCTGGCGCTGTGGGTGTTCCTGGTCGTCGGGCTGGTCGGCGGGTTCGTCGTAAGCCTGTTCCACTGCGGGGCCACGGAAATGTACCTGCTCCTGCGGCGCGAGGTGGACGCCGTGGATTACGACGAAATCTATTACGAGGGGTCGACCGAAGAGCCCGCCGAGGCGCCGCCCGTGACCGCTCCGCCTGCGTCCGATCCCGATGCCGGTGCGGCGAGTCCGCCGGCGGCATAAGCCGCGCGCCGCCGCACGTGCGCGTTGACGTCGGCGTCGGGCGGGGAATAATCAACTGTGACCAGCACCGTCGGGCGGCTCCCATCGGCGGTCGAAATCGGAGAACACAATGCGCAGCAACCGACTTGCGGGTCGGGCCGTGATCCCGTTCTTGGCCGTTCTTGGCTGCCTGGGTCCGCTCGCGTCGGCGCAGCAGCCGGCACCGACTCCACCCTCGAGCCAGCCGGCGGACGGCAAGCCCATCCTGGCGCGCGTGCTGGAGGTCATCGGCGACGTGAAGTACGCCTCGATCGACAGCGCGGATTGGAAGCCGTGCAAGGTGGACGACGCCTACCCGCCGGAGACGAAGCTCCTGACCGGCATTCGCTCGTCGGTGAAGCTCCAGATCGGCGAGGAAGAGCCGTACACGGTCATGGCGGTGGACTCCGTCGGGTTGACGGTCATCAGCGAGGCGACGGTCACGCAGGACACGAAGCGTGTGCGTGTCGGCGTGGGGTACGGGCGCGTGAAGGCCGGCGTCGCGGAAGGCGGGCTGAAGAGCGACTTCACCGTGGACAGCCCGGTGGCGACGCTGTCGAAGCGCGGCACGTGGGGCTTCTCGCTTTTCTATGAGCGCGGGACGGACGCGTTCGAGATCGCGCTGGCGGATCGCGGTCTGGTCGACGCGCTGAACAAGATCACGGCCCAGCAGCGCACGGTCAACCCCGGGCAGTACGTGACGCAGGCCATGCGGATGTGGATCGACCAGGTCCAGTTTCACAACGTCGCCGTGCCCGACATTCTCGGTCAGGGCGAGATCGAGTTCGCATTCAACAAGATTTACAGCGACGGGCTGGGCGTGACGTCGCCGGGCCGTGGACGGGGTCTGATCATCAACCTCAGCAACGAAACTGCGCGAAACGACTTCGCGAACCTGCTTACGCGCAACATGATCGTGCCCCCCTTGCCTCCGATCACCGTGCCGCAGGGGCCGACCGTGCGGCCGGAGGGGTTCTTCGGGACCGGGCGCGGCGACGACCTGATCCCGGTGCTGATCGACGCGACAAGCCCGCTTGCGCAGAAGGGCGTGGCACAGCCGGGGCGGTACGTGTTTCGACGCTCGGCGCTGGAGAACTGGCTATCGAGCCGGCAGTCCGGCAAGCGGCCGTAGTGGTCATCGACGATCCCGGTTTGCGATTGATCGACGACAGCTCGTAGCGTCGGACCTCCGAGTCCGACGATCGTCGGTCTCGATCGCGGCCGCAAACAGGGTCCCACCGTTTTGGAGGACCGGTCTCGCTCCGGTCCTTTTCGTAGGACTCGGAGGCCCGACGCTAGGCGCTTGGGAGACTCGGACGAATTCCGCGTCCGGTTCTGAACGTGAGCATCGCCATGCCGCTTCAATTCACCAAAATGCACGGCCTCGGCAACGACTATGTTTACGTTAGCCTGTTCGACCAGTCCGTCGCCAACCCCGTGCGCCTGGCGAAGGCGATCAGCGACCGACACCGCGGCGTCGGCAGCGACGGCCTGATTCTGGTCGGGCCGCCGGAATCCGCTGACGCGCACGCGCGGATGCAGATGTTCAACGCCGACGGGTCGCGGGCGCAGATGTGCGGCAACGGCATTCGCTGCGTAGCGAAGTTGGCGTACGAGCGCGGCTGGGCGCGGTCGAACCCGCTGCGCGTGCAGACCGACGCGGGAGTGCTCAGTCTGGACCTGGCGCTGGATCGCGCCGGGCGCGTCGAGCAGGTGCGCGTCGACATGGGCGCGCCGGTTCTGGACCCGAGGCAAATTCCGGTCCTGCTTCCCGGCGAGCGCGTCGTGAGCGCCGCGATACCCCTGCCCGAGAAGGTGCTCAACGTGACCTGCGTGTCGATGGGAAACCCGCACGCGGTATTCTTTGTCGAAGACCTCATGCAGGTGCCGCTGAAGCAGTGGGGACCGATGATCGAGCGGCATCCGCTCTTCCCGCAGCGGATCAACGCGCATTTTGTGCAGGTGCAATCTCCCGAGCGCGTCAAGATGGCGACTTGGGAGCGCGGCGCGGGCGCGACGCAGGCCTGCGGCACGGGCGCGTCCGCCGTGTGCGTCGCGGGCGTGCTGAACCGGCTCACGCAGCGCAAGATCACCGCCCAGCTCCCCGGCGGCTTTCTGACGCTGGAATGGGACGAAGGCAGCGGCCACGTGTTCATGACCGGTCCGGCGACCGAGGTCTTTACGGGGGTCTGGCCGGAAGCGTGAAGTGGCGCGCGTACAAGGCGCGTTTCCGGCCTCGATATTCTGAGCGTCACAAAGGCGAAGCGAAGAAACTATGGGCATCCTTCGATAGTCATGCGGCGTTCCAGTCGAGCTCCGACCGTAAGGGAGCAATCCCACGCAGCCGGGCCACGACCGTAAGGGTTCCGGCCCAACCGTACTGCCGCCGCGGATCGCGGTCGGGGACGGCCCGGACGACCGCGGCGCGAAACGTCGGACACGGAGGTCCGACGCTACGGCGATCTCGGTCGGAGACTTCTTCTGCTGGTCGGTCGCCGCCGCGTTCCTCGCTACTTCGGCGGCGACGATCGCGCTCCGAACAAGCGCACGCGTTGCACCAGCGTCCGCATGGCCACCACGAGCAGGTACGCCGCGCCCGCCAGCACCACGATTGTCGCCCCTGCCGGCAGGTTCGGCCCGTAGCTCAGCGCCATGCCAAGCGTGGTCGTCGCGGCGCTCAGCAGCGTGGCGAGCACCATCATCTGCGCCAGCGTTCGCGTGAAGCTGCCGGCGATCGCGACCGGCAGCGTCAGCAGCGCGATCACGAGCACGATCCCGACGACCTTTGACAGCACCACCACTGTCACCGCCGTCAGGCACAGCAGCAGCAGGTAGAAGAACTCCACCGGCACACCGCGGAGCCGCGCGAACTCCTCATC
>JABRWC010000033.1:0-18494 GCA_039961675.1 Phycisphaerae bacterium
AGCGCCTTGAGCAGGATCGCGTCGAGGTCGCCGCGCAGCGAACGGTTCAGCTCGCTCGGCCGCCGAGGCGGAACGTCCTTGATGATCTGAATCGCGCGGTAGACCGTCGTGCCGGACGTGTCGTACGGCGCGGCGCCGGTCAGCAGCTCATACAGCACGACGCCAAGCGCGTAGATGTCGCTGCGCGTGTCGATCCGGGCCGGGTCGCCGTCGCACTGCTCGGGGCTCATATAGCGCACGGTGCCGATGAGTTCGCCAGTGTGCGTGCATTGCGTGGTCAGCACGATGTCGGCGTCCGAGGCTCGGGCCACGCCGAAGTCGATGACCTTCGGTTCGCCGTCAGCCCCGACAAGGATGTTTGCCGGCTTCAGGTCGCGGTGAATGATGCCCTTCTGGTGCCCGTGATGCACGCCGTCGCAGACTTTGCCGAAAAGCTCCAGCCGCTGCCGCAGCGACAAGCGGCGGGCATCGCTGTACGCGATCAGCGACTGCGCGCCGGGGATCAGCTCCATCGCGAAGTACGGCAGGCCGCCGTACTCGCTTTCGTGGATGCCCGCCTCGTACACCTGCGCGATGTTCGGATGCTGAAGCCGGCCGAGGATTTCCGGCTCAATGCGGAAGCGGGCCAACGCCGCCGGCGCACTCGACCCCGGCGGGAGGATTTTCAGCGCCACGGCCCGCGACGGCCGCTCCTGCGTCGCCTCGAACACACAGCCCATGCCGCCGAACGCGATCAGCCGTCTCAGACGGTAGCGGCCGATGACGGAGCTGACCAGCTTCTCCGCCCAGATGTTCGCGGCGGTACAATTCACGGCGTGCGAGGTCGCGGACAGCGAACTTTCGGCCTCGCCCGGTGATACGGACTCCAGCGCGCCGACCTGCTTCCGGCGTCGCGCCGCGGAGGATGCAAGGAATGTCTCACCGGCTTGCGAGTCGTGCTCCAGCAGCGATTCGACCTCGGCCCACAGGACGTCGTCGCCGCCGCAGACGGCCCGCAGTTCGGCGGCGCGGCACTCCGGCGGCGCGGAACGAATGCGGTCGAAGATCTCCTGCGCCTTTTTCCAGTGCTCATCCGTCGGCATCACCGGCCACCTCTGCCGCTGCCGGCTCGCCCGCCCTCCCCGCGGTGAACGGCGAAGCACGAAGGGCACGCGCAAATCACTCGCCCCAGGGCCCGAAGGACCAGCCTCTCACCACACTCGGAATCCGCAGCGTAAGCGAGTGCTCATCCGAACCCCGCCCCGAAACGCGGGGTCGGCCGCTCGTTTCCGCGAGGGGTCCCGATTGCGCATCTCCGGTTGCGCAACTCCGACGGCACATCGCGGTCGCCGAGCGCGATCAGAAGCCCGCACGGAAGTGCGGGATCGGCCACCCGCCCTCGCCTGCCAGCCCTCCCTCGGTCGCGGCGCGCCTGGAGCGTCCACCGCCGCTGGAAATCAGTTCCCTTTTCGGGCTTCGCAATTTGAGCATCGCCGCCGCACGGGCGCGCGTCAGGACAACTCGCGGTGCAGCCACGCTTTCGCGAAGCTCCATTCCTTATCCACCTGCCGCGCCGAGACGCCCAGCACGTTGGCGGTCTCGTCCACACTCAGCCCGGTGAAGTAGCGCAGCTCGACGATCTGGGCCTTGCGCGCGTCGCGAAGTCGCAGCTTCTCGAGCGCGTCGTTCAGCGCCAGCACCTCGGCCGGGGGGCGATCGAGCGATGCGGCCGCGCTGGCCATTGCGTTCAATTCGCCGGCCGGCCTGCCGCCGCCGCGCTTCTGCCGGTCCCTTCTACGTGCGTCGTCAACGAGGAATTGGCGCATGGCCTTTGCGGCGGCGGCGAAGAAGTGCCGCCGGTTGGCAGGGACGGTCGCTCCGTTGCCGCCGAGCAGCCGCAGATAGGCCTCCTGGACGAGCACGGTCGTCTGGAGGTCGGAGGTTCTCCGCTCGTTCCGCATCCGGGCGTGGGCGATGCGGTGCAGCTCGTCGTACACGGTGCGCATCAGCCGCTCGGCCGCGCCGGCGTCGCCGTTGCCGAGAGCGGAGAGGAGCGAAGTGACCTGGGAGTTCTGCTCGTTCATCGTACTCCCCCGTCGCGCTCGCGAGCTACGCCAAGAGACAGGGATCACAGAACGTGCGGCACGTGTGTCAGCGATCCCGCGTCCGACGAGGCTTTGGGCCAACTCGCAACTCAATTTCCATGGTAACGCCGCTCGAGCGAGCATGACAGGGAATCTGTGCAGGGGTTTACCATTTTCTAACTGCTTGTGATTCAAACGCTTACTGAGCATCGCGAATTGTCGGATGGATGCCGCTGTACCGGCGACCGACACCTGCCGCTTTTGTTTTCGCCATCACGCTTCGGCCCCTGGCGCCGGCGTCTGGGAAAGCTGCGACTTCAGGGCTCGCACGTAACGGGCCGTAGAAAAACCTTATGGTACGGCCGGCGCGCGCGTGTCTTCCCTGGCGGAACGCCGGTACCGCAACGACATGGTTGGGTTTTTCAACGGGCTGGCAACGCTCGAGCCGCGCCGTGAAACAAATTCCTTTCGTTTACCGTAAGCAGCGTCCACCCGCGGCGACCGCATAAGGACTTACGGCGCTTTCGGCGGCAGAATCTCACCGATCGATTGATCGTGAGAAAAAAAAACTGTGCGCCCCTACCGCTCGAAAAGCGCTCGAACATCTTGAGAGCGAGGCGCAGTCGTCCACGAATTCCGCAAGCGGTCCATGGCGGCTGAGTGACTGCGCTGTTCATTGTTCCTGGCAACGCGCCCGTCTTCACGGACATCGGCCTGCGGCGACGGACGCACAAACACTGTGCTCAACGGAATCGAACTGTGCATGCCCAATTTATTACTCCGGTCAGTAAACATGTGACACCCGCAGTGTTCGACGCGTTTGGAGTGCCGGGACAAATGGCGCTGAGGTGTCATTTGTTTACTGACCCGGGTAATAGGTCTATCGAGTGTCCGGAGGAGGCCAGGTGATGAAGGCGACAGCGAGCCACACAAGGTCATCATGTGGAGCCGTGTTGTTCGGAATGGCCCTTGGGCTAGGAGCGGTGCATTCCGCAAACGGCGACTACTGCGCCGAAAACTTTAGCGATGCGCAGTTCCCGGATAACTACTGGTTTGTCGGAGACTCAAATTCCTCGAGTGGCTACGACTACTGGGACGATGTTCAATGCTTAACCGGCTGGATGGCTGCTTGTGCGGACGCCGGAGATACACCAAATCCGTGCGATGGCTATGACCATAACATGGACGCGTACATGTATGTTGAAGCTCAATATTTGGGTTTGTCATACAACGGCACGAACAAACTGATGTTTGACGTGTTCATCGACGCTGAAGATTACTTTGACTATTTTACCATTCGAGTTGAGGGCTACATCTCAAGGCCGTCGCACGGCGGCGGCTCCCCGAACGCGGTCTACTCATTCTCCAGCTCCGACACATATAACGGCCTCGGATTTCACGATTGGTATCCGTTTGTCGCCGAACTTGATTACACTTTTGATCCCTGTTACTATGTCAGAGTGTGGTTCAAGTTCCACTCAGATGACAGTGTCATTGACGGAGCCGGCGCGTTTGTCGATGACATCTGCTTTTGCTGCAGCAGCAACACGAAAATTTATCCAATTGAAGACGGCTTTTGCACACTGGCCCGATGGTGGCGTGACGCCGACAACGACGGCTACGGCAACCCAGATAACTACGTAGATGCGTGCGACCCGCCTTCGGGCTACGTGTCCAACGATGATGACTGCGATGACAATTGCGCGTCCTGCCATCCAGGCGGCACGGAAGTCTGCGACACTAGGGACAACGATTGCGACGAACAGGTCGATGAGGCCGGCGTCTGTGAGGAGCCCGATTCCGACGGTGACGGCGATCCCGACGATACGGATTGCGACGACTCGAACCCGAGCATCCATCACGGCGCGACCGAGGTCTGCGACGCCGTGGACAACGACTGCGACGGACGGGTCGATGAAGGCGGCGTCTGTGAGGAGCCCGATTCCGACGGTGACGGTGATCCCGACGATACGGATTGCGACGACACGAACCCCAGCATTCATCTCGGCGCTCCTGAGGTGTGCGACGACGGGGTCGACAACGATTGTGACGGACTGATGGACTGCGACGACAGCGACTGCCCGGCCGATGTTCCACCCTGTGCGCCGCCGCCGCCACCGCCCGGCTGCGGTGACGGCGACTGCAGCGAGGGGGAGACAAACTGCAACTGCCCGACAGACTGCGGGCAGCCCGCGGCAAGCGAGACCGACTGCGAGAACGGGATTGACGACGACTGCGACGGCAAAGTCGACTCAGCCGACTCGGATTGTGTTCAATCGCCGTGCGAGGGCCACGGCGGCGACAGCGACGGGGACGGAAAGTGCGACGACGCCGACAACTGTCCGAACGACCCCAATCCGACGCAGGCGGATTGCGACAATGATGGCGTCGGTGACGCCTGCGACGAGGATATCTGTCCGTCCGATTGGTGCAAGAGAGGAGATGGCCGCTGCGACGAGTGTGGCACGGACACGGACTGCCCGGTATGGTACCCCGACAACGATGGCGACGGCGCCGGCAATGACGCCCAACCGTTTTACGCAGCCACTCCACCCGCAGGGTATGTATCGAACGGACTCGACCCGGTCGATATCGACCCGACCATACGTCCGGCGCCTCGAGTGGACCGACTGAACGAATGGCCCGCATCAATCCAGGCTTCCGAGGCATCCAGTCTTAGCCCCCTGCTGCTCAGGCTGATGCGCGGCGGACCGGCGTTCAACTTCAGGATTACCGTGGACGATCCGGACGGCCTCATCGCCTCCGTCGATCCTCTCGAGGGAGCAGCGCAAGGCGCGCCAGCCGCGGGGGAGGCGATCGTGTCCGTTCGAATGGCGAGCGACCTTGCGGCCCGAGACTACCAGGCGACGCTTCACGTGACGTTCGACGAGGCCGTCAGTCCGGTCACGCAGGATGTGACGCTGCGCATGGCAGTTCGCGACGGCGTGGTCGATCCAAATCAGTCGATGATAGACAATCCGGCAGGCGCTTGCGGCGCCGGTGCCTGCGGTACGGGCATGATCGCCGGAGTGCCAATGACGCTGCTGGGCCTCGGAATCATGAAGCTTGGCATACGACGCGCTGATGCGCGGAACCGTTTCGGTGGGCGCTGTGCGCGAAACCGGAACCAAGACCGGCGTCCCGGCATCCAAGGCCGCAACGGCGCGGCTTGAGATGTCACGCTGCGGGACAGGTAAATGAGCACGCTCTCCGTAACCCACTCGCGCGGACTAGGACTCGCGGGCCTGGCGCTGATCCTCACCGCCGGGCCCGCCGGCTGCGCCCATCGCGCCGACGTGGCCGTGCGGCCGGAGTTCATCGGCTACGACAAGGTCGCGATCTGGCCGCGGTACGAGGCGGCGGCAAGCGACGGCGGCTTGCAGCGCGTGCACGAGGAGCTGTTCCTGCCGCTCTACATGCAGGCGTTCCCGCAGCACCGCATCGTCGAACGCCGAGACTTGCAGGTCGTGCTGGGCGAGCAGGACTTCCTCCCCGAACGCCTCGACCCGAAGCTGCGGGCGGAGGTGCGCCGGGTTTACGGCGTGAAGGCGTTCGTCTTCCCCAACTACACGCCGGAACTGGCCCAACTGGCGATCAAGGTGATCGACACCGAGACCGGCGAGATCGTCGCCTCGTCCGTCACGAAACAAACGAGCGATTCGGAGGATGCCTCCCGGCACGAGGTCGCCGAAGCGTTGATTCGCGAGGCGATCCGCGAGCCGCACCGCGCCGCGGCGCAGGCCGGTTCGAAGGCGAAGTAACCTTGCAATAGCGTCAGCACGCGTTGATTGGCCTCGCGCGGCGGCGTCTACGGACCTCCAACGCACGCCGGGCGGGGCCTCCATGCGTGCGGGGCGGGAGATGCGTGGGCGGTCGTAACGCCATACACCGCCCGTTCCACGGACGCCCCGTCCGCCGCTCCCGAAGCGCTTCAGCGTGTCGCGCCATCCGAATCCACTCTGATTATTCACAGTCGCTTTGATTACGATGCGTCCGGGTGCGTGCACGCAGCCCCCGGCCACGCACGCGATCGCCGCTGTTCACCGGGCCTGCGCAGGCGGCGTCCGCGTGCAGGCGGAGATTGCAGCGCGCCGCGAACCGCTGCGCGCGGGAATCCCGCGCCGGCGGAAATGCCGCTCCGGCAGCCGCGTCGTTCGCTGTGCCGGCGTGTGGTCGCAGCCCATCGTTATGGAGACCGTCCATGCTCACGCTGCTCGCAGTGTTCGCCCTAAGCGCCGCTGACCACCCCGCGCCGTGCTGGATCGCGCCGACGCCGCCCGCCTCGCGCGGGCCGCAGCCGCGCTGGATCTGGACCGCCAGCGCCGGGCAGCCGGCGCCGACGACGCGCAGTGCGGCCGCCGGGCCGGTGTGGCTGGTGCGGCGATTCGACGTGCCGGACGGCGTCCGATCGGCCTCGCTCGCGCTGGCGGCGGACAACTCCGCCACGGCCTACGTCAACGGCGTCGTGGCGCTGGAATCGCGCGAATGGGCCGCGCCGGTGTTCGCGGAGATCGCGCTGCGAGAAGGCTCGAACGTCGTGGCGATCGAGGCTCGAAATGACGAGATCGAGTCGTCGAATGGCACGACCGCCGGGGTGGATTCGGAGAAGGTGGTGAATCCCGCGGGTGTGGTCGCACGGATCGCGCTGACGTTCGTGGACGGGTCGACGCAGTGGTTCATCACAGACTCATCGTGGCACGGGGCGACGCAGAAATGGCCGGAGTTCCCGAACGCGCCGGCCAAGGAGAGCACGCTGATTCCCGCCGTCGATCTCGGCCCGGCGGCGACGGCGCCGTGGTCGCTGTCGAGCGCCGCGCTTGAGCCCACGCGGCCGTGCCCGCTGTTTCGCCGCGCGTTCACGCTGGAAGGACAACCCGCGACGGCGACGGTGCGCGTGATCGGGCTTGGACACTACGAGCTGCGCTGCAACGGCGAGCGCGTGGGCGACGGGCGCATCAACCAGGCGTGGTCGCAGTATGACAAGACGCTCTACTGGCAGGAGTTCGACCTGCGGCCGCACCTGCGGAGCGGAGAAAACGTGCTGGCGGTCGCGCTGGGCAACTCGTTCTGGCACGTCGCGGCGGCAAATGACGGCGGCCGGTTCACCAAGTCGGACGCGATGCCGGACTTCTCGCGGGGTTGGCCGCACCTGCTGTGGCTCGACGCGGTAATCACACCGGCGAACGGCAGCGGAGCCGCGACGCGCATCGTGTCGGACGCAACCTGGAAATGGACGCGCGGGCCGGTGACGTTCTCCAATCTCTATGCGGGCGAAGATTACGACGCGCGCCTCGCCAAGCCGGGCTGGGATGCGCCGGGGTATGACGACTCGGCGTGGGAAGCGCCAACCATCGCACCGGCCCCCGGCGGCTCGCCCGCGGAACTGCCCGGACCGCCGATGCAAGCGTTCGAGGTCTTCAAGCCGAGCGAGGTCCGGGCGATCGACGTTGACGCCGGCGTCAACACGTACGTCTTTCCGCAGAACTGCTCGGCGCTGGTACGCTTCACGCTGGACGGCGGCGCGCCGGGCGCGCGGGTGCGCTTTCTTCCGTGCGAGTACATGGAGCCGAGCGGCCGGGTGAAGTTCACGTACACGTGGGGGACGAAAAAGGACATCTGGCTGGACTACACGAAGGCGACGACCGGCGAGGAAACGCACGAGCCGCTGTTCTTCTACGTCGGCGCGCAGTTCGTGCAGGTGGAGGGCGCGGTCCCGCTTGATGCACCGAACCCGCGCGGTCTGCCGGTGCTGAAATCGATCGAGCTGGTGCACGTCCGCGCGGCGTGCCGGTCGGTCGGAGAGTTCGATGCCGGCGCCCCGATGCACAACGCCGCCCACAAGCTCATCGACTGGGCGGTCCGCTCGAACATGTCGCACGTGCCGACCGACTGTCCACACCGCGAGAAGAACGGCTGGCAGGAACAGAACTGGCACATGGCGCGGGCGCTTTCGTACCGCTACGACATCCACGAATGGTTCATGCGAAACTGCCGCGCGATCCGCGATGCGCAGACTGCGGGCGGGCCGGACGACGGCTTCATCCCGACGAATACGCCGTGGTATCTGGTCGGACGCCCGCGGCACGATACATTCAACGACGCGCCGGAATGGGGCGTCGCCGGCGTGCTCGTGCCGTGGCACCTGTACGAGTGGTACGGCGATCGCGCGGCGCTGGTGGACGGCTACGACTCGGCCCGGCGGTTCGTCGATTACCTGGCCCGGACCGCGAAAGACGGCATTATCACCAGCCATCTCGGCGACTGGTACGACTTCGGCCACGGCAAGGGCAACGGTCCGTCGCAGTGGACGCCGAACGAGGTGAGCGCGACGGCGATCTGGGCCTACGCCGCGGACACGGTTTCGAAGATGGCGGCGGTGCTCGGGCGCGACGCGGACGCGGCGAGCTACCGCGCGCTGCATGAGCGGATTCGGGCGGATTTTCAGCGGCATTTCTATGACGCCGCGACGCACACGGTCAAGAACAAAGGCTCGTGTCAGGCTGGCACCGCAACGGCGCTGTGTGTCGGGTTGATTCCCGACGATGATCGAACGGCGGCGCTGGATGCAATCGTCGCGGACCTCCAGGGCCGCGGGTGGAAGCAGACGCCGGGCGAAGTGCTCCAGGTGTTCCTGATTCGCGCTCTGGCCGAAGGTGGGCGTGGCGACGCGCTGCATCGCGTCTACAACCGCGAGGACATTCCGTCGTACGGCCACATGGTCCGCACCGGACTTACGACGCTGCCAGAGAGCTGGGACGCGCGGCGCGGCACGGGCGACAGCCTCAACCACTTCATGCTCGGGCACTTGTTGGAATGGCACTTCGCGTACGTGGCGGGAATTCGGCAGCAACCGGGTTCGGTCGGCTGGACGAAAGTGCTGATTGCGCCGCAACCGCCGCCGCGCGCAGACCCGTCGCCCAATTCAATTCGCAGCGCGGCTGCGGCATTCGACAGCCCGCGCGGGCGGATCGAGAGCCGCTGGGAGATCGACGAAGCCGGCGGCGAATTCCGCCTCAAATGCACGATTCCCACGGGGACGGAGGCGACGGCCGTGCTGCCCGATGGATCGCAGCATGCGCTTGCGGCTGGGTCGACGGAACTGCGGCTGCCCTGGCCGTGACGGACGGTTTGTGAGGGGCTTCACATTGACGCCGGCATCTGCCGCCCGCGCGGCGGCCGGCGATGGCAAACTTTGCATTCGGCGCGACCCCGCGTGCAAATCTGCTACATCTGTCCCCATGACGCTCGCCGACGGGGTTCCTGTTCGCGAACCGATCAAGACCGCGTGAACTCATGGGCGTGTCACGGCCCCCGCCATCGCGGCGTTCTCAACATGGGCCGCGGGTGACGCACTCGCTCCGTTGCGGCGGGGGCGTCAAACACCGAGCCGGCCGAATGCTCCAAGCGGAGCTTCCGGCCGGCGCCAAGGCGTCGTTCCAACGCGCCGCACAGCAGCGCGGGCGCGTGTCGGGAGAGCATGCTCACCGGGGGCATGCATAGCGTTTCGCACGTCCTAGAAAACGTTGTGAATGGAGCAGAGCATGTTGAGACATTGGAAGGGTCTGGCTGTTTTCACCTTCGTGGGAATCCTGGGCGGATTCTCCGCGGCGACCGCTGACGTGATCATCATGGGCGGGCTGGGGAATTTCGACACGCCCAACAACACCGGCGATGACTGCAACGAGTTCGACATCGAGCTCGAGGGGCCGCACTGCGAAGACGTGTACCATACGTACTACAACCCCAACTACCACGCGCCGACCATCGAGGCGCTGCCCGGCAACGTCGGCATCCGGGTCGTCTATCGCAACCCGCAGCACGCGACACACCCTGGCTCGATCGAGCACTTCGGCGTCTCGATCGCCGGCGGCGTCGCGATCAGCGCACAGCGATTCCAGTGGATTCCCGGGACTGTCGGCGACCCCAATCCGCCGCCCCCGCCTCCGCCGCTGGCGATGCCGATCATCTCATCCGAAGTGCTGTTCTTCCCCACCGGCATCGTGCTCCGCGAAACCGCCGAGAACACCGACCAGTACGGCCGCTCGGTCTGGATCCGCCGCAGCAAGACGAGGGTCGATCGCGAAGTGGCGCTCGAAGAGCTGATGGTGAATGACCCGCTCATCGAGGGCACGGTTCCTGTCGATGCTCAGCTTGAACGGCTTCAGCCGGGCGAAGTGATGATTGAGGACGAAGACGCCGACTCGCTCGCGGAGCTGAGCAGCCTGGTGATGGTGTACGAAGTGTACGCAGACGTCGCGGGCGTGCCCGGTGACCTGATCAACACGATGCTGATGGCATCGGTGGCGCAGGCGACCGCCTGCCCGGCGCAGTATCTGCCGACGATCACACTTCAGCCGGTCGATGTCTGGGCCCCGCCCGGCGACGGCCTGTACACGTTCACCACCGCGGCCACGGCGCCCGACCCGAACGCCTACGGCGAGATCGTATATCAGTGGCGCCACGAGGGCGTCGACCTGGTCGGCGAGGATCAGGCATTCATCGAGATCGATACCGTCAACGCCTCCACGGCCGGCGCGTACACGTGCGTCGTCAGCAACGGCTGCGGCGCGGTGATGAGCGACACCGCGTACCTGCACGTCGGCTTTCCGCCCTGCCCGGGCGACCTGGACGGCGACGCCGAAGTCAACCTGCGCGACCTCTCCACGTTGCTGACGCACTTCGGGCAGCCCTACGGCGCGTCGCCGCTCGACGGCGACACGGACGGCGACCACGACGTGGACCTGGCGGACCTTGCGGCGCTGCTGACGAACTACGGCACGAGTTGCCGGTAGGCCCGCACGGATCGAGACCCGGAAGAATCGCGGGGGACCCCGCCGGCGACGCACGTCGTCCGTCGGGGTCCCCACCGCCGAGCGCCATGCCGACGCCTGCATCGGCATGCCCGCGCACATTCGATACCGCTGTCAGTGTCAGCATCACACCCCGCAGTTGTTCTCCGCTGCGCATCCGGATCGTCCAGCTTCCACGTCGTACAAAACCGGCCGGCGACTCGCCCGCACGCACGTAACGAGCGGTCCGCGGCACCGCCCATTCCCGAAGATCGGCCGGTGCGATACGCTGCGCCCCGGATTTCGTCCGCACGTCGCCGCCAGCCGTACCGGTGCGGCGCGGTTCGGGAGACGGAAACGTGTCAGAAAACTCGGGCGGCTGCCGGCGGCTTGCGTCCCGGCCAGTACGCGAATTCAGAGTCATCAGCCGCCGGGGACTGCTTCGATCCGCGGCCGTCGCCATCGTCGCCCCTTATTTCGTGCCGTCCGCCGCGCTGGGCCGCGCCGGCCGGCCCGGCGCCAACGAGCGATTGACGCTGGGCCTGATCGGCGTCGGCAACATGGGTTCGGCGCACCTGGAGGCTTATCTCGGCCGCGACGATGTGCAGATCGTGGCGATCTGCGACGTGGACCGCATGAAGCGCGAGCAGGCAAAGGCCAAGGTCGAACAGCAGTACGCCGCCGAGCGCGAATCCGGCGCCTACAAGGGCTGCGAGATCTACCACGAATATGAGCAGTTGCTCGCCCGGCCGGACATCGACGTGGTCGTGATTGCCGTGCCCGATCACTGGCACGCGATCATCGCTGTCGCCGCCTGCGCCGCGGGCAAGGACGTGTACTGTGAGAAGCCGCTGGCCCTGACGATCAACGAAGCCTGGGCGATGGTCGCGGCCGCGCGGCGCTACGCGCGAGTCTTCCAGACCGGCAGCCAGCAGCGGAGCGACGGCAACTTCCGACTGGCGTGCGAGCTGGTCCGCAACGGCCGCATCGGCAAGCTGCTCACGGTGAATTACGACGTCCAGGGACCCTCGCGCGAGAAATACCTGCCCGAGGAGCCGGTTCGCGAGGGCCTGGACTGGGAACGTTGGCTCGGCCCCGCGCCCTGGCAGCCCTACAGCGCCGAGCGGTGCAGCGGCGACTACGGCGGCGGGTGGCGCGACATTCGCGACTATTCCGGCGGCATGACCACCGACTGGGGCGCGCACCACATCGACATCGCGCAGTGGGGCATGGGCGCGGACGGAACCGGCCCGGTCGAGATCGTCCCCCCGCCGCGGGCTCCCGCCACGCGCCAGCGCGTCGATCCCGGGAAGGAACAGACGCTCACCATGACATACGCGAACGGCGTAAAGCTCATTCATGGCGGGGCGAACGGCGTGCTCTTCACCGGCACGGACGGCAAGATTGAGGTGAACCGCGGATACTTCCGCACTTGGCCGGAGTCGATCGGGCGCGAGCCGATCGGCCCGAACGATCTGCGTCTGTACGCCAGCGACGACCACCGCGGCGACTGGCTGGCGTGCGTCCGCGCGCGGCGTCGGCCGATCTGCGACGTGGAGATCGGCGCAAGCTCGGTGACCGTCTGCCATCTCGCGAACATCGCATTTTGGACCGGCCGAACGATTCGCTGGGATTCGGCGCGGCGCGAGATCATCGGCGATCCGGCGGCGGCGCGCTGGCTCGACCGGCCGAAGCGAGCGCCGTACCGCCTGCCGGCGTGAAGCCGCCAGGCTCGCCTGCGTTTCGCGCGACGCGCCTGCGGAGACGTTTGCAACGAACCGCCGGCGATTGCACCGGCTGTCAGAGGAGCGACCGATGCTCTTTCGATTGGCCCTTTTCAGTTCCGCACTGATCGTTCCGGCCGCGCCGCTTCTCGCCGATGAGTCCATCGAGGCGCTGATGGACCAGTTCACGGGGCGCGCGGCGCTCACGCTTACGACGCCCGCCGAGCTTCAGCAGGCGTACACGCGCGTCATCGACGCGCTTCTGCCGCAGATCGCCGCAGAAAAGCTGACGGACCGCGAGAACCCGCAGCAGAATCTGGAGCGAATCTGCTTCTACGCCAGCCGCCCGGGCGCCGACGCGGAGCGTACGGCGCTCTGCGCTGCGCTTTGTGCGAGGCTCACGCCGCAGACGCCGCCGCCGGCGCGCATCTGGTTCCTGCGGCAGCTCGAACGCATCGGCGGGGAGGAGTCCGTTCCCGCGCTGGCCGCGCTGCTGGCGGACGGCGAGGCGCACGTGCGCGAGCTGGCGCGGCGCTGCCTTCAGAACAACCCTTCTGCGACCGCCGACAAGCCGCTGCGGGACGCGCTGGCGGCGGCGACGGACAGCGAATGGCAGATCGCACTCGTCAATGCGCTCGCTGCGCGCCGCGACAACGACAGCATCGACGCGTTCGCCAAGCTGGCCGCGTCGCCGGACGAGGGGGTGGCGCTCGCCGCCATCGCGGCCCTCGGCGACAGCGGCTGGCGACCGGCGGCGAGCGCGCTGGAGCGGCTGGTGCGGCAGTCGGAATCGCCGCGCCGCGCCGCGGCGGCGGTCGCCCTGCTTCGAACGCTGACGCTGATGGCCCGCGAGGGCGAGCAGGAGGCCGCGGCAAAACTTGCCCGCGGCCTGTACCTGACGCAGCTGCCCGTGCCCGTACGGCTCGCGGCGCTGACGCTGTATGCCGATTGGAGCGGCGCCGAGGCGATTCCCGATCTGCTGCGCGTGCTGGAAGGCCGGCGCGACGCGGAGCTTCAGGTGGAAGTCGTGCGAATTCTCGGCCGGATGCCCGGCAGCAGCGCCGCCATCGCGATGCTGAAGCACGTGGAGACCGCGACTCCGCCGGTGCAGGCTGCGCTCATCTCCGAACTGGCGCAGCGGCCTGAGCCGCAGGCAAAATCAGCGGTGATCAACGCGCTCAGGAGCGGCAGCGCGGAAGTCCGGGCGGCGGCGCTGGCCGCCATGTCGACGGTCGGCAGCGTCACGGAGGTCGCGACCATCGCCGCGCTGGCGGCGTCCGCCACGGGCGCGGAGCGCGAAGCGGCGCGAGCCGCGCTGGCAACCCTGCGAGGCGACGACGTGGACGCGGCGCTGATTGCCGCCGCGGCCGCGCCGGGCGACGACGCGGTGCGCGCCGAGTTGATCGCGGCCCTGGCGTCGCGGAGCAGTGAAGCGGCCGTGACGCCGCTGATTGGAATCTGCGAGGATGCAAGCTCCGCCGTGCGCGCCGCCGCATACCGCTCGCTGGCTGCACTGGCGACGGGCGAGGCGCTGCCAAAGCTCGTGGAGCGCCTGATACGCGAGTCCGACGAAACGGCGCGCGCCGCCGCGACCGACGCCGTGGTCGCACTGGCGGGGAAGATCGACGACGCCGAGCGGCGCGTGCAGCCGTTGCTGGAGAAGCTCAAGGACGCGAGCGGCGCTTCGAAGGCTGTGCTGATCGCGGCGCTGGGTCGCATCCGCGGGCCGCTTGCGCTCGCCGCGGCGCGCGTGGCGCTGGAAGATGCCGACGCCGCGGTCGTGGACGCCGCCGTGCGAGCTCTGGCCGACTGGCCCGACGATACGGTGGTCCCCGATCTCTTGGATGTCGCCGCATCCGCCGCAGACGAGACGCAGCAGGTCCTCGCGCTGCGCGGCGTGGTTCGCATCGTCCGGGCGCACGCCGACCGTCCGCCGGAGGAATCGCTGGCGATCCTAAGGTCGGTGCTGGATGCTGCGCGGCGCGACGAGGAGCGCAAGGCGGCCGTGGCGGCGCTGGGCGAGGTGCGCTGCCTGGACGCGCTCGCGCTGGCGCGCGCATCGTTGGCGACCGAGGCGCTGCGGGACGAGGCGGCCGGCGCTGCGGCGGCGCTCGCCCGGGCCCTCGCGGCGCGGTATCCGGCGGAATGCGCGGCGGCTCTAAGCGCCGCGGCGGAACAGACACTTGGCACGGCGGCGCACAAACGAGTGGAGGACGCCGCCGCGTTTCTGAAGCGTTTCGACGGCTACGTCGGGCGCTGGTGGACCAGCCCGACGTACACGCGCGATGGGCAGCAGGCAGCCGAGTTGTTTGAGACGGCGTTCGAGCCGGAGGACCCGGCCAAGCAGGTGCAAGTGAAATGGACTGAACTGGACGCCGCCAGCGCGGACAATCCGTGGGTTTTCGACCTGGCGCGCATCGACAAGACGCACGACTGCTGTCGCTACTTTCGCGCGTTCGTGTATTCGGAAACCGAGCAGCCCGCGCGGCTGGAGATCGGCGCCGACGACGGCGTGAAAGCGTGGCTCAACGGTACGCTTGTGCAAAGCCTGATGCGCGTCCGGCCCGTGACGCCGGGCGAGGACAAGGCCGACGTCACGCTGCGCGCCGGCCGCAACGAGCTGCTGCTCAAGATCACGCAGGCATCAGGCGGCTGGGGGTTTTCATGCGGTGTGCGGGCGCGCGACGGCGGTCCGCTTGCGGGCGTTCGCGCGGCGCTCGAATGACGCCGGCGTCGCTGCCGCGGAAGGTCGGAGCATGACGCGCCGCCGCTGATCGACAGGTCGCTCCTATCAACGAAAGGGCCTGGAATGATGGGATCAAGCCTGAACGGCACGCTGCTGTCGCTGATCGTGATCACCGCCGGGGCTCGCGCCGAACAGGTCCCGCTCGGCGACCTGGAACCGGGTGTGGTCGTCCGCGCATTTGAGATTGAACAGGACCTGCGCGCACTGCCGGAGCTGGCGCCGGGACAAAAGCCGAACCTGGCGCGCGTCGTCCCGACGATCGACCTGGGCGACGGCGGGGAGAGCCTCGGCGAGCTTGAACAGAACTTCTACCTCGAGGCGACCGGCTTTCTCGAGATCACCGCCGCCGCTCGTTACAAGTTCCGTCTGATCAGCGACGACGGCGCGCGCCTCTGGATCGGCGATCAGCTTGTCATCGATCACGACGGCCTGCACGGGCCCGAGCCGAAGGACGGCGAAATCGAGCTGGCGCCTGGGAGATATGCGCTTCGCGTCGCGTTCTTCCAGGCTTCCGGCGGCTGGAAACTGGCGCTGCAATGGCGCTCGCTGATCGCCGCCGGCGTCGATGCGTTCGAGAGCGTACCGGCGGCCCGGCTGGCGCATCCCAAGGACTTGCCGCTCGACACCGCGCCAGGCGCCAAACGGATCATCCCCGCGCTGCGGCGCGGTTTGCCGGGCGATGGGTCGCCGGTCGCGGGCGTCCATCCGGCTTACAAGGCCGAACCGGTGGATGCCGAGGCGCTCGCCGCCGCGGGCGGGCTGGACGCGCGCCCGGACGACCGCGTGCTGGTCTTCGGCACGCGCGCGATGCGCGAATCGCCGGCGGATGACGGTCCGTTCGCCTGGCTGCCGCCCTCGGCGGAAGGAACAACGGCCACCACGCCGTCGAGCATTCCAACGGGCGAGTTCGCCGAGCAGCTTCTGGTCGCGGAGAACCCGGGCGGCGGGCTATATCGCGTGTACGTCGACGAAGTGGACGGGCGGCCGCAGGGGTGCGTTTTCCGGTTTTCCGCCGGTTTGCCGCGCGTGATCGGCGCGGTGTCGTGGGATTCGGCCGGAAATCTGTATGTCGGCGGAAAAGGCGGCGATGGGGATGGCGCGACTGAGATGCTGCGCCTGGCGCCGACCGGCGCGGGTGCGTTCGAGATGAAGGCGGTCCGGGCCATGAGTAACGGCCTGGAGATCGAATTCACCGAGTCGCTCGCTCAGCGCGTGGGGTGGGAGGCGGAGTCGTACCTGGTGGAGCGCTGGCCGGACGCGCAGAGCAAGGGCTGGCGCGGTCCGGTTCGCGACGGCTCATCGCTGCCGGTGAAATCGGCCAGCGTTTCCGAGGATCGCCGCCGCGTCTTCCTCGAAGTGGACGGCCTGGGCGACGGCGTGATCTACGTGCGGTTGCTGCCGCCGTGCGTCTCGGAGAGCGGCCGGCGACCGTGGTCCACGGAGGCGTGGTACACGCTGCGCAACCTGCCGAAGGAGCGGACGGGAAGCGTGCGGAATCCGCCGCCGGCGCCGCCGGCGAACGTGCTCACCGAGCAGGAGCAGCAGGCAGGCTGGAAGCTGCTGTTCGACGGCAAGACCACCCGCGGATGGCGCGGCTTCGGCAAGGACCGCGTGCCCGACGGGTGGCAGGCGGTCAACGGGTGTCTGGTGCGCGTCGGCCCCGGGGGAGACATCATCACGGAAGGGGAGTTCCAGGACTTCGAGCTTTCGCTGGAGTGGCGGATCAGCGCCGCGGGAAACAGCGGCATTTTCTTCCACGTCGCCGAAGAGCCCGGGCTGAAGTACGTGTGGCAGACCGGTCCGGAGATGCAGGTGCTGGACAACGCGGAGCACCCGGACGGGCGCAGCCCGCTCACCAGCGCCGGTTCCAACTACGCGCTGCTCGCGCCGCCGCGCGACGTGACGCAGCCGGTCGGGCTGTTCAACCAGGCGCGGATCGTGGTGAAGGGGCCGCACGTCGAGCACTGGCTCAACGGCGAGAAACTCCTCGAGTACGAGCTTTGGAGCCCGCAGTGGGAAGCGCTCGTTGCGGGCAGCAAGTTCGCGAGCATGCCGCGCTACGGGCGCGAGAAGAAAGGACACATCGCGCTCCAGGACCACGGCGACAAGGTGTGGTTTCGGAACGTCAAGATCCGGGAGCTTCACTGATCCGGGCCGCTCGCGCCCTTACGCACGCAGGCGTCTGAGCGTCTCGACCAGCCGCGCCGCGATGCGCTCGATCGCCGCCTGCGTGTCGGCGTCGCGCAGCGTGCCGTCGGCGTTGAACGCCTCGTGGGCCTTGGAGACCGCCCGCATCTCCGGCAGTACCGTGACGTTGATGTTCTGGAGAATGGCCCGCAGGTGATACAGGCAGCGCAGCCCGCCCAGCGCTCCGGGCGACGCCGCCATGATCGCGGCCACCTTGTCGACGAAGCACGAGAGCGGCGGCTGGTTCGGCTCGGGCCGCGACAGCCAGTCGATCGTGTTCTTGAGCGCCGCCGGCAACGAGCTGTTGTACTCGGCCGTGGAGATCAGCAGCCCGTGGTGCGCGCGGAACAGTTCCTTGAGCTTGCGGCCGCTGGCGGGCAGACCGTCGCGTTTCTCGAGGTCCTCGTCGAACAGCGGCAGCGGATACTCGCGCAGGTCGATGAGCGTGACTTCGGCGCCGGCGCGGCGCGCGGCGTCCGCGGCCAGGCGAACAAGCTTTTTGTTGAACGAGCCTTCACGCGTGCTTCCGGCGAAGGCGACGATGCGAACGGCGCTGCTCACGCACGACTCCTTGGCCCCCGAGGCTGCCCGCAAACGACGATCCGACGGCTCCTGGCTGGGGCCGATTCGGACCACGTCTGAGATCCGTGCGGTCCCGCGCCGCCAGCCTGGCTCGACTCCACGAAAGGTATTCTAACGGTCCGTTGCATAGGTGCGGGAGCGCACGCCGAATGGCTTCCAAGACCGGCCTGGAGGCCGCTCCTCCATGCGGCGGGCAGTCTTTTTCAACGCACTGCCAAGCCTGTCGGCGCGGGGAACCCGGCAGCCCGTATTTGCGGGGTGTTCCGAAAAGTGCCGTCTGATCGGTGGCCCCTCGCACTTCGTCCCATCGACGAGGAATGTGGAGTCAAACGGCGATCGACGAAATCGGCGGCCCACTACAGATTTCCGCTTGACGGCACTCGGTGGGGGGGGGGGGTATAAG
>JABRWC010000034.1:0-47453 GCA_039961675.1 Phycisphaerae bacterium
CGGGCTTTTCGGGGCTGGAAGGCTTCGCCGGGGAATTTCTACCCATCAAAACTGTCCGGACTTTTCGCGCAGCAGTCCGGACTTTTCGCGCGCCGATTAGCTCAGACCGGGCTACCGCTTCGCCGGTCGCCCGGTGCCAAATCGGCAGGCGCCGCACAGGTCAGCGAACGCGTAAGATTCTGCGGAGACACGGGTTATACACAGCCGCGCGCTGGTACACCGCTTGCAACTGAAACCCCGGCGCGGCCGGAATCTGCGCAGAAAGGCAGTGTGCCCACGATGCAACCCGACCGGTTCACGCTGAAGGCCGGCGAAGCGATCCAGAATGCCCAGCGGCGCGCGAGCGACCTGGGCAACCCGGAAGTCACGCCGGTTCACCTGCTGGCCGCGCTCATCGCGCCGTCCGGCGCGGAGAACGGCAACATCGTCGTGCCGATCCTGGAGAAGGCCGGCGCGGCGGTGGCGCAGATTCGCTCGATGTGCGAGTCCGAGCTGCGGCGGCTGCCGAAGCAGACCGGCGGGTCGCTCTCGGCGCACCGCTCGTTCATCGACGTGCTCAACGCTGCGGACAAGGAAGCCGCGGCGATGAAGGACCAATACATCGCCAGCGAGCACCTGCTGCTGGCGCTGGCAAGCGTGCCGAGCGACGCGAAGGAAATCCTGCGGCTGAGCGCGGCCGGCCGCGAGGACATCCTCAAGGCGCTGCGGGCCGTCCGCGGCAACGCGGCCGTCACGAGCCAGTCGCCGGAGGACACATACCAGCCGCTGGAGCGGTTCGGGCGCGACCTGGTGGAAATGGCGCGACGCGGAAAGCTCGACCCGGTCGTGGGCCGTGATGAGGAAATCCGCCGCTGCATGCAGGTGCTCGCGCGGCGCACCAAGAACAACCCGGTGCTGATCGGCGAAGCGGGCGTCGGCAAGACCGCGATCGTCGAGGGGCTGGCGCAGCGGATCCTGGCCGGCGACGTGCCGGAGGCGCTGAAAAACAAGCGACTCGTGGCGCTCGACATGGGGGCGCTGATCGCCGGGGCCAAGTACCGCGGCGAGTTCGAGGAGCGGCTCAAAGCGGTCGTGAAGGCGGTGGTCGAGTCCGACGGCCAGGTGATCCTGTTCATCGACGAGCTGCACACGGTCGTCGGCGCGGGCAAGACCGAAGGCTCGCCCGACGCAGGCAACCTGCTCAAGCCGGCGCTGGCCCGCGGCGAGCTGCGCTGCATCGGCGCGACCACGCTCGACGAGTACCGCCAGCACGTCGAGAAGGACAAGGCGCTCGAGCGCCGCTTCCAGCCGATCTACGTCGGCGAACCGACCGTCGAGGACACGATCGCGATCTTGCGCGGGTTGAAGCCGCGCTACGACGCGCATCACGGCGTGCGCATCCAGGACTCGGCGCTGGTCGCTGCCGCGACGCTCAGCCATCGCTACATCACCGACCGGCACCTGCCGGACAAGGCGATCGACCTGATCGACGAGGCCGCCAGCCGGCTGCGGATCGAAAACGATTCGTTGCCGGCGGAACTGGACGAGCTGCGCCGCCGCATCATGCAGCTCGAAATCGAGCGCGAAGCGCTCAAGAAGGAGAAGGACGACGCCAGCCGACGCCAGCTCGAACAAACCGAGCGTCTGCTGGCCGAACTGAAGGAGCAGGACCGCACGCTGACCGCGCAGTGGCAGAACGAGAAGAGCGCGATCGAAGCCATCAAGGCGATCAAGGAGCGGATCGAAGACCGTCGGCGCGAGCTGGACGAGGCCCAGCGCCGCGGGAACCTCGAAGCCGCCGCGCGCATCCGCTACGGCGACCTGCCGCAGTTGGAAAAGAACTTGCGGGAACGCGAGCAGAAACTCGCCGAGCTGCACGCGGGCGGCGGCGGCCTGCTGCGCGAAGAGGTCACGGCCGAGGAGGTGGCCGAGGTCGTCAGCAAGTGGACCGGCGTGCCGGTGAACCGCATGCTGGAAGGCGAGCGCGAGAAGCTGATTCACATGGAGGAGCGCCTCCACGCGCGCGTGATCGGACAGACAGAAGCCGTACGCGCCGTGTCGGACGCTGTTCGCCGCTCGCGTGCCGGGCTGGGCGATCCGAACCGGCCGATCGGCTCGTTCCTGTTCCTCGGTCCGACCGGCGTCGGCAAGACCGAGCTATGCAAGGCGCTGGCCGAGTTCCTGTTCGACGATGAGGCGGCGTTCATCCGCATCGACATGAGCGAGTTCATGGAGCAACACTCCGTCGCTCGGCTGATCGGCGCGCCGCCCGGCTATATTGGCTTCGAGCAGGGCGGCCGGCTCACCGAGGCCGTCCACCGCCGGCCGTACAGCGTGGTGCTGTTCGACGAGATCGAGAAGGCCCACCCGGACGTGTTCAACGTGC
This sequence comes from Phycisphaerae bacterium, assembly GCA_039961675.1. Lineage (GTDB taxonomy): Bacteria > Planctomycetota > Phycisphaerae > UBA1845 > Fen-1342 > JABRWC01. The sequence continues at coordinate 2,366 of JABRWC010000034.1, forward strand.
TGCTCCAGGTGCTGGACGACGGCCGCCTGACCGACGGCCACGGCCGGACGGTGGACTTCCGCAACACGATCATCGCGATGACCAGCAACATTGGCAGCGAGCACATTGCGGCAGCAGCCGGCTCCGCTCGTTCGCGCGCAGAAAGAGACCGGTCAGGAGACCGGTCCCCCAATGGGGCTGCTCCGGTCCGCGACCGTGCCGATCCGGTCCGCGACCGTGCCGATCCGGTCCGCGACCGTTCCGATCCGGTCCGCGACCGTTCCGATCCGGTCCGCGACCTCCGCCGTCATTCCCGCGAAGGCGGGAATCCAGCGGGCGAGGGGAGCACGGACGTCTCGCCCGCAATTCCCGACGACGACGCCGGCGCGCTTTCGCCCGGCGTCGAGCGCCGCGTGCGCGAGGAGCTCAAGCGACACTTCCGGCCTGAGTTCCTGAACCGCATTGACGAGACGATCATCTTCCACCGCCTGTCGCGCGCCGACCTGCGCGCGATCGTCGATCGCCAGGTCGCGCTGCTCCGGGCCCGCCTGGCCGCCGCCGACGGTCGCCAAGCCGCCGGTACGACCGGAATGACGCTTACACTGACCGACGCGGCCAAGGAGCGGCTCGCGGCGGACGGATACGACCCGGTCTATGGCGCCCGGCCGCTGAAGCGGCTGATCCAGCAGCAGATCGAGAACCCGCTGGCGCGGCGCATCCTCGCCGGTCAGTTCGGCCCGGGCGACGAAATCATCGTGGACGTAGGGGGAGACGGACTGGTGTTTGACAAGCGAACGCTGGCGGGGAGGGGTGGTCAGGCTATGCCGTCGAAATCGAGCGGCACCGGCTGTTGAGCCCGGAAGCTCGTTACGCCGCGTCTGATCCCTGCTTTCGGTCGGGCTGGCATCTGCTGCTGAGAGCAACCGAACGGAACGGGTGTTGACTCGCCTGCAAGCACCGCCCGCTGTACTTCAATGTGGGGCTCACGTCCGGACGCCGCCCCTTGCGATGCGCGATACTCAGGCGCGAACGTTCATGCGGAATTGATGGCGCTGAAACGCACCGGCGCGGTGAATCCCATCGCGTACTGTGTGCCATAGAGGGGGTACTGGGTGCGGCACCGATACCCGCGAAACTGCTCGGGAGACCGGCCGATTCTCTGGAAAACTTCGGCGATGATCTCGCTATAGTGCGGAATCTCGACGATGCGGATGCCCATCACTCCGTTACCCAGGGACTCCACCGCCTCTCGGAAATCCAGGCGATCAAGGTCGCGCTTCGGGTCGTTCATATCCGCGACGCCGCTGATTGCGGTGTCGTAGATGTACAACTTTGGCAGACCCTCCACGAACACGTTCTGTTCGACGAACGCATCGAGGACCGCGACCTTGCACGGAACTTCGATCTCCATCGTCGGGCCGCGCAGGCGACGACGTTCGGGCGGATCGAAGCGTTTCAGGCAGCGCGGCGTCCGGCAAGCCATCACGACATCAACCGCCGACGACAAGCCCACGGTATTCCCGCCCAGCAGGTAGTGAATGGCTGGCCCCGCACGCCGCGTCTCCAGCGGCGGGATCGGCGACGAACAGAAGGGGGTGAGCAGCACGTCCTCCGGCCCGCCGATGGGGTCTCCCGACAAGGTCCGCGCGGCATCCTGCGACGCTTGTTCGCCGATCCGCCCCGTGTGAAAGCACGCGACGGCGTCGCGACGAATTCGGCGCAGGCCTTGCCATGCCAGAACCCATACGCCATCAACATACTCGGGTTCGTCGCTGGCGAAGATGATCGCCGTCGTCAAGAGGACGTTCGCCGCCACGCCCTTGAGCTGCACCATGCCGCGATAAACCGATTGCTTGTTGACCAGCTCGTATCGCAGGCGGGTTTCGGGGAGGGCGGAGCAGATGATCGCGTCAAGCGAGCCGCGATCGCCTACATCGACACGGATCAGCCGCTCGAATTGCGTGACGGCCAAGTCGAGCTGGCGAATTAGCGTTTCCGGCAGACGTTTCGCGCGGGCGCCATTGAGAAGCTGGCGGAGGGGAGCCGGACCGGGCATGATACGCGCTGCCGCCAACGAATCAGTTCGCGCAAGCGCCCGGAAGATGCGGGAAGAGACGTCCTTGTTAACGCCCAACGTGCGAGAGAGATCCTGTGGGCGAGAGACAGGTTCGGGGAGCGCATGGATAAGCTCGCGCAGCCCAGTGGTTAGCTGACGCCCTATAATCGCAAGCTTCTCTTCGACTGTACTGAACTGATGCAGCATCCAGATTGCAGGTTATCGCATTGTCCCCCTTTGTGCAAACCGATTTAGCATCAATTTCGCAACAATATTGTTTCGTACAGCGAATCATATTGACATCTACGCCGGTTGAGGATACTTCTAGGGGGTGGTTCAACAACTCAAGACAGGAGAGGAATCATGTCTGTTCGAGGATTACGCTGGGTTTGGGTTGCGCCGGTCGCTCTAGTCCTTGCGGGGCCGGTGCTGGGTGGTGGCGGAGCCTGGTTCGAGCCGATGGGCTTCCTGCACGAATTTCCCACTGAGATCGAGAGCGCTTCGCTGGGACTGTCTCCGGACGGCCAGGTTGCGGTGGGACGGGACCTTTCGCATGTCGGCTTCGAGGCAACGCGCTGGACGCGCGCCGGCGGGTTGGTCGGGATGGGGGACCTTCCGGGCAGCCCCACGCTGAACAGCCTGGCGGAAGCCGCTTCGAACAACGGCGTGATTGTTGGGACCGGCGCGTTCGATACGGCCCTCCAGCAGGCGTTTCGATGGACCGAAAGCGAGGGGATGGTTGGCCTGGGAGTGCTGCCGGGAATGGCCCGGTCGCAGGGTAGAGCCGTCAGCTACGATGGAAGCATCGTTGTCGGCGATTCGGGGCCGGCGAGCTCTTACGATTCGGGTTCGGTTCCGTTTCGGTGGTCGGCAGCCACGGGCATGATTTCCCTGGGGGTGCCTGCCGGGTTTGTAGCTGCGAGGGGCAATGGCGTATCGGCAGACGGCTCCGTCATCGTGGGCGACGGTTCAATCCTGCCGTTCGGGAGCGGCGCATGGCGCTGGACGGAGGCCGGCGGGTTCGTAAACCTCGGCAACCTTGGTGGTGCATTTCCGTTCACTCGCGCAATGGGCCTTTCGGGAGATGGCCGGGTTGTGGTCGGCAACGGCTACGGGCCTAATGGGTTTGAGGCCTTTCTCTGGACGGCTGAGGGCGGCATGGTGGGCCTGGGGGACCTGCCTGGCGGAACCTTCTCTAGCTGGGCGAATGGCGCGGTGAACTACGATGGTTCAATCATTGTCGGAGGGTCTCAGAGCGGTGAATACGCTTCCGACGCGTTCATCTGGGACGCGACGCACGGGATGCGCAGCCTGAAACACGTGCTTGAGGACGAGTTCGGCCTGGATCTTACGGGCTGGAATCTCGAGGAAGCGCAAGGGTTGTCTGCCGACGGATTGACCATCTCCGGTTGGGGCTACAACCCGCTTGGCCAGCGTGAAGCCTGGGTGGCTCACATTCCAGAGCCAGCCACCATCGGCTTGCTGCTGTTCGGTGCGCTGGGCACGGTTGCTCGACGCCGATGAACACGGCGGCGTAAAGGGCGCACCGGGCCTTCGGTCCTGCGCAGGTTCTGGGCGCGTGCAGGGGTTGCGGTGCGGGCGTGTGTTTCGGCCAGCGTCGAACGTCTGATTGCAGCACATGTTCGGGGCGCACGGCGATCGGAGCGCGCGCTGAGGGGCGCGGGCGTGCGCCCGATCCGAACCCCTCTTGAGAGCAGGGAGATGCCCCGCGCCGCCGTGCAGGGTTCGGACGAGCGCTCGGTCGCGATTGGGGGCGAGACGCCCGCGCTGTCCTCACGGTCGCGATCGGGCTGTGGGGGGGCAACGCTCGCCGCGCGGGCGCGTCTTCCAGCGCCGATGCGCCCAGAGGTATTGCTCGGGCGCGCGGCGGATCGCGACTTCCATCGCCACCGCGAAAGTGTGCGTGACCCACGCCAGGGGGTCGTCCGCCGCGTCCAGCTCTTCGGGCTGGATGATGCGCTCGATGGACAGGCGGTAGCGGAACCCGGCGCCGATGCGCGTCGCGTGGCCGACGATGATCGGAACGCGGTGCCGCATCGCCAGCAGGCCGATCGACTTGTACCACGACGCCGGGCGGCCGAAGAAGTCCGCGAAGACTCCCTTGCGGCCGGCGTCCTGGTCGGCGATGAAGCACAGCGCCCCGCCGCCGGCGATGACGTCGTCGGCCGCTTCCATGGCGCCCTTCTTGAACAGCAGCGACAGCCCGCTGGCGCGGCGCGTGCTGACGAGGAACTCGTTCAGCAATACGTTGTCGAGCGGACGCATGATGGCCGTCAGCGGCAGGCCGAGCCGCGAGATCGCGTAGCCCATCAGCTCGAAGTTGCCAAAATGCGCCGTGAGCAGCAGCGCCCCGCGCCCGCTGAGCAGTTCGCGCAGCGCCGGGCCGAGATCGCCCAGCTCGACGTGCCGCGCCCAGGACCATTCGGTGACCAGTCGCGGCGTCATCGGCAGCTCGACCAGGTACACCTGTGCGAAATGCTCGAACGAGCGTCGCGCGATCTCGCGCAGGCGCGTTTCGTCGTAAACGTGGCCGAGGGCCGGACGCAGGTTGTCCATCGCCCGGTCGCGGTGGCGCTTCATCACCAGCCACCAGACGCGGCCGAGCAGGCGCGCGGTGCGCAGGTTGGTTTCGACCGGGAAGCAGTTGATGATGAGCGACCACGCCCGCACCGCGGCGTATTCGAGCACGAACAGTGCCGCGCGGCGCGTCCCGCCGGCGGCCGCGAGAGCCTCGCTCCAGAGCGCTCGCAGGCTGCGGCGGGGGGGCTGGGTCATCCGTTTCCTGCGGGCGAGGACGTGGCTCGGGCCGCGGGCGCCGTCACGCCGGTGCGCAAGGCGGCCCGGCGTTTGTCGAGCAGCCGCTGTATCTCGGCGGGAAGCGCCGGCTCCGGCCAAGGCGGCGGAATGTTGCCGAACAACGCGTAGCGGCGCAGGTCGTATCCGACGCGGCCGACGATCCACAGGTGCGGGTTCGGCATCGTGCGGCCGGTCTTGGCCAGTTCATGCTCTGCGTCGGCGCGGAACAGGATGTAGTCGCCCGGCGCGGCCACGAAGAGCACCGGCTTGTCGCCTTCGAGCAGCTCCACCATGCGCTCGCCGACCAGCCGGATTTCGGTCTCCAACGAACGCCGGCCGCCCTGGTTGCGGAGCATTTCAAGCTGGTCGATGACGCGCGGGAAGCGCACGTCGCTGTACCAGATGATCCGCGGGTCCTGGTGCGCTACCTGTCGCAGCGCCGGGCGGTACGCTTCCGGGAGCGTGCGAAGCTGTGCGGCGAAGTCCCTTGACGGCGCCTGCGAGCTGACCACCGACAACACATTCGGCCACGACCAGAGCCACAGCGCCCACATCGTCGCGACCAGCGCGGCGAACGATGCGTTCGTCTTTTGGCGGCGATACAGCTCCGCGGCGATCACGGCGCCGGCGACGAACACGACGGCCACGACCAGCAGCGGCTGCCAGGCGTCGTTCCAGTAGTACACGCGATCCGGGTAGCGCGCCGCGAAGCGCTGCGCGAGCACCGCAGCGGCGATCACGCCGGCCGGCACGAGGACGATCGTCGCCGAGACGCCCATGCGCGTGAGCCAGGCCCGGCGCGGACGCTGCGGGTCAAAGAACTCGGCCAGTTCGATTCCGAGCAGCACCAGGAGCGGCGGCATCGCCGGCAGCAGGTAGCGCGATTCCTTGCCCACGGAAACGGTGAAGAACGCGAGCAATCCGACGAACCACAACCAGACGAACCATAGTCCGTTGCGCTCGGCGCCCGTATGGCGGCGGAACGGCCGAGACAGCGCTCCGAAGATGGAAAGGCTGAACGGAGCGGTGAAAGCGAACGCCACGCCGACGTACATCAGGTAGTACCACCACTGCGTCTGCTCGCGGACGTTCGGCAGCTCGCCCGTGACTCGGTCCACGAACTCGACCCGCCACTTGTCCCACGCGGTCGGCTCGATCTGCACCGTCGCGATCACCCACGGCAGCCACGGCAGCAAGAAGAGCGCAAGACCGACGAGGTGCCACGCGCTGGCCAGAATGCGCCAGCGGTTGCGCAGCAGCACGTAGAGCGCGGCGGGCAGACCGACGCAGACCAGCGGCATGGGCATCTTGTAGAGCATCGCCAGGCCGGCGAAGAAGTAGCCCAGCAGCCAGAGCGTCACGCGCCGCGCGCCGGCGCGGGTCGTCTCGCTCCCGACCCACAGGCACGCGAGCGACAGCGCCATCAGCGTTGTGACGGGCAGGTCTGCCGAGCCGCCGTGCGAGGCGTGCAGCACGATCGCGCACGAGGCGCAGGCAAAGCCGGCGAACACCGCCGCCCGCTCGCCGGCGATGCGCAGCGTGAGCCAGAACACGGTGAGCACGAGCACGACGGCGCTGATCGCGTTGGGAATGCGCAGGGAGACTTCATCCACGGGCGAGCCGCGGAGCCAGGCCGTAAGCATCACGGCCCAGTAGGCGCCGGGCGACTTCTGCATCCGCACTTCGCCGCTGAACTGCGGGATGATGAACGGCCGCAGGCTCCAGCCCTTCGACGGCGCTTCCGCCGCCATCGCCGCCGCGTTCTCGTACATCTCCCGCGCCGTCTGCCCGACCCAGGCGTCGACGGGCTCCAGTCCCGCGCCGCCGCCAAGATCGTAGAAGCTGACGACGATCGTCCAGCCGACCAGCGCGGCGAGCCAGGCGCGCGTCGCCGACTGCATGGGCTGCCGCTGGGGCGCGGTCGGCAGGCTCGGTGCGACTGCGACAGGCTGTTCGTCAGGCACGGCGATCCCTCGCGTCAGGCCTGGCCGCCCATTCGCTCAGCCATCGCGCCTTCCATGGCCTGGTTGACGCGGTTCATGACCTCGATGTAGTCGGCCTGCCGACGCATCAGGTTCTTGAGCACGTCGTTCGAGGCCAGGCTCTGCTCGAACTCGGCGAGCTTGCGCTTCATCTCGGGCTCGATGGGCTTGCCCGCGGCCTCCAGGCGGTGAAGCTGTTCGGCGTGTTGCTGGTAATTACCGAGCAGGCCGCGGGCGGAGGCGTCCGCGGCGACGGCCTGCTGGGCGGCGATATAGGCTTGAATGCGCGGATTGCGCGCCATGGCCTCACCCAGCGCGCGGGCCTGGTTCACCAGATCGTCGATGTCCGACATAATGTCCCCTTGCGCCTCCGGCGTGCGGAGGACGAGTCGAGATTCTAGCGTTCGCGCGGACACACCGCACCCACGTAGACGGGAGCGAAACACATGACGATCAGCCGACGCGAGTTCACGGAGGCGGCCGCGCTGGCCGCCGCAGGACTGGGCGCCACGATGGTCGCCGCCGCTGCACAGGCACAGGCCGCGCCGGCGCTCGCCGCGGCGGGCCGCACGCTGGCGATCGCCAGCGCCAACGGGCGGCGCTCGGTGGACAAGGCTGTCGAGCTGATCGAGAAGGGCGAGCCGCCGCTGGACGCGGTCGTCGCCGGCGTGAACATCATCGAGGACGACCCCACCGATCGGTCGGTCGGCTACGGGGGGCTGCCCAACGAGGACGGCGTGGTCGAGCTGGACTCGTGCGTTATGGACGGACCGACGCACAAGGCCGGCGCGGTCGCGGCGCTTCAGCGGATCAAGAACCCGTCCAGCGTGGCCAAGCTCGTGATGCGCCGCACGGACCACGTGCTGCTGGTGGGCGAGGGCGCACTGCGCTTTGCGCGGGCGCACGGGTTCAAAGAGGAGGACCTGCTCACCGACGAGGCGCGCCGCGAGTGGCTCAAGTGGAAGGAGAGCCACTCCGACAACGACGACTGGCTCGACCCCGAAGGCCAGCAACAGTGGGGCCGCACCACGCCGCGCGACGGCATTCTCTACACGACGGGCACCGTGACGTGCATGGCGGTGACCGCCGCCGGCGACATCGCCGGATGCACGTCAACGTCCGGGCTGAGCTACAAGCTCTCCGGGCGCGTGGGGGACTCGCCGATCATCGGCGCTGGGCTGTACGTCGACAACGCGGTGGGCGCATGCGGCTCAACCGGGCGCGGCGAGGCGAACCTTCAGAATTGCACCTCGTTCCTGGTGGTCGAAATGATGCGCACAGGAATGTCGCCGGAGCAGGCGTGTTTGGAAGCGCTCCGCCGCGTCGTCGCGCACAGCGAGCCGCGTCTGCTCGAATCAAATGGCACGCCGAAATTCGCGCTGACGATGTACGCGCTCCGCAAGGACGGGCAGTTCGGCGGGGCGTCGATCACGCGCGGCGCGACGATGGCCGTTCGCGACGGCGCGGCAAGCCGGCTGGTTGAGCTGCCGGCGCTCTACGAGCGACCGAGCGGGACGTAAGCGCCCACGGCCGACGGCGGCGGACGGCAGGCATCGGAACGGTGAGCGCAAGCGAGTGGACGTCTGCCATGTACTGACCGCGGGCGCACGGCGTTCGCTGGGGCTCGCGGTTCTGGTCGCGGCCGGAGACCGGTCCGACAGAAGGCTCGGCGGCGATCGCCTGGACCCTCCCGGGCGGGAGGGTCCATGAACGATCGCCGATGCGCGTGACCTTCTCAGCCGGCTCACCCGCCGCAACTGCCGTCGCGCAAGCGGATGCGGTCGCCGTCTCCGTTACCGCCAGTCCCGCCGCCCGAGCCGCCGCCGCCCGAGCCGCCATACTGGAACTGGTTGCCGTCGCCCGAGCCATCCATCAGGTGCAGGCGATCCCGGTCCTGCTGGCGGATCGGGCTGGCCGCCAGGGACGTCTTGGCGGTCAGGCTCGAAAGCGCCGCCTGCACGTCGTCGGGCAGGCCGGTCAGGAAGGTCTCGTTGCAGCCGGCGGCAAACGTCAGCGCCGCCAGCGTACCAAGCACGATCGCAGCGTTTCTCATGACGATTTCCTTTCGAGTCGTGTTGGGTGCCGCGCCGTCCGACCCCCGGACGGACGAATCCGTTCGAAAGACGCGTCGAGCAACGGATGGCATGTATTGAACGGACGGGGTGCGGACGACCTGCGGAGAATCTGAGAAAATTGGCGCATGTCGGATTCGAACCAGGGGAATGAGTGCGTTGCCGGCGGCAGCGACGGCGCCGATGACCACGAACTGATGCGCCGGACCGCGGCCGGTGATCACGCCGCCTTCGCGGCACTCGTGCGCCGCCACCAGGCGCGCGTGCTGGCGCTTGCGTATCGGCTGCTGGGCCGGTGGGACGCCGCCGAAGACGTCGGCGCGGAGGCGTTTGTCCGCGTCTACGAGCGCGCGCGGAATTACGAGCCTCAGGCGCAGTTCACCACCTGGCTGTACAGAATTGTCGCGAACCTCTGCTGGGACCAGCGGCGGCGCTGGTCGCGCGCGCCGGCGCCGCTGCCCGAACGGGAGGACGCCGGCGGCAAGCCGGCCGACGCGATCGAGCGCGACGAGACCCGCCAGGCCGTGCGCCGTGCCGTCGCCTCCCTGCCGGACCGGCAGCGGCTGGTGATCCTGCTTCACCGCTTTGAGGGGCTGGACCACCGCGAGATCGCTGATATTACCGGATGGAGCGCGAGCGCCGTGGAGTCGTGCCTGGTGCGGGCGTACGCGCGGCTGCGCGAGCTGTTGTCATGCGAGAAATCGAAGTGACGGCGCGAGTCCACCGCAGGAGGCGCGCGGTTGCCGCGTTCAAACCAATGAGGGCGTGCCGATGAGACACTTGCAGGAGATCGAGCTGATCGCGCTTGCGTCCGGCCGCGCCGCGGACGACGCGGCGCAGGCGCACCTGGAAGCGTGCGAGCCGTGCCGCAGGAGGTTCGACGCGGTTCGCCGCACCTACGACGCGCTCGGCGCCTGGACCGCGGAACCGGCGGCGGGTGAGCTGTGGCCGGCCGTGCAGCGCCGGCTGCTGCACCGGCCGGCGTTCGCGGAGCGGTCCGGACGCGGCCGTGTAATCCGGCTGCTGCGCGTGGCCGCGGCGATCGTGATTGGCGTCGGCCTCGGCCACGGCGCGGGCCGGCTCTGGTCGCCTGCACGGACGGCTTCGTCCCCGCCGGCGACGGATGTGGGCGAGGCGCTGGCCCTGTACGCGCTGGAAAACCCGTCTCCGACCGGTCTGGTGATGATTCTGGGCGATGACCCAGGCGTGGGCAATGCGGAGGGCGTGCCATGAACAACCGCCACATCCGCAGCCTGCTCGCATTCGGTTTGCTCGGCGTCCTGGTGGGCTTCGGCACGACGTACGCGTTGCAGGCGCAACAGGCAGGGCGGGAGGAGCGAAGCGGGTTCCCGGCAGACGCGCTGGGAGACTGGCTCGGCTTGAACCCGGCCGAGATCGGAGCGCTGCGGAGTGTCGATCCGGGCTTCCGCCACGAACGGGAAGAGCTGGAGAGCGCGCTCGCGGGCGAGCGCGAGCGCCTCGCCCGCCTGTTTGAGCAGAGCAATGTTCAAGACGGCGAGCTCCTGGCGCAAGTGGAGCGCGTGATCCGCGCGCATGATGCGCTGGAACGACGCGTCGCGAGGTACCTGATCGCCGTGCGCCCGTACCTCAGCGCGGAGCAGCAATCGCGGTTGTTTGAGCGCTGCGCCGGCGGCGTACGGGCGGCGGGCGGTTGGCGCTGGCGGCACGGGCGCGACGAAGCCGACAACGGAATGCGGCGAGGCGGGGGGCCGCCGGGCGACCGCGGCCGGGGAAGGGGCCGCGGGCGGCTCGCGGACGTTTCTCCTGCACCGCCGACGACTCAAGCGAGCCGACCCGGCTCGCAACCGGAAGGAGAACTCCCATGAAACGGCTGATTCCGACCATCATGCTTCTGGCGCTGACGATCCCCGCAGTCGCGCTGGCTCAGGGCACTGCTGGGGCGTCGGGCCGAGACCGTGCGGAATGGATCCGGCCGCGCGGAGCCGGACCTGCGGCGCTGTGGCGGGACGACCGCCTGGCGCGTCCTGCGGAACGCGCGGACGCTCGTATCGCATGGCGCGGCGCGCATCGCCGGCAACTCCGCGACCCGGCGAACTGTCCGATTGAAGATCGGCCGGGTTGCGGCGACCCGCAGGAGATTCGGCAGCACAAGTGGTGCGGGCGCGAGCCGGGGGCGGCGATTCCGCCGCCGGGGCGGGGCGATCGGGCAGGCCGCGGCGGCGGCGCGTTCGACGGGTGGATGCCGGGGTGCTGTTGTTGTGCAGGCCGAATCGGCCGCGGCGCCGGTTGGCATCGACCGGGCTGGTGAGAGGCTCGATTCCCCCGGGGAATTCGCGACAGCGCCACGCGGTCAATCCAGCAGGCCCTGTGCGCGGTACGCGCCGAGCTTGTTGTAGAGCGTGCGGAGACTGATGCCCAGCGCCTGGGCCGCCGCGGGCTTGTTCCCGTCGAGTGACCGCAGAACCGAAAGGATCTGCTCCCGCTCCAGCTCCTCGAGCGTCCGCCCGGCCGCTGGCGCCGGCTTGGGGCTGGGCGGCGCCTCGGCGCCATGGGCTTCGGCGCGGCGCGCGATCTCGGCATCGCGGCGGCTGGCTTCCACTCGCGCGAGCACCGACTCGATGTCTGAAAGATTGCACGGCTTGGTGAGGTAGTCCACCGCGCCCCAGCGCAGCGCCTTGACCGCCGAATCCAGCGTGCCGAAGCCGGTGAGAATGACGATCGCCACGTCCGGCCGTGCCTCGCGTAGTCGCTGGAAAAGCCCCATCCCATCTTCGCCGGGGAGGTTCAGGTCGATGAGCGCGGCGTGGAACGGATCGCCTAGGAGCGCCGGCCAGGCGTCTTCCGCGCTGCGATATCCGGCAGCCGAAAAGCCCATGGCCTCGAGCTCGCGGACGAGCAGCTCCCGCAGGCGCGTCTCGTCCTCGACTACGCATACGCGCAGAGGAACGCGCGTCACGGCTGCTCCTCCCGCACCGCGGGCAACCGCAGCGTGAACACGCTGCCGCGTCCCGGACCGTCGCTGGCCGCCAGCAGCTCGCCATCATGCCGGCGCACGATGGCGTGGCTGATTGTCAGCCCCAGCCCCACGCCGCCGCTGCCTTTGCGCCCGGAGTAGAACGGCTCGAACACGTGCTCGATCATCTCGGGCGTCATGCCGCAGCCGTCGTCGCGGACCTGAAGCTCGACCCATCCGTTCCGCCGGCGCGCCCGCAGCTCGACGTGCCCGTGGTCGTGCTGCACCGCCTGGGCGGCGTTCATGGTGAGGTTCAGCACCACCTGCTTGATTTCAGGCTCCGAGCCGGAGACAACCAGCGCGTCAGCCTTGTCGCCTACGGTGTCGAGCGCCACGCCGTCGCAATAGACCGAGCCTCGGAGGATCGACGTCACGTCATCAATCACGCGCCAGAGGGACAGGCGCGATCTCTGAGAGTCGCCGCCGCTGGAAAGGTCGAGCAGTTGGCGCGTGATGCGCTTCGCGCGGAAGGCCTCGTCGCGAATGATCTCGAGGTCGCGAATCAGTTCGGAATCGTTCTGGCCCGCCGCGCGCGGCTGGCGCAGGCGGCGCAGCAACGACTGGGCGTAGCCGCTCATGATCGCCAGCGGGTTGTTGATTTCGTGCGCGACGCCGGCGGCCAGGAAGCCCACGCTCGCAAGGCGCTCCGAGACGGCAAGTCGGCGGCCCTGTTCGGCCACGCGCCGCTCAAGGTCGCGGTATAGCGATTCGAGCTCCTGGGCCATGGTGTTGAAGTCGGCCTGGAGATCGGTGAACTCCGAGTCGCCGCGCGTTTCAAGGCGCGTCTCCAGGGCGCCGCCGGCGAGCTTGCGCACGCCGTCGCGGACGTAGCGCAGCGGTCCGATCACCGAGCGGAACAGCGCCACGTTCATGCCCGCCGCCGCGAGCGTCACCATACCGAAGAGCGCAATCAGCCCGATGAGCACGAGCTGGAACCGCCGCGTGGTGCGGGAGTGAACCGAAGCGACGGCGCGCTCGAACTCGTCGATCAGCTCCGCGAGCGACGCCTGGGCGTCCCGAAGCAGCCGCGACTCTTCGGCGCTCACGGGTGCGGGGGGCCCGAGCCGAAGCTGATCCCGAAGCGCTCCCAGCGCGGTCCGGGTCTGCTCGGCGAGCCGCTGCTCATCGGATGCATGTTGAGCGTCCAGCCGGCTCTCTCCCCCGCGCTGTTCGCTCAGGAACTCGTCCAGCGATTCAAGAGCCGCATCCAGACCCTGCGCCACGGCGGCGCGGTTCAGTTCATCGATGTGGAGCCACGCTTCCGACAGCTTCCGCTCGATCGGCCGGATCTCGCGCAGCTCCTCGAACTCCTCGCGCGTTACCGCGTTCAAGTTCCGCAGTATCAACAGGCACCAGATCGCGGCGGCGCCCGCGAGCAGCATGACCGTCGTAAGCGCGCTGAGATGAAGAATGGTCTTTCGGGCCAGGGTCATGTTCGTTACCGCCTCGCGGCGGTCGCATCGCGGCAGCCCCGTTCTCAATCCGGGACCGTTCAGGCGCAACTACTGGGCGCCGGGATGTGCGTCGTTCCCGGCGGCCGGCAACCGCGGCGCCGCCGAGGACTCGCACGCTGCACGTTCCCGCTGTGTGCATTCTGCCGTGCGCGGCGGCCCGGCGATCGCGTGTGCAAAGATTGCACCAAGCGTGTTATCGTCGGCGCCGTTGCGGGGATTGTAATCGGGGATTGCGCGAGTAGCCTGCGGGTGCGAATGACCGGCGTCGGTTGCGCTGTTCGACGGCTTCGGGGTCCTCGGCGTTCTCGGCGTATGCGCCGCGCGCGATGCTCGCCCGGGGAGGGTGTTTCCCGACGCGCAGGGTGCCAAGCCGACGGCTTGGCGTCGGCACGGCGCCCGGCCGGGGCTGGCCCTGAAGCCGGCGAGCCCCCGGCGCACGGACCGCGAGCGCCGAATTCCCCAGCCCTGGAGGGGCAAAAACGCCTCGCCCGCCGGAGCGACCGTCGCTCTTTCGCCCAGCCGGCGCTGGACCAGAGCGAAACGCCCCGCTATCGCCGTTCCGGTCGAGTCGCGATCAGGCCACGCGCGGCCGACCCGTACGCGGGCCGCGGGCGACGGGGTCTCAACACACAGTCTCGTCCGGCGCGCCGGAAGCAGACGTTACCGGCCGATCTACCGGCAAGGCGCAACTCCGGGTTGACTTCGACGCTTCGCGGGCTACATTAGGGGTCGGTACGGAATCTGGTTCCGACCAAGCGGTCGAATTGCGCATGATGACAGGAACACGGACACGCTAGGCGGCGAGCTGTGACGCGGGATGCGTCGGCGCGGCCCGGGGTGTCAGGTTCCGAGGACGACTCTGCGAATGGTCTCCAACCCCAGGCCCGTCAGCACCCGATCCCGCCGCCCATGAGGTTCAGCACTCCATGGTAAAGGTGCGGTTGCCCGACGGGCAGGTGCGCGAGCACGCGGACGGGGTTTCCCTTTCCGAGATTACCCAGTCGATCAGCCCCGGTCTCGCCCGGGCTGCGCTCGCGGCGAAGGTCAACGGCGAGGTCGTCGATCTTGCGCGTCGCTACTCGAACGCGGAGATCGACCTGCGCGTGCTGACGTTCGACGATCCCGACGGGCTTACCGTCGCGCGGCACAGTTGCGCGCATGTGATGGCGGAGGCCGTCTGTTCGCTGTGGCCGCAGACGAAGCTGGTCTATGGGCCGCCGGTGGAGAACGGCTTCTACTACGACATCGACCTCGACCACAACCTCACGCCGGCCGACTTCGAGAAGATCGAAGCGAAGATGGTCGAGATTTCGCGGCAGGAGCGCCCGTTTACGCGCTACGAACTGCCGCGCGCAGAGGCCATGGCCAAACTCCGGGCTGAGGGCAACGAGTACAAGGTGGACAACGCGGAGCGCGCCGAGGGCGACACGCTCAGCTTCTACGTTTCCGGGCCGCTCGGCTCCGGCTGCTGGGAGGACCTGTGTCGCGGCCCGCATGTGCCACACACCGGCCGGGTCGGCGCCTTCAAGATCATGCAGGTGGCCGGCGCGTATCACCACGGCGACGCCAGCCGCAAGATGCTCCAGCGCCTCTACGGCACGACCTGGCCGGATCGCAAGGCGCTGAAGCGACATCTCGATCTGTTGGAGGAGGCCCGCAAGCGCGATCACCGTAAGCTCGGGCAGGAGCTGGGCCTGTTCACGCTCGACCCGCTCGTCGGCAGCGGCCTGGTGCTGTGGAAGCCCCGAGGCGCGATCCT
The DNA here is from genome assembly GCA_039961675.1 of Phycisphaerae bacterium. Lineage (GTDB taxonomy): Bacteria > Planctomycetota > Phycisphaerae > UBA1845 > Fen-1342 > JABRWC01. The sequence goes on from JABRWC010000034.1 coordinate 17,480, forward strand.
GCGCCACACGCTCGAGCAGTTCATGCGCGCCGAGCTGCTGGCCCGCGGCTACCAGCCCGTGTACACGCCGCACATCGGCCGGCTGGAGCTCTACCGCACCAGCGGGCATTTCCCCTATTACCGCGACGCCCAGTTCCCGCCGCTCTACGAGACCGACGCCGCCCGCATCCTCAACGAGTTGTGGATCGCGGCGTACGAGCGCGGCGACGAGCGCCCGATCTCGCCGCAGGAGCTGGCGTTGCTCGAAGAACTCAAGGCCGCGGACCGGCGCATGTACGACGCGATCGTCGGCGATCCGCAGCGCCCCGATCCGCAGCGTTACCAGACGGCGGCGGGTTTCCGGCAGCACAACCAGCAGCTCATTCGCGAGCACTTGCAGCAGGCGGACGGCTTTTTGCTCAAGCCGATGAACTGCCCGCACCATATCCGCATCTTCGCCTCGGAGCAGCGGAGCTACCGCGACCTACCGATCCGCCTGGCGGAGTTCGGCACGGTCTACCGCTACGAGAAGTCGGGCGAGGTGCATGGGATGACGCGCGTGCGCGGCTTCACGCAGGACGACGCGCACATCTTCTGCACGCAGGAGCAGCTCCAGGCCGAGATCGCCGATTGCGTGGACCTCACGCAGCGCGTGCTTTCGACCCTGCGGCTCCGCGATTTTCGCGTGCGCGTCGGCCTGCGCGACGAGAGCGACAAGTACGTCGGCTCGCGTGAGAACTGGGCCGCGGCCGAAGCGTCCATCCGCCTGGCCGTGCGGGACAGCGGCATGGACTTCGTGGAGGAGCGCGGCGAGGCCGCGTTCTACGGCCCCAAGATCGACTTCGTGGTGCGCGACTCGATCGGCCGCGAGTGGCAGCTCGGCACGGTCCAGGCCGACTACAACTTGCCGGAACGCTTCGACCTGACGTACATCGGCGACGACAACACGCCGCACCGCCCGGTGATGGTGCACCGCGCCCCGTTCGGCAGCTTCGAGCGCTTCGTCGCCATCCTGATCGAGCACTTCGCCGGCGCGTTCCCGCTGTGGCTGGCGCCCGTGCAGGTGGCCGTCTGCACCGTCAGCGATCGCTCCGCACCGTACGCCCGGGACGTCTTCCGCGTCCTTCAGACGGCCGGAATGCGGGTCGAACTGGACGAAAGCGGGGAGCGGATCGGGGCGAAGATTCGTCAGGCCACGCTGAACAAAGTGCCGTACATCCTGGTCATCGGCGAGCAGGAGGCGGCCGCTCACACGGTGAACGTGCGCACGCGCGAGGGCAAGCAGCTTGGAAGCTGCACCGCCCCCGAGTTCCTGGCCGCCTGCGCACAGGAGATCGCTACTCGAGGCGCGGAAGCGCCGCTGGAAGTCGGCCAGGCTTCCTCAGTGTGAAACGGAGCGGATGTCTAAGACAGGACCCAGCACGAACCTTCGTTGCAACGAGCAGATCCGCCTGTCCCCCGTGCGCGTCATCGACGCCAACGGCGGACAGGTGGGCGTGATCGACACGTTCGAAGCCCTGCGCCAGGCGCGCGAGCAGGGCCTCGATCTGGTGGAGGTGGCGCCGAACGAGCGCCCACCCGTCTGCCGGATCATGGACTACGGCAAGTTCAAGTACCAGCAGAAGAAGAACCTCCGCAGGCACCACGAGCAGCAGCTCAAGGAAATCCGCCTGCGCCCCAAGACCGACGAGCACGACCGGCAGATCAAGATCAACCGCGCGCTCAAGTTCCTTGCCAAGGGCGACAAGGTCCAGTTCTCGATGGTCTTCCGCGGCCGCGAGCGGGCGCACCGCGAGATCGGCTTTGACTTCTTCAACAAGCTCATCGCGCAGCTCGGAGCGATGGTGAAGATCGAGCGCCCGCCGGCAATGGACGGCCGCCAGATGCTCATGGTCGTTTCGCCGGTGAAGGCCGTCATCGACAAGGCGATCGCCTCCGGGCAACTCAAGATCGGCAAGCTCGACGAGGTTGAACACGAAGACGACGCGGACGTCGACGTTGACGTGGACGGCGGTGAGCCGTCGCCCGAATTGCCGGCCGCAAGCGCCAATCCGGCTGAGCGCGAATCGGCGGACTGATCGGCTTTCTGCGCGCGAATGCGCCAGGCTGCGAATCACCGCGCGCTGCCCAGCGCCGACGGACTTGCGAACCTGCCACGGAAGCGGCAGGTGGCGCCGAGCACTTCCGTGCAGGGTTCTCACGCGCGCAACTCGATTCGCTACTGGCGCCGCCGCGAGCGCAGTAGAATAGGCGCGGCGCCCCCTTGGACCGGCCGCCCGAGCCTGGGCGACCCAAAGGAGGCTGACACATGACTCGCCCGCGCGGCCCGCGCTTCGTATGGATCGCGGCCTCGATGACGATTGCCGCGCCTGCCGGACCGCTCCCGGTCGTCCGCATTGCCGACACGAACACGCCGGTGCCGGGCGGTACCGGCAACTTCACCGCATTTTCAATCCCGAGCCTCGCCGGACCGTACGTTGCCTTCGGCGCCGACGGCGAATCCGACCAGCAGGGTGTTTATCTTCACAACGCGGGGGTGATTGAGCGCATCGCCGACAAGTCCACGCTGATTCCCGGCGCCGAGGCGACGTTCCGCGGATTCGGAACACCTTCTGTCGATCCCGGCGGAAACGTCGCGTTCTTCGGGCGCGGCGAGGGCGACCAATTCGGCATCTATGCCTCGGGCGCCGGCCTGCACACGATTGCCGATGCGTCAACGATCGTCTCCACGCCGATGGGGCCGCAGCCGCTGACCGACGTGAGCACGCGAGTCGCGGCGGTCGGTGACCAGGTCGTATTTACCGCCTGGGCCGCGTACCACTCCTCGGTGTACCGCGGCGACGGCGTAGTCGTGTCACCCGTCGCCGACTGGCAAACGCCGCTGCCGGGCGCTACCGGCGAGTTTATCGGCGCGTACAACCAAGCAGCCGACGGCACGTACGCGGCGTTTGTCGCGGCCACGACCGACACCGAGGGCGTGTACGTCCACGACGGCGACACGATCGCGCTCGTCGCCGACTCGACCACGACCATCCCCGGCGGCGCCGGTGTGTTTACGGGCTTCGGACAGCTCGCGGTCGCCGATGGCGACGTCTCGTTCCTCGGCATCGGCAGCAGCGCCTCCGAGCACGGCATCTACGCGCGGCGCGGCGGCGTATTGGATGCGGTCGCGACCGTCGGCGATCCGATTCCGGGCGGAGTCGGGGCTTTCGAGTCTTTTCTCGGCATCGGTGGCAGCGCCATCGACGACGGCAACGTGGTCTTCGGGGGGTTCGGACCGGATGAACAGCACGGCCTGTACGCGCACTGGGACGGCTCGCTGGTCAAAATCCTCGATCGCAACGACTTACTCGACGGGCAGCATCCGCTGTACTTGCTGGTTGGAAACGAATCGCTGGAAGGCGACCAGCTTGCGTTCACGGCCGTGTTCCAAGACATGACATTCGCCGTCTACGTCGCGACCATCCCGGAGCCGACGGCGGCGTGCAGCCTTCTGCTCGCTGCGTGCGCCTTGCGGTCCCGCCGGGCGGCCTGACAATCCCCGCATGGAAACGATCGGCTTTGTCGGAACGGGCATCATGGGCGGCCCGATGGCCGGGCATCTGCTCCGCGCGGGCTATTCCCTGTCTGTTCACTCGCGGACACGGTCCCGGGCGGCGCCGCTGGAGGCGCACGGCGCGCGCTGGTGCGACACGCCCGCCGATGCGGCCCGCGCCTGCGACGTGCTGATGCTCAACGTGCCGGACACGCCGGACGTGGAGGCGGTGCTGTTCGGGCCGCGCGGCGCCGCGGAAGCGCTGCCGACCGGATCGGTTGTGATCGACTTCAGCACGATCAGCCCGCAGGCGACGCGCGATTTCGCGGCGCGGCTTGCGCAGCGCGGCAGCACCCTCCTCGACGCGCCGGTCACCGGCGGCCAGGTCGGAGCGCAGAACGCGACGCTCACGATCATGGTCGGAGGCGACTCGGCCGCGTTCGTGCGCGTGCGGCCGCTGCTAGAGACGCTCGGCAAGAAGGTCGTTCACGTCGGCGAGAGCGGCAACGGCCAACTGCTCAAGGCCTGCAATCAGATTCTGTGCGCCGTCAACCAGATCGCCGTCTGCGAAGCTCTCATGCTCGCCGAGCGGAGCGGCTTGGACCTCGCAACCGCGATCGACACGCTCAGCGGCGGGGCGGGCGGTTCGTGGGCCTGGACCAACCTGGGGGCGAAGATCGTCGCCGGTGACCTGAAGCCCGCATTTATGATCAAGCTGCTCCAGAAGGACCTGCGGATCGTGCAGGACGCGGCGCAGCGCCTGAGCATCCCGCTTCCGGGAACCGCCCTCGCGCAGCAGCTTTTCCGCGCGGTGCAGGCGCGGCCCGGCGGCGATGAGCTGGGGACGCAGGCGATGATCGAGGCGTATCGGCGCTTGGCGAGTCGCGCGTCGAGCGCCTAGACTGAAACCCACAGACGTTACCGCACACCCGCCCCGACGCTGGGAGCCTGAGTTGCCGCGCATAGCCTACTTCGACTGCTTCTCCGGCGCCGCCGGCGATATGATCCTGGCCGCCTTGCTCGACGCCGGCCTGCCGCTCGAAGTCCTGCACGACACGGTCCGAGCGCTGAAGCTCGCAGGTGTCTCGCTCGCGGCCGAAAAGGTTCAGACGCACGGACTCGCCGCCACGCGCGTCCACGTGTTCGTAGATGCGTCCACGCCGCGCAAACATCGCCACCTGCACCACATCGACGGAATCATTGACGACGCGGCGCTGCCGCCGCAGACCGCCGAGCGCGCCAAATCCGTGTTCCGCCGACTCGCGGAGGCGGAGGCGAAGGTCCACGCGACCACAATCGAGAAGGTGCACTTTCACGAAGTCGGCGCCGAGGACGCCATCGTGGACATCGTCGGGGCCTGCGCCGGACTGGACGCACTTGGCGTCACGCGCATCATCTGCTCCCCCATGCCGCCGGGCAGCGGGACGCTCGCCTGCGAGCACGGCGTCATGCCGGTTCCCGCACCAGCTACGGCCGAACTCCTGAAAGGCATCCCGCTGGCTCGTTGCGACGAGCCCGGAGAAATCGTTACCCCCACCGGCGCGGCGATTCTCACCACGCTCGCAGGCGAATTCGGCCCACCCCCCGAAATGACGCTCAGCCGCGTCGGCGTGGGCGCCGGCTCGCGCGAGGGACGAACGCGGCCGAACGTCCTGCGGTTGCTACTCGGAGAAGCCGCGGACGCGGGGGAGAACGAGTCCGACATGGTGACGGTGCTTGAGTGCCAGTTGGACGATGCGACCGGTCAGGCGCTGGCCTTTGCGTGCGACCGGGCCTTGGCGGCGGGTGCGCTGGACGCCTACATCGTGCCGATAATCATGAAGAAGGGCCGGCCCGGCCAGCTCGTCACCGTCTTGTGCCGCGCGGAACAGGCCGCCGAGCTGGAGTCGTTGCTGCTCCGCGAGACGGGCACGTTCGGCGTGCGCCGGCACGAATGCCGCCGCGCCAAGCTGGCGCGCGAGCAGGTTTCGGTGCAGACCCGCTTCGGTCCGATCCGCGTGAAGGTCGGGCGTCGCGGCGACGACGTGCTGCGGGCCTGGCCGGAATACGAGGACTGCGCCGCGGCCGCCCTGGCGCACGGTGTGCCGCTGCGCGTCGTGCAAGACGAAGCGCTCAGCACGTGGACGCGAAATGCTGGAGTGGCTGACGGGTGAAACGGCGAAGGCGTGGATCGGCTGGTGGCCGGCCGGCGGGTTTGCTCTCCTCGCAGCGCTCCTGGCCGCTCGGCGTCTCCGCGGCGCTGGCCGACGGCACTCGTTGCCGGGCGGGCGCGCGTCGGCGCCCGAGCGCGAAACCGAGACTCACGCCGACGATGCCTCGACCCTGCTTCGAGACCTGGACCGGCTCACCGCCGATTTCGAGTCCCGCCTGAACGACGTACTTGCGCGGTTGGATGCCGCCACGCGCGCGGCCGACGAGCGAATCAGCCGGATCGAGTCGCTCCTCGCTTCCGAGGCGCCTGTCGCGGCGTTGGCGCGGGGGACCGCGCCCGTAAGCGCTGCGCGCCCCACGCCGGTCGTCGATGAGTCGCTTGGAGCGGCGCAGTCGGCGGCCGCCGGCGAGCGTGCTGCACCACAGGGCATCGCAATCACGGAGCCGCCGCCGCCGTCGAAGCGGCGCGAAGCGCACGCCGCGCGGATTCCCGTCCAGCCGCGGGACGGCGCCGCGGACCTGCCTCGTTCCGCGAGCGAACTCAATAGCGCCGCGCCGCCGCGTCCGCCCGTCTCGGAACTGCACGCCCGCGTGTACGCGCTCGCGGACGCGGGCCGCTCGGCGATGCAGATTTCGGAGGCTGTCGGCCGGCCGCTGGGCGAGATCGAACTGCTACTCCAACTCCGCGCGCTTCGCTGACGGTCCGACGGACTGCGTGGGGTCTTGGCCGCTGCGGGCGCAACGCAGCGCGGACCGGGCCTCGATGACTCGGCCCGGCCCGCCGCTGCCGCTTGCACGTCACAGACTGTTACGCCCCGCAGCTCGCGCCGAAGTTCTCCAGCAGAGCCGAGAGGTCGGCCAGGTCCACGTCGTCGTCTCCGTCAAGGTCGCCGGGCATCCCCGGTGTGCCGCTGACGCCGAAGTCCTCCAGCAGCGCCGAAAGATCCGCCAGGTCCACGTCGTCGTCTCCGTCCACGTCGCCCGGACAATCCGGCGCCGGCGAAAGCAGCAGCGCCATGGGGGCGAGCGCGTCCGCGGAGTTCGCGGCGATCAGCGCGGTGTTGGAGATGTCGTACGCGTCCACGATCTGGGCTGGCGCGCCTGTGGTCACGTCGTTCAGGTTGATGGACTGTGTCCCGTCGTAGTACAGACCGAAGAAGTCCGAACTTGGACCGGCCAGGAAACTCGTCCCCACGACCACGCCCGCGTCGTTGATGTCGTAGCCGTAGCTGTCGCTCGTTCCGGGCAGGAGCGGAATGAGCTGCCACGGCCCGCGCGGCGGGTAGGTCGCCGCCCGGAACGCGCCGCCCGTCGCGTTGGTGGAAATGTACCCGACGATCACGTCGGAGCTGTTGATATTGTGGCCCTGCGCCAGGGCGAAAGAGTCGGCCGGGGTGATGTCCTGTCCGGCGGCGCCGTCGTGGTACATTCCATGCTCCGGTCCGCCGAGGACCTGGTACGCAAAGCCCACCGACTTGCCGGCATCGTTGATGCCCAGCCCCTGGCTGTACGCCAGCGGACCGGAGTAGCTCAACGTCCCGAGGTCCATCATCGTGCCGCTCGTCCAGCGGAACGCGTGGTAGCTTCCGCTCGAGGCGGTCGCGTAGCCCACGATCTGGCCGTTGTCATTGATCCGCGTCGCCCAGCCGAATCCCGTGTCGTCCGGCTTCAGCGTACCGAGGTCCTCGATCTGCCACTGCCCCGGCGCGACCGGAACCCACCGAACCGCCCGGTCCACGCCGGACGCATTGTGGCTGCGCCCGACGATCACGCCGGCGTTGTTGATGCTGTGCGCGGAGGACACGTCGCCTCCGGTGAGCGTCCCGAGGTCGATCATCGTGCCGTTGTCCCACACGAACGCGTGGAACGAACCGTCGTCTGCATCGGCAGCGCCGACGACCTGGCCGGCGTCGTTTACGCCGTACGCCACGGAACCCGGGCCGCCGAGCGTCCCGAGCGGCGTGGCGACGAATTGCTGCCCGACCGCGTTGAGTGAACTTACGCCGATCAGCGCGGCGGCAAGCGGAGGGACAAGCGCGTGCGTGCGAACTGCGTGTAGCGGTTTCTGCATGGATACAACCTCTTGGGGTTTCGTGAACTCAACCGGCGTGGCGCTGTTGCATTCTTGCCGCGACGGAACCATAGTCCGCTTGGATGCGTGAAACGCGCCCGGGCTAACGAGCAGTTCCGTACTCGCATGTGGGACCGGTCTCCGGACTGGTCGCCACCGAAGGTCGAGGCGTCCGAGATTGCGGTCGGAGACCGCTCCTTCGGACGCGTCGGCCACGGACGGCTCACGCCACTGGAGTCGTCGGGGGCGGAGGGCTCACGCCGCTGCGCAGGAGCCGGTCGGTACAGAAGCGGCGTCCGTCGCGATCGCTCGCGCGCGTCGCCACCGGCCGTGTGCGCGCCAGGACCCCGCCGCGGCGCGATCGCGTGTCGATTTACGCGCGGCGGCGCGCCCCGAAGGCGAGCAGGCCGGCCAGCGCGAGCAGCGTCAGGTTCGCGGGTTCCGGCACGGCCGTGACGGACAAGTCGTCGATCATCCCGCGCGGCGCCGTGTAGCTGCCGTTCAACCAGCCGTACAGGTGCAGCGAGTCGAACTCCGCCGCGGCGACGCTCAGCGTCGTCCAGGTCGGGTTGTCGCGGTCGCCGCCGAACGCGATCGGCGAGACCACCGAGGCGACCACGTTTCCGTTTCGCAGCGCGTCGAGCCGCCATTCGATTCCGCCCCACGGCCCACCCTCGTAGTACGCCAGATCGAAGCGGGCCTCGTTGCTGAGTTCATCCAGGTCCATCCACACCGACGCGAGCGCGCCGATTGTCAGGTTGTCCCCGGGGATGAACGCCGAGCCGAACGTGAGCGAGTTGTCGGGGCTGCCGTAGCCCGGGAAGTCGTTGTAGAAATACGTGGCGCGCTCGACGATGATCTCGTTGCCGTTCTCGGTGTCATTGAACGGCACGCCGTCGGGATAGAACCCGCTGACGCGGTTCGCGTCGCGAAACGTTACGCCGTCATGCGCCAGCGTCTGCGTCTGGAAGCCCTCGGCGAGGTCTTCGTAGTCGTGAAACACGTCGGCCAGGGCGGAGGGCGCTCCGAGTGCCGCCAGGCCCATCACAGTCATAACGAATCTTCGCACAGCGTTCTCCTTCTCCGTTTCCCCGTTGAGACTCGAACACACTTCACGCGACAGACACCCGATCGGATTCACGCCAAGTCCAGACCCGGCGGCGGTGCGGGCATCTCGTGCCGAACCATCACCGACACCGGGATCGGCGGGTAGCGCAGTCTTGCGCGGAACACGTCGAACTCATCCGCGTTCCAGCCCGTGCGCTCAAAGACGAATTCCAGAAGCTCGCCGTACTGCGGCACGTCCGCCGTGCGCACCCGCGTCAGTCCGCGGCCGAGGTGCAGCAGGCGCTCCGAGACCGGCAAGCGGTCGCGCTCGTCGCGCGAGACCGGCGAGACCAGTTCGCTGTACACGTGCAGCTCGCGGGTCACGCCGGCGAAAAGGTCGCGGTGCACGAACTGGTCACAGATCAGCAACTCCCCCGGCGTCCGCACGCCGGTGCCGAACATCGCCATTTCGCCCGTCGGGCTGTACGCCGGAGCGACCTCGCGCAGCAACTCGCCCGTGATCACCGTGCACTCCCCGGTCTGTCCGACCGGGCCGGGCAGCAGCTCGTCCTCCAGCAGACCCAGCTCCCCAATGCGGCGTTGCACCGGCGGCAGCGGCCTGGAGCAGAAGCGATCCATGAGCGGAACCGCCATCGGCCCGTCGGCGCTCGCCATGAGCGGCTCGCGCTGCGGCCGGCGCTCCTCTCCACTGTCCATGCGAATTACGGACTGGGCGAACGGCCAGCGGACGTTCGGCCGTGTCCGCACCAAACCGATCAGTCCCTGGACGCGGACCATGTCGAAAAAGCCGGCCCGCCGGGCCGGATGAAGGAACGCGCATGCCAGCATCACCTTGGCGCGGACGCCCCACACGAAGCAGTTGCCCGTGAACGCCTGCTTGCGCCAGCGAAGCTCGGCGCTTTCGTCCGCAACCGGATCGCACGCCTCGACCAGCAATTCAAGCATCTCTCGATCCCGGGCGTGCGTCTGCACCAGACGATCGAATAGAGTCGCTGTCTCGAGCAGTCGATCCAGCAGGTCGCGCGCCAAGCCGCACTTCACGGCGGCGTCGTGCCAAAGCTCGATCCCCCGCACGCTCGGCATGAACCGCACACCCGCGGCCGGCTCGCGCGCGTAGGCGACGTTCCATACCTGCCAAGCCAGCTTGCGGTGAATGCCGAAGCGCTCCCCGACATCCTGGGCGCGCGGCGCGCCACCGCAGACGGCTTCGATGGCCGCCGTGTAGACCGCCTGAATGCAGCCCATCGCTTCGCGGACGGACTTCTCGAAGTCCGCGGTTCGTGCCGCATCGAGCTTGATTGTCTGCGCCTCGGACACGAACGCCGAGACTACCGGTTCTCTGGGAGAATTTCAAGATGAATTTCAGAAATCAAATTTGCGCTGGTTTCTTGGTCAGAAGGAAACTACTAGCATGGACCGATAATGCTAAATCCCGCTTGGCCATTCCGCGGGCAAGAACGTGAAGTGTGTTCCAGCCGCAGGGCTGATCCCCGGTACCGGCCCACGCGAGACGGGATGCAGCGTGAAACCGTCAGACCGCGCGGACGAATTGGTCGATTGGCAATCCCGCCCGCGCCGACACGGGTCGGATGTCAACCAGGAAGCGCTCGGCGTCGGTGTGGTAGCCGGCCGTCGGGCGAAGCGCCGGGAGCAGCGCACGCCAGTAGGCGTTGAAACGCTCCATGAGCAATTCGCGCAGGTACTTTGCCAGCATGCTCGCCAACGCCACGGGCAAATGCAGGTCTTCGGCCCCAACGGCAAATTCGACAAACCAGCGGTTCGACCGGCCGACCAGCCTGTACCGGCTGCGTTCCGGCGAGACTTCGACGATGCGCAGCGAGCGTTCGGGGAACGCGGTGGACAGGAGCTCGCGGTAGTCCGTCCGGCCTCCCAGGCGATCGACGCGAATGACGAGGTCGTCGTCGCCCGCAAGGCTTGCGGCGCGGACGATCAGCCGCAGTACCTGCTCCTGGACAACTGCGGCCTTGTTTCGCGTCACCCGGACGCGACGATTGAACGCCTGCTCGCTGACGACCTCGGCCAGCATGCCGACGCACGCGACGCCCACCTCCTGCATGCCGCGTTTGAGCCGTTCCGTGGCCCCATCGGCCTTCGAGCGCAACCGGTCGATCGGAAGTTCTTGACCGAGCTGCCGATACCAGGGTTCGTCACCGGCCATCGCGGCGGCGCCGGTGGTCGATTTCAGCAGCTCGGCCAGCGTCCCACACTCCAGCCCGGCCGCGTGGGCGAACGCCAGCACGCTCCGCTCCAGCGTGTGCAGCCCCTTCTTGCGGTCATAGAGGGTCTTCGAGTCGGCGACGGCGAAGCGCCAATCGCCGCGCTCGGGCGCGCGGCAGACGCTTGTGCGAAGCGCGTCCCAAATGCAGAGCCTCGCCCCCCCGCGCGGCACCCGCCAGGCGGCGCCCGCGACGACGAGCGGTCCGAGCGCCGGCCCGTAGCCCGCCTCGTCGATTCCAAGGACCAGCGGCATGCTACCACCCCAGGACGTAGAAGACGGCGGTGAACACGCAGTCGATCGCGATCAGCGCAACGATGCTCTTCACGACCGTGGTCGTCGTCGCCAGGCCGACGCCTTCGGCGCCGCCGCGCACGTTCAGCCCCTCGTAGCACGCCAGGCCGGAGATCGTCGCGCCGAAGACGAAGCCCTTGAACAGGCCAGTAGCGTAGTCGCTCACGCCCACGGCGCTGCGCGTCAGGTCCAGGTAAATCGCGGGCCGCACGTCGAGCACGAAGACGGCCGTCCCCAGGCCGCCGAGCACGCCGCAGATGTCGGCAATGACCGTCAGGCCGATCATCACGAACGCGGTGGCGATCATGCGCGGGGCGACGAGGAAGCGCACCGGGTCCAGGGCGTGGGCGCGCATGGCCTTGATCTCTTCCCCTTCGACCATGGTGCCGAGTTCGGCCGCAATCGACGCGCCGGCGAAGCCGCTGAGCAGCACGGCCGTAATGAGCGGGCCGAGCTCGCGCAGCATGGCGATCGCGACGACGTCCGCGACGCGCTCGAGCTGGCCGTAGGACTCCAGCGTAGGCGCCAGGTTGAGCACCAGGATCAGGCCAATGAACACCTGCACGAGCATGACGATCGGCAGGCTGCGGATGCCGAAACGGAAGCACTGCTCGGCCAGGGCGGCGACGCGAATCCGCGCCGAGCGCCGCGCGACTGCCGCCCCGACGCGCTCCAGCACACCGCCGAACAGACTGGTAAGCCCGCCCACGTAGCGGACCGCGTTGGCGAGCGCCTCCAGGCCGCCGAGCACCCCCGCGCCGATCGCCTCGGGGATGCGGCGCAGCCGTCGGGGCGACCCGCTGCGCGGCGAGCTGCTCATGCCTTGTGGGCCTCGTCGATCGTGTCGACGATCGCGAAAAAGTGATCCAGCCGCGTGATCTCGAAAACGCTCCGCACGCGCGGTTGCAGGGCGACGAGCACAACGCGCCCGTCGGTGCGATCGAGGCGCCGCTTCAGCTCCACCAGCGTCCCGACGCCGGACGAGTCGATGTAGCCCACCCGCGCCAGATCGATGATCACGCGCTTCAACGGGCGCTCGAGCAGATTGAGCAACTTTTCGCGCAGCTCCGGCGATGAGCGCAGGTCCACCTCGCCGCGGACGCGGACCACGGCCGCGGTCCGGTCCACGCTGACGGAGACCTCCATCTGGTGCTGCGCCTCGTTCATGTCGCCCCGCCCCGCTCCGAGCCGCGCCGGGGAGCATCGTGGAAAATGCGCATCCGCAGCCGCATGCCGCCACCCTCGGCGTGACTGTACTCGGCGCAGTCCATCAGGTTGCGGATCAGGTGCACGCCGAGGCCGCCGGGCCGCAGGTCGTCGAGGTCGCGGCCGCAAATCTGTTGCAGAGGCACCTGGCGCCCCCAGTCGCGAATTTCGATCTCCGCCCCGCGGCCGCGCTGGGCATCCTGCACCGGAACACAGCGGAGGACGATCGGCTGCCCCGGTCTGCCCTCGTACCCGTGGCGAATGACATTCGTCAGCGCTTCGTCAACCGCAAGCACGATGTCCGCCACGCGCTCCTTCGTCCACTGGAACACCTGCGCCCAATCCGTGAGCGCGTCGCGTACCCGTGGCAGTTCCGAGGGATCGCTCGTGAAGTGCAGTTCCAGCGACTGCCGGGACCTCATCGCCGTCCGTCCCCCCTCACATCCGTCTCACCTTCCGCTGCCGGAACGCCCGCAGCGGCCTGAATCGGGCTTGGCCGCGTCGCCGGCGGCGTGGTGCCGGCGTCAGCCCGCCGCGCCGTTACCGCACCGCGGCGCAGGGCGTCACGCCAGCGCGCGACCGCGGCGGCACGCTGCGGCTGCGGATCGTAATAGTGGTAGCCGTGATCCTCGCCGCAAAGCCGCTTCAGGGCGACGATCGTGTACATGCGAACGGCCCGGTCATCGTCCTCCAGCAGGTTCACCAGCGCGTGGATCGCGGAATGGTCCCCGAGCTCGGCGAGTTGGACCGCGGCCCGCGCGCGATCGAGCGGGTATTGCGAGAGAAGCTGCCGGCGCTGCCGGGCGGCACCGTCGCAAGCGCATAACAGAAGGACTGCCACGCCGCACATACCGACCGTCAACCTACGCGAGGACTTTCCCGCACGCCGCATGCCGGCGATTATAGGCGCTCGCCGTACGAGTCCAACCGGCCGTCACCGTTGCGCCCCACTTCAGGCAAGCAGGCTTAACAGTTCGTCTATGGTCAACTTCGCGACGCTTGGAACGACACAGTCCGCGTCGCCAACGCGCTCCGGGGGGCCGATGCCCACGACGCGCATCCCGGCGGAACGCGCCGCCGCCACGCCGCTGGCCGCATCTTCGATGACCACGCATCGCCGCGGCGCAGCGCCGAGCCGCTCCGCCGCCAGGAGGAACACCATCGGGTCCGGCTTGGACCGCGGCGCGTCGTTGCCGTCCACCACGGCGTCCAGCAAATCCATAATCGCAAGTCGCTCCAAGACGCACAGGGCGTTGCGACTGCTCGAAGCGACGGCCAGCGCGACGCCCCGCGCGCGCAGCGATTCGAGCAGCGGCCGCGCGCCCGGGTGCAGGTCCGCGGGGGACATTTGCGCAACCCGGCGCAGGTAATCGTCGTTCTTGCGGGTCAGGAGTTCGGCACGCTGCTGCGGCGAAAACCGCTCGTGCCGCTGGCCGAGCAGGATCGCCAGGCTGGTTTCCCGGCTTACGCCGCGCAGCGCGTCGTTCCGCCGCCGATCGAACGGTACGCCAAGCTCGCGGGCGATGGCGAGCCAACTCTGATAATGCAGCTCGGCGGTGTCCGTAAGCACACCGTCGAGGTCGAAGAGCGCCGCACGTTTTTCGTCGGTCGGCATGCGATGGTCTGGAAGCGTGTCGGCGCCCGCTCAGCCCGGCTTGCCGGCGCCCTTCGGGGCGACATTCTGCTTGTGGATCCGCACTTGGAACTGCTGGAAACGCGGATCGCGGTCGTCCGTCAGGATTCGCAACACGACGCCGGAATCCGGCAGGTCGTTGAACGCCGGCAGGTTCACATAAATCTGCTGCTGCTCGTATGCGCTGTTCGGCGGCATCGACGCCTTCGGCCCCATGCTCGTCGTCACGGACGGGTGCGAACTTTCGACGCCGGTGATGTTGAGCGGCGAATCGGGGAGGTGATTCACCATCACCATGCGGCGGGAGGGCTTGTCATTGCGCGGGACCAGGCCGATCTGCTCCGGGACCACCGCTACGCGGTCCAGCGCCTGGCCGTTGACGGAGATCGTGAGCGTCGGGAAGCGCAGGCTCGTCGTGGAGAGCGGAACCTTGACGTTGATCGGGCCGATCTTCATCGGCGGTCGCGTCGTCACAACCATCCGGTAGCGACGGCCCTCCTCGATCGGGTCCAACCGCACGGTGAACGGCGTGTCGTCGGGCAGCTTGCCGACGTTGAGCATGACCTTTTCGTCCATGCTCCCTTCAAGCTCGATGGAACGCTCGGTCACGCGGTCGAACGGCACCATGCCGAGCACGACGTAATTGCTCGGCTTTCCGTCGTACACGTTCTTGACCGTGCCCACGATCGGAACGTGCCGCTCGCGCTGGGCCGCGTCGTTGGAGATGATCGTGACGTTCTGGGAAACGTCGCGCACGCCCTTTTTCGTGTCATAGGTGATCCGCACCTGCTCGGTCTGTCCCGGCTGGAGCGTCGTGCGCTCGAGTCGGGCGGCGGTACAGCCGCAGGAGGTCTTAAGCTCCGATATCTCCAGCGGCGCAGAACCCACGTTCGTAAGCCCGAGCGACATCTCGCACGGCTCGCCGTACCAGAGCGTACCAAAGTCCAGCTTCTCCTTGTCCAGCTTCAGCCGCGGGCCGCCGGACTGTGAAGTCGCGGGGGCCGTGACGTTCTGCCCGAGCGCGTGCAGCGCCGCGGCGAAGAGGATTGTCAACAAAGCCGCCGTTTGCCGGGTCGCGAGCATCTGAGATTTTCTCCTCCGCCGGTCCCGCGGGCCAATTGCCGCCGCTTCCCGCCTTGACGGCGCGGCTGCGCGGCTCCGCGGACAAAGGGGAAATGATATCGCATCAGCGAGGCCAGACACACGAGATTATGATGGGCGCGGTCGCAGCGGAATTATCAGCGCCCGGGTGAGCCCGACACGTACGGCGCGGCGATGGCCCGGCGTCAGACACGAACCCGAACGGGCGCGGGGAATCCAAGCCTCGCGAGCCCCGATTCGACCGGAGCACCAGATATGGTCGGCAGTGAAGGCGTCGAAAAGCGCCTGTTCCACGAGATTTACGACGGTACGCCGCCCTGGGAAATCGGCCGGCCGCAGCCCGTGTTCGAGCGCCTGGCGGCCGCCGGCGAGATCGCGGGCGACGTGCTCGACGTCGGCTGCGGCACCGGCGAAAACGCGCTCATGCTCGCCGCACGCGGCCTGCGCGTCGTCGGCGTGGACTTCGTCCCGGCGGCGATCGAGCGCGCCCGGCAGAAATGCGCCCAGCGCGGCCTGGTCGCCGAGTTCGTCGTCGGCGACGCACTGGAACTCGGCGGCCTCGGCCGCACGTTTGACACCGTGATCGACTGCGGCCTGTTCCACACGTTTTCCGACGGCGATCGCCCGCGCTTCGCCGCGAGTGTGCGTGCCGCGCTGCGCCCGGGCGGCCGGCTGATCCTGATGTGCTTCAGCGAGCACGAGACCTCGGAGAAAGGTCCGCGCCGGGTGACGCAGGCAGAGCTGCGGGCGGCGTTCAGCTACGGCTGGCGGGTCGAGTCGGTCGAGGCGGCGCTGTTCGACAGCAACATCCACGCTGGCGGCGCGCGCGCCTGGCTGGCGCGGATTGCCCGCTGCTGACGCCGCCGCGCGCCGGTAGAGGAGCCGCCGGCGCGCGGGGCGCCATGCGACTACCTCGGTATGGGCTGGCCCACGAAGTACGGCCGCATCATCTCGTTGTCCTCGTGCTCGACGATGTGGCAGTGCCACACGTACAGCCCGGGCAGATCGAACGTGGCCTTGATGCGCGTGATCTCGTCCGGATACGCGATGACGGTGTCTTTCCGCCCCGTCTCCCACGGCTCGGGCGGACGCGTCTTTTCGCCACCGATCTCCTCACCCATCGGTGTGCGATCAAGAACTTCGAACATCACCTGATGCACGTGGATGGGGTGGGCGTCCATCGTGAAGTTGTGAATCTCCCAGGTCTCGGTGTCGCCGGCCGTCGGCGTTTCTGAGATGGCGTCGTCCCACATCATCGGCATCGGCATGCCGTCCTCGTCGAGCACCCCGAGCAGCGCCGCGCGCGGACCGACGTCCGGCAGCACGGCCGAATCCTCCTCGTTCAGCGACACCCTGCGGGTGGTCACGGCCGGGGGCGAGCTCGGCAGCGGATGCAGCGTGAGTCGCTCGGGAGGCGTGCTCACGTCCGGGCGGGTCAGCGGTACGACGGTAAAGCGCATGACCTGGCCGGTCGTATCCGGATCGGCGTATTCAAAGTCGATGCCCGCAACGCCTCCGCCGAACGGCTCATCGGGGCCCTCGTTGATCAGGTGCAGCTCCGCGCCGACGGGCAACCCGGTGAAGTCGACAATGCAATCGGCGCGCTCCGCCGGGGCCATCAGCAGCGTATCGAGCTGTGCCGGCATCGGCAGGAACCCACCTTCCGCGCCGACTTGCCAGAACGGCAACGCCGACGCCGCCGGGCGCACCGCCGGATCGCCCGCGACCAGGCGCAGAATGAGGAAGCGCGAGTTGCAGCCGTTCAGGAAACGGAACCGATAGCGCCGCGGCTCCACTTCGAGGTAGGGCCAGGTGCGGCCGTTGACGACGATCGTGTTCGAGAACACCTCGGGGTTCCAGATCGGCGAGATGTCGCTGTCCGGGATATACGGCCCCTCGAACCCGTCGAAGAAGGCGCGGCTGCCGGGATAGAAAAGCGCGCCGTCCTCGTGGAACGAGCGATCCTGGATCGCGAGCGGGATTTCGAAATACTTCGTTCCGGGCGGGTCGCCCGCGCGCGGCGCCGGCCCCGGGAGCGCGTTTCCGCGGCGATCGCCCGGCCCGCCGCGGAGAATGTAGAAACCGGCGGGTCCCGCGTAGACGTTCAGGCGCGTCATCCCCAGCGTGTGATCGTGATACCACAATGTGCCGGCGCGCTGGTCATTGGGATACTGAAATGTCGCGCTCCCGGGCGACCACTCCACGCCGAAGTTGGCAAAGAACTGCGTTCGGAACGTCTCGTACCACGAGCCGGTCTGGATGTAGCCCGCCGTGTTGTTCGCATTCGGCAAGTACCAGGCCTCTGTGAATCCGTCGCTGTCGTCGGTCGTGTGCGCCCCGTGAACATGCGTCACGATCGGCACCGGACCGAGGTATGGGAGCGGGTCGTACCCGCGGCTGTCCGGCAGCGGCCCCGGGGGATTCGCCCAGTGGAGCGTCTGGTCCACCGGCAGCAGGTGCGGCAGGAAGTTGCCGGATTCGTCGACGAGGTCATTGATCCACTTCACGCGGACCGGGCGGCGATAGCGCGCCTCGATGGTGAACGCCGGGTAGTTGAACGTGCTCGGTTGGTTCACGGAGCCGTAGCTCCAGACCGTCGTCGCCGGCATGCCGGTGGGGAGAATCTGCTGGTGAAACTGGCGTACGGCGATCTCGTAGTAGTCGATCGGGCGTCCGCGCTCGTGGAGCACCGCCGTGACCGGCATCGGCGGCGGGATCACCAGCGGCTCGACATACTTGGGAATCGCGAGCGGATCGAGAACGTCCGCCGCCGCGGCGCCGGCAAGCAGCGTCACGACGGGCACGAGCGCCATCGGATGCGAACGCGCGTATTGACCTTGGGCTGCGCCGGACATGACGGTGGCCTCCTGCGAAAGATGTGGTTACCCATCCGCGAACCGCGGCCCGTCCGCGAGCGCGTCCGCCGCGCTTCGCCAGTCGCGCTTGGCCGGGGGTGCCGCAACGGCTGGCAGCGGCAGCCGCGGTCCGCGGCGCGCGTGCCGTCGCTGCCCGAGCCGAGCTCCCATGGGGCAGGCGAACCGCACGCGCTGATTTCGCGGCGATCGTAGTGCGCGCCTGACCCGCGCTACAATCGGAATGCGCCGCGCGGATCCTCCGGAATTGTCCTGCGACCGGCGTCAGCGCAGGCGGACCGGCCATCCGACGTATCCGACATGGAAGCGGCGGCGAGCGTGCGTCGGGTGCAATGTGGAAGGAATGCCGCGGCTAATGCACCAGGCCGTGGGCGATCGCGTAGCGCGTCATCTCCGCGGTGCTTCGCAGCTCCAGCTTCTCCAGGATGCGCGAACGGAACGTGCTGACCGTTTTCACGCTCAGTCCGAGCTGCCGGGCGATGTCGGTGGAGGACTTCCCGTCGGCGACCAGGCACAGCACCTGAAACTCACGGTCCGAGAGCTTGTCGTGTCGCCGTCGCCTTGCCGAGCGATCCACGTGCTCGGCCAGCCGCTGGGCCGTCACCGAACCTACGTACTTCTGGCCGCCGGCCACCAGGCGGACTGCGCGGATCAGCTCGCTGGGCGGACTGGCCTTGTTGAGGAAGCCCGACGCACCGGCGCTGAGCGCACGCACGCCGTACTCTTCCTCCGAATGCATGCTGAGCACCAGAATGCCGAGTGCAGGGTGCAGGGCGCGAACGCGCTGAAGCAGGTCCAGCCCGCTGACGTCCGGCAGCGCCAGGTCCAGAACGACGACGTCGACGTCGATTGCGTGGAGCCGCGCCAGCGCCTCCTGCGCGGTCCCGGCCTCGGCCACCACGCGCATCCCCGGAGTCTCGCTCAGGACGCGCTTGATGCCCTCGCGCATGATCGCGTGGTCGTCTACGAT
This sequence comes from Phycisphaerae bacterium, assembly GCA_039961675.1. GTDB lineage: Bacteria > Planctomycetota > Phycisphaerae > UBA1845 > Fen-1342 > JABRWC01. Next base: position 36,597 of record JABRWC010000034.1, read on the forward strand.
GAGGACTCGAGTCATTCTCGCCGCCCGCCGATAGCCGGCGCCACCGGCATCGTCACAACCACGCGCGTTCCGGAGCCCGGCCGACCGGAGACCCGCAGCCGCCCGCCCCAGCGGGCCGCCCGTTCGCGCATTCCGGCCAGGCCCATGGCGTGCGGGCCCGACACCTCCGCCGCGCCGATTCCGATGCCGTCATCCCGAACCTCGAGCTGGACGCGCCCACTCGACGCCGTTAGCGCCAGGCGTACGTGCCGCGCCCGCGCGTGTCGCGCGACGTTCGTGAGGCTCTCCTGGAGTATGCGGAAGATCGCCGTCGCCTGTTCGTTCGGCAGAGCGGGGAGCCTGGCGGGACGCCGCAGCCGGCATGCGATCTGCGTACGCTGCTGAAACTCGCGCGCCTGCCATTCCATGGCGGCGATCAGCCCGAAATCATCGAGCACCGCCGGCCGCAGGTCCGCGCAGATCGCGCGCAGGGAGCTCAGAGTCGAGCGGAGCAACTCGCACATCGACTCGATCCGTGCCCGGACCGCGGCGATGTCGTCACTGAGTCTGTCCTTGACCCAGTGCAGCTCCATGTTCAGCGCGGTTAGGGCCTGCCCGAGTTCGTCGTGCAGCTCGCGCGCGATGCGCCCGCGCTCCTCCTCGCGCACCGTTTGCAGGTGCCGGGCCAGGCGGCGCAGGCGCTCTGCCGCCAGACGCTGACGCTCCTCGCTCTCACGCAGCGCGGCCTCCACGCGCTTCCGCTGGGTGATGTCGATCGCCGTTCCCTGGATGATATTGAAACGCCCGCGCTCGTCCGCGGTGATCTGGACGTTCTCGAGAATCTCAATCGGCGTCCCGTCCTTGCGGCGCAGTTGCAGCTCGGCGTTCTTCAGCGTGCCGGCCTCGCGCAGACGCCGCAGGAACTCCCGGCGGTCGCCCTTCCTGAGGTAGAGCTCGGACGCGTTCCGGGCGGTCAGCTCCGCGGGTGAGTGGTAGCCAAGCATCTCCGCGAAGGACTCGTTGCAGGCGAGAATCCGCCCGCCAACGGTGGTGCAGTACACGCCCGCGAGGTTGTGCTCGAACAGCAACCGGTCGCGCGCTGCCTCAAACCGCGCCGCGGGCACCCGCGCCGGGCGCTGCACGCCTGCGGCATGCGCGCGTCGCGCCGCCGCAACGGTGCGAACGCTCCGCCTTGCACGGCCCGTGGTCTGCGTCATGGCGACACCGCGAAGCGAACGGCGCTGATCCCTGCCGCCGCCGGAGCGTCACGGACCGACCGGCTGCGGCTCCGCCTGCGACTGCGCGCCGCCCGGGCTGACTCCCGACGGATTCACGCGCGCAGGAAACGGCACGGTGACGGACGCCATGATCTCCGGCGGACATTTCCCGTTGTCGTTCCACAGCGTGTAGAAGGTCTGCCCCGCGCCGCCCGGGCTGCTGTTGTCGCGCAGAAACTCTGCGAACTCGCGGCTGACCGACTGGTAGTACAGCGTGACGTCCGCGCGCGCCGCGCCCGCGGGGATCGTGTAGTGCGTCACGTCCCAGTTCTGGCCGTCCGCGTAGCTCGCACCCACCGGCGCGCCGCCGAAGCTCTCGTATGCGGCGTTCGTGAAGCCCAGCGGCGGAATGCGGTTGTCCTTGGCAATCTCGTTGTTGAGCACGAAGTGGAACTCGGTGCCCGCGGGCAGCCCGACGACCGGGGCGATGTCCGCGCCGATCACCGGGATGATCTCATAGATCTTCAGCTCGGCGTCGTCGAACAACTCGGCGGTGTTGAAGTCATACCGGCCGGATTCGCTGAGAAGCTGGCCTGCGCGGTCGAAGAACTTCACGTTCAGCCAGATTCGTCGGCCCTCGGGGTATCCGGTCGGCAGTTTGTGCCCGGTGTTGTTGATGACCTTCACCGCGAGCTGATCGCCGGCCTTCCAGGCTTTGAGGTCGGCTGCCAGTTCCAGCATGCGCAGGGCCCGCAGGATTCCGGCCTCGAGCGCCGCGACGTTGATGTCCGGGTTAATCAGCGGCAGGATCGTCGGCATCCACGTGCTGCCGCCGGTCAGATCGTGCAGCGGCAGGTCGTCGCGCACCGGCGCGTTCGGGAGGTTGCAGCCCTGCCCGGTCACCGCACGCATGTGGCAATCCTGACAGGAGGCAACGTACGTGCGGTTGCCGCCGAATTCTGGCGCGTACACGCCCTGCGGCGTGTTGAACGCGCTATAGAACCACTCGCTGTACGTGCGTTCCACAGGGCCGACGTAATCCGAGTGGAAGTCCGCCGCCGGCTCGTCGAACGCGTTCGGCAGGTAGCTGCCGTCGGGCTGGCGTACAAAGACCGGATTGCTCACGTCGTGGCATGTGCCGCACAGTGCGGATTCGCGGTGGAACGGCGAGTACAGGAACGAGTGCGGCGCCATCGGGTCGTCGAACGGTCCTCGGCGCGTGCCGTGGGGATCAATCACGTACTGGCCGAGCGCCGGTTGCTCCGGGACTTCAGCCAGCGCGGCGAGAATCGCCTCGTCATCCCCGGGGCTGACGCCCGGCTCGTAGATCGGATCGACCAGCCGGTGGCACAGGTCGCAGCTCACGCCGATCTTGTCCGACGGCAGCATCTGCGAGCCGTCGGTCGGCGTCGACCGTCCGCCGAGCCAGCCGCGGTTGTCGTGGCAACGCAGGCACAAGTCGCCGGATTCGGGCGCGTCCGCGTTGGCGATTTCGAGCGCCGCCAGGAACAGCGGGTCGATGGACGCGTGCGCCATCATCCCGCCTTCCCAGTTGAAGTACGGCTCGACCTCCGTCTGACCGTACGTGCTGTGGCAGGAAATGCAGTCGGTCGGCTCCAGAATGGTGCCCGATTCGATCGGCTGCGACCCCGGCATGTCGAAATCGCGCAGCGTGGTCGGCACGCGCCCGACCGCCGAGGAGAAGATCGTGAAGAAGTCGGCGCTCCAACCGCTGCCGAGGTTACCCCACTCGTCCATCGCGTCGATGCGGATTCGCGCCTGCGTCGCGGGGCGGTTATGCACGAACCAGTCCAGCGAGCCGGTATTCGCCATCCCCAGCGCCAGCGGGCTGTACGTCGCGCCGCCGTCGAACGACACGTACACGTCCACCGTGATGATCGCGCTCGCGTCCAATATGGTCCATTGGATCGTCTGCTGCGTGCTGCTGCCCAGGGACTCGCCTCCGTCGGGATAGACGACATCGACGACCGGCGGATCGATGTCGAACCCGCCGCGCGGCGTCAGGTAATCCTGAATCTCCGCCAGCGCCACGTGCGACACCTGCGAGACGTTCCCGGCATGCAGGCCGGGGAACGTCGGCGTGTTGTCGTACTCGGCGCCGGGGTCCAGGATCTCCGTCACGTTCGTCGCGCCGTCGGCATCCGAGTCATTCCCTCCCAAGCCCAGGATCGCCGCGACGCTGCGGTCCGTGGCCTCGACCGCCAGACCGTAGGGGTTTCGTGGGCCGCCGCCGTCAAAGTCGAAGTGACACACCCCACAGTGATCCGCGTTGCTGGGCAGGTCGTCGAGACGCGAACCGACGGCCTGCGGGTACGCACTGAAGAAGTTGTTGCGATACGGATTGCGTCCGCTCGCAGTCGCGCTCGCCATCGCAATGATTGCCAGACCGACCGCAAGCGCGCACGGATTACGCGACGCATGACGAATGCAGTGTGACATTTGTCCCTCCCTGGCGGGCTACGATGTTGACGCCAGTCGCCGCCGGAAACCCGCCGAGAAGCGGCGCGCCCAAAGACATGCGAAAATGCCGCGCGCCAGGTTCAACCAGCGGCGCGCACCAGATAGCAGCCCCGGCTCAGCTACCCGTCGCAGGTCTCCGGCAATCGGCATGCCAGACGAAGCCCACCTCTACGTTCAGAATCCCCCGTATCCTAGCGTGTGAGGTGGGGAATTCCGCGCAGGAAGCGCGCGAAATCACACACTTCGGCGAGGCCAGAACGCGAGGGAACAGACTATCGGACGTGACAGGACGGGACGACGGGGAATCGCGTCGCCGCTGCGCAAAACAACACGCGACCCCGCGCGGTGACGTGGGGTCGGTGTTGACGATTGCCGAATTCGCAGCGAACCGGCCGGGGCGCCGCTCGGCGGCTACCCGATGCGGGAGAACCCGTCGTTCGCGTCCGTGCGTCCGTCGTCGCCGTCTTCGAACAGATCTTTGAACCGCTCGTACAGCTCGGGCTCGCCCTCGCGAAGCTGCTGCTCGCTTTCGAACTCGTACGTCTTCGTGTCGCCGTCCTTGGTGATTACGATCTTGATCCGGCCGTCGTCAATTGTGATTGAAGTGGATTCGCTTTTCGTCCCGTCGGCGCTGGCAGACGTGTGCGAGCGAACGTGCCGGCGAACGCGGTCCACTGCGCGCTGCGACTGCTCGATGGCGCGGCGTTCGAGGTCCTTCGACTTATCCAGCAGGTCACGGATCTTGGTCTGAAACTCGCGCTGGAGCTTGGGCAGGTCGTCGAAGCTGGGGGTCATCATAAACATCGAGTGTCCCGGCGTAAGCGCGTGACGCCGCAGGAGCTTGTGAGCCTCCGGGTCTTTCTCGGCCAGTTCCTCGACGCTCTCGTACGTCGTGCTGGTGGTGTTCCCGTCTGCGTCGGTACGCTGCACCGTAACGCGCCCGTCCGCGGCGCGATCGACGACCAGCGTCTGACCGTCGCTCTTGCGCTCGATGCGGACGTCCACCTGCGCCTGGGCGTCGTCCGAATCGTCGAACTTGAAGAACCAGCGCAAATCCTTGTCGTCCGGGTCGGTGTACAGGTGCATGCGGAACGGGTCGATCTGGATCGACTTCCACTTGTCGATCCACTTCTCCCACGCCGGGCCGCCGATGTCATCCAGGTGCTTCTGCACGTCGTCCGGCAGATCACGCAGGCGGCCGAGCGGCTCGAACATCCAGTTGCCGTGCGGATCGCGGAACAGGCGGTGGCCGAAGTAGCGCTCGAACGCGTCGCTGGACTCCGGCGCAGGCTCATCGTACTTGAACTCGACGTCCTCGCTCGTCGGCCGAGCCTCGGGGCGCACGCTGAGCGCCCGTTCGCGGCCGCCGCGGATGATGGTCAGTGCCGCCTCCTTGCCCTCGCCGACGTCATTCAGAGCCGCAGTGAGCGTCTCGAGGTCCTTCACTTCACGTGCGCCCAGGGAGACGATCACGTCGTAGCGCTCAAGCCCGGCGCGGTCCGCGGGGCTGTCCACCACCACGTTCGCCACCATCAGGCCGGAGCGGTCCAGGTGGGCCGCCAGCGGCTCCGGGATCGGGGTGACGCGCACGCCGAGCCACACTTTGGCTTCGACGGCGGACGCCTCCGCCTTGGTCGCCGGAGCATCCCGCACCGGGGACATCGCCGCCGCCAGCGCCGCTTCGCCGCCGCCCGAGCCAGCCACCGCGGCAGCGCTTACGCATTCCGGGCCGCCGGCGACGGCGCCGCACAACGCCAAACCAGCCAGACTGATCGGGATTAGCAGGGGGTTCATTGGACTGCTCTCAAAAATCCTCGTGCAGGCGAATCGCGCGCGTGTGCACGCGTTTCACCTCTACCACCAGAAACTCATTCTCGCGATCGCCCGGGACCACGATCCAGTCGCGGTCCGCGTCGCCGATCCGAACCTGCGGCCGCTCGTAGAACGACGGCGCGTCGCTCAGCGTGTCCGCCCACGTCGGCGGCGGGGCGAACCACGACGCCATTTGAGGCTGATGATGATTCACGGCCGATCCCGGCGCAGGCGCGGACGGCCGCATCCAGGCCATAAGCGCCAGCGCCGCCGCCACGCCGATCGCGCCGTAGCGGCTCACGCGCGACGCGAGCGAGAGCGTGCGCGGGCGTGCCGCCTGCCGCCCCATCGCCCGCCGCAGAGCACGGCCGATCTCGCGGTCCAGCGCCCGCGTCTCCTCGAACAGCGCCTCGGCGGCGCTGTCGCGGCGCAGCCGGCTGTTCAGCTCGCGGCGGTCCTGGAGCGACGCTTCGCCGTCCAGGCAACGCGAGATCAGGATTTCCAGGCGATCGTGCGAATCGGTCATGACTCCACCTTGTCCTTCAACATCTCCCGCAACAGCCGCCGGGCCCGAACCAGTCGTGTTTCCACGGTCTCAATCGGCAGGCCCAGCAACGCGCCGATCTCCGCGTACGTCCAGTCCTCCAGGTGTCGCAGCACGAACGGCTCGCGATAGATCACAGGCAGGGCCTGGATCGCCCGGAGCAGCAATTCGTGCGTCTCGTCGCCGGCGGCCAGACGCGCCGGCGTGGGAACGCGCCAGTCGTTCAGCCCTTCGGCCACCGTGTCCAGCGCGGCGCCGCGGCGGCGTTTGTGAGCTTGGCCGGCGTCGATCGCCGCGTTCCGGGCCACCGAGTACAGCCAAGAGCGCAGCCGATCCGGGTCCTGCAACGAACCCAGCCGCTCCCACACCTGCGCCCAGACCTGCTGAGCGATGTCGTCCACCAGGTCCGGCTGGCCGACCACGCCGTAGATGACGCTGCGGACCCAGCCGTCGTGCTCACGCACCAGACGGTCGGCGGCAAGCCGGCTTCCGCTCTGCGCCTCGCTCACCAGCGTTCGCAGCGCCTCGACGTCGAGGGTCACGCTAGCCATGTCGTTGCTTATAGACGAACGACCTGCGGCGTGCATTTCAAATTCCTGAAGCGCCTGATAAGTTCGAACGACGCTCGACCGCGGGCCGGCGAATGACGCCGGCTAGCCTTCGGCATCCCGACCGGGGCGGCTCATCGCCGATCTCGACCCGCGCGGATACCATGCCCGCCGCGGACGCACCCGCGGCCCCCCAACGGAGATTCGAATGGCGCTGCCCAAGATTCTGAACGACCTGCTCAGCCTGCCGACGGCGCCGTTCGTCGAGCGCGCCGTGCTCGACTACGTGCGCCGCCTGTGCGCAGGGATGCCCGGTGTCTCGCTTTCGGCCGATCGGCACGGCAACCTCCTGGCGCGCTACCGACACGCGCCGGGCAAGGCCCGCCCGCTGCTCTTCAGCGCCCATACCGATCATCCTGGTTTTGTCGCAAAGCGCATGATCGCGCCGCGGACGCTGCTGGCTGAGTTCCGCGGCGGCGTGTACGTCGAGTTCATTCGGCGCAGCGGCGTGCGCTTCTGGAGCGGGGGGCGCTGGGTCCGTGGGCGCGTGCAGGAGATCACCAAGGCGAAAGACGTGTACCGGCTGATCCAGAAGGTGCGCATACCGGAGGAGGCGATTGTCAAGGTGGCTGGTCCGGTCGAGAGCGGCGCGCCGGGCATGTGGGATTTCCCCGACCCGGTGCTTCGCGGCGGCCGGGTCCACGCGCGCGGCTGTGACGACATCATCGGGTGCGCCGCCATGCTGGCGCTGCTGGAGCGGCTGAGCCGCAAGTGCGCGCGGGCTGAAGTTTATTGTCTCTTCACGCGCGCCGAGGAAGTCGGGTTTGTCGGCGCGATCGCGGCCGCGCGCGACGGCACGATTCCCCGAAAGCTTCCCATCGTCGCGATCGAGGCCAGCAGCGCCAGGGCCGGGGCGGGCATTGGAGACGGCCCGGTGCTGCGCGTGGGCGACAAGGTCAGCGTCTTCACGCCGGAATTGACCGCGTTCTGCCAGTCGGTGGCAGTGCGGCTCGCGAGGCGGCGTAAGACGTTCCGGTTTCAGCGCAAGCTCATGGACGGGGGGACGTGCGAATCAACCGCGTACGCGGCGTACGGGTACGACGTGACGGGCGTGTGCCTGGCACTCGGCAACTACCACAACATGGACGCGGACCGCAAGCGGCTGGCGCCGGAGTACGTAAGCCTCGACGACTGGAAGCTGATGGTGGACTGGTTCGAGGCGCTGGTGATGGACGAGCGCGGCTACGACGGCGCCGGGCAGTCGGCGGAGCTGCGCGCGGACTTCGAAAAGCGGTTCGCACACTGGCGGAAACTGCTGAATGCGCCTGCTCCAGACGGCCGAGCGACGCTGTAGGCGTGAATGGTGGCGCGCGGGCACGACGGCGGCGGCTGTCCGTCAGGATCTACGGCTGAATGCGAGGTCTCAACGCTTTGTAGCATCGGACCTTCGACTCCGATGCGCAGCTGAAATAGACCGGTCGGAGACCGGTCCCCCAACGGCTGCACCGCCTGCGGCAGGAGACGCGCGATGAAACTCCGCGCGGCAATAATCGGGATCCTCGCCTGCTCCTCCGCCGCGCGGCCGGACGAGCCCGCGATCCTCGCCGGGCTGCGGGACTTCTTCGCCGCCGCTTCCGCGGAGCAGCGCCGCGAGGCCGCACGGCGAATTGAGACCGACCCCGCGTACGACCGCGCAAGCATCCGCCGCTGGCTCCACGCCGCGGGGCTGTTCGAGCCGATCGCGGCAGGCGTGCACTCGCTTTCCGTGCCGCTCGGCGGCGGGGCGGCGCGCAGCGTGCGCGTTCGCATCCCCTCCGGCTACGACGCCGGGCAACCCTACCCGCTTATCTACACGCTTCACGGCACGTCCGGCGACGGTGATTCGATCATCGGCTACGTCGAGCGCCTGCTCGGCGAGCGCGTCGAGCAATACGTCGTCGCCGCGCCGACCGGCTACGAGGACGTCGTCATCCACCAGGCACGCTGGCCCCCGACCGGCGAGCACCCCGCAGCCTTGCTCGCCATCAAGCGCTTCGCGCACATCGACAGCGACCGCGTCTATCTGACCGGATACTCCCGCGGCGGGCACGCGAGCTGGACTCTGGCCATGCTCTACGCCGACGAGTTCGCGGGCGCGATGCCGATTGCGGGCACGTTTCTGCTGGAGCAGATCGACGGTTTGTGGGACCAGTTTCTGCCGAACGCCCGCCAGCTCCCGATTCTCGCCGTCTGGGGGAAGGACGATCGCTTGGACAGCGCGGGCGCGCGGAGCGCCCACGGCGGCATCGCGGGGCTGAACGGCAAGTTGGTGAATGTGGCCCGCGACCTGGGGCTGCCGCTGACCCCTGTCGAATTGGAAGGGAAGGGCCACGCGGACATCGCTCCGCCCGCGGCCGAGTTGGATCGACTGCTCGCCGCGCGGCGTGTGCATTTCCCGGCGCGCGTAGCGCACGCGTTCCGTCACATCGGCCAGGCCAGCGCGTACTGGCTCGAAGGCCACGAGTGGACCGGCCCGCAGTGGACCGACCGTCCGCCCGTGCTGGAGTTTCAGCCGGGCGAGCACGACTGGGACGACCAGCACGTCCGCAACGCCAGCGTGCGCGCGTTCCGCCGACTGCTCGGAGAGCTGGAGGGCGAGATCAGCGGCCAGACGCTGCGCGTGCGGCGCAACAAGGTCCGCGAGCTGACGGTGTGGTTCGGCGACGGGATGATCAACTGGGACGAGCCCGTGGCGCTGCTTGTCGGCGGAAAGAAGGAGTTCGAGGGCGCGCTCCGCCCGGATCTCTTCGTGTGCCTGACACAGGCGGAGCGCACGCGGGACTTCGAGCGGCTTCGTTGGGCGGGCCTGCGCGTGCGCACCGGCAGCCGCACGCAGGTCGTGACGGGCGAGACGGAGTTTGCACAAACGCAGGCGCCCCGTGTTCCGGGTGGAAAAGAGTGACCCGACGCGGCGCGGATCGGCGCTGGGCGCTGCCGCGCGCTCTCAGCCGCGGTCAACGTCATCGACGCGGGAGCGGATTCACGGCGAGTGGGGCCGATTGTTCCAGAACTCCGGCGGCGTGAGGCACGGCGGATCGTCCTCGTAGCCGATGATCGGCGGAAGGGGGCGAAGGTCGAACATCGAGAGGTCGGGCAGCTCATCCCCCGCAGCGGCAGGATTGCCGCCTACTACCCGTCCGCCGGGTACGAGCTGGCCATGCTCGTCGAGCATCCATGAAATTCCCAATTTGTGAACTTCGTTCACGTTAATACCTATACCGACTACTCGACCCCGTTCGCCGATGGCGGGATCTTCGAGCATGACCGAGAGCGAATCGCCGGGCTCGATCCAATCGTGAAAGTCCGGCGGCCAGATACAGTAGCACCATTCAGGATGCAGCGGATCGGCATCGTCACCGGCGCGCGGCGTTTCGCGCAGGCAATCGTCTGTGATGAAGCCCAGTTTCGGGCGAATCGCGAACACGACCTGCGGATGATCATTTGGACACCTCCGGCTGCTTCGCTGACCGCGGTGTTCCCAATACGCCACGCCGTTGGCGCCGAGACACACCAGCAATCCGGCGTCTTTCATCCAGTAAACCTGGTGAACGCCGCCGTCTTGCCAGATTTGGTACAGCAGGTCTCCATTCAGGTTGTGGATACGGATCACATTCGCCGAGAGCGGCATTCCTTGGACGGTGACGATGATCTCATGCCCGGGCGAAGCGGCGCCCGGAAAGATGTCCTCGATTCCAAGCGGCCTATAATGGAAAGAGCTGGCATGCACGTTGCGCTCGAGGCGCAGCGTATCCGGAACCTCATTCTCTTCAAGCCGGCGCGACCAGATCGGCTTCGCCGGGTTCTCAACGTCGTACGCGCGCAGCGCCCCGCCGGTTGTACCGTCTTCATCGGTATTGAACATGAGTAACGCGATCGTCCCGCCGCCGAATTCAGCCGGTCGCGAGCTCATCTGAGCCGATGCGATTCGGCCATTGCCCGGGGCCCGCCAGGTGTGAATCGGCTTCCCACTGAGCGCGATCAGCCGCGCCTCGCGCTGGTCCGCATCCAGCTCGATCGCGTCGGGCCGGAGCAGGTACCACCAGACGAAGGCATTCGAGCCTGCCACGGTGAGCGCGAGCATCAGCGCGCTCGCCGCAGCCGTTGCCACGAGCGGCCGGCGTCCGATCCAGCGCGTCAGTCGCAGCCATCGCCCCGGCGACCGGGCCTCGATCGGCTCACCCGCCAGGTATCGCCGGACGTCCTGCGCCAGATCGGCCGCGGACACATATCGCCGCCC
>JABRWC010000035.1:0-14683 GCA_039961675.1 Phycisphaerae bacterium
CATCCGATTCTTACGCACTCTCAACATTCTCGGTCTTTCGGGGGAATCCCGGGCGCTCCTCGACACAAGCGGATGAATCGGGAGTGCCCTGTCAGCACGTTGATCGCCGTTGCGCCGGCGCAAGCGGATTGGGATCGGAAGCGCCCTCAGGCTTGTGGAACCGCTTCCACGAGCTGGCGCATCTCGTCCGGCGTGTTGTAGAAGTGCGGGCTGGCGCGCAGCCGCCCGAGCCGCGTGGCAACGACGATCTTGAATTCGGCGCGCAAGTGCTTCCTGAGCGCGTCGACGTCGTGCTTGTCCGAGGAAAACGCGACGATCGCGCTCCACTCCGTCGCCGTCCGCGGGCTGTGGATCTTCCAGCGCTTGCTGCGCAGCCCCTCGACCAGGATGTCCGTCAGCGTCTTGATGCGGACCTGGATCTCGTCGATGCCGACCGCGAGCAGCAGGTCCAGCGAGGCGCCCAGCGCGCAGACCCCCGCCAGGTTGTGTACGCCGCTGTCGAAACGCCGGGCGTCGTCAAACAGATGTTCCGGCCGATAATCCACGACCTCCGACTCGAAGCCGCGCTTCATGCACATGTAGCCGAGTTCGGTCGGCTTGATGTGCCCGATGAGTTCGCGCTTGCAGTAGAACAGGCCGATGCCCTCCGGCGAGACGAGCCACTTGTGTCCCCCCGCCGAGAGAAAATCGATGTTCATGGCACGCACGTCGATCGGATGCACGCCGAGGGCCTGGATCGCATCCACGAACAGCAGCACGCCCTTGGACTTGCACAGCTCGCCCAGCCGCGTCAGGTCCACGCGAAAGCCGTTCGACCACTGGACGGCGGAGATCGCGACGACCCGCGTGCGGTTGTCGATCGCCGATGCGAGCCGGTCGAACGGCACGCGCCCGTCCTCGTCCGGCACGCGCTTGAGGTGCACCCCGCGCCCCTGGAGCACCATCCACGGGTACACGTTGGCGGGAAACTCCATGGTCGTCGAGACCACGTTGTCGCCCGTGACCCACTGAACGCCGTTGGCGATGTAGTTGATCCCTTCACAGGTGTTCTTGGTGAACGTGATCTCGGCCGGGTCCGCGTTCAGGAGCCGAGCAGCGGCCTGGCGGACGCGGTCCACGGCGCGGTAGTACGTGCCCTCGAGGTACGCGGAGCGCGAGACCTCGGTCGCGTAGCCGATCATCGCCTCCGCCGCCGGCCCGGAGATGGGCGCAACGGCAGCATGGTTCTGGAAGTTGTAGTTGTGCGTGATCGGGAACTTGGCGCGAATCTCGTCGCGGGTCATCGCCTTGCCTCGTCTGGGGCGACGCGCGGACGAAACCCATCCCCGCGGCCGCACCTCTGTAATCATATCCGGCCCGTCGAGCGCCGCCGGACTTTCCGCACGCGAGCGCGCCCGCTTGCGCGCTCAACTTTGCGGGCAGCGACAGGCTGATCGGGCAGGTTAGCCCCCCGTCCGGGAGTAGTATCGACGAACACAACCCTTCGCGGGAATCGCCGATTCGAATGCCGCCGCATGCCGCCACCGCTGCGACTATGGGACGCGGCTGGCGAAGCCAGCGCCGGGCGGGCCGATGACCGGACCTACGGCGTGCGGGCCCGGCCGCCGGCGCTGGTTCGCGGCCGGCGCGCGGGCGCGGGCTCGCGCGCGGGCTTCGGCGCCGCTGAGCGCTCGGGACGCGAGCCGACGACGACGGGGCCGGCGTCCCAGATTCCGTCCGCGTATTCGCGCACCGCCCGGTCGCTGGAGAACCGCCCCATGTTCGCGATGTTCAGCAGCGAGCCGCGCGACCAGCCCCGCGAGTCTGCCCAGGCGGCGTCGACGCGCGCCTGGGCCGCCAGGTAGTCCTCGATGTCGGCGAGCACCATGAATCGGTCCCGTTCCAGCATCAGCCAGTCGAAGATCGGCAGGAAGCGCCGCGGGTCCTGCGGGCTGAACGCGCCGCGCCCGATGTCGTCCAGCGCCCGCCGCACGGCCGCGTTCGAGTTGTACACGTCCCACGGGTTGTGCGAAGAGCGGCGCGCAGCGACCTCTTCGGCGGTCAGCCCGAAGACGAAGAAGTTGTCGGCGCCGACCGCTTCGCGAATCTCAATGTTCGCCCCGTCGAGCGTGCCGATTGTCAGCGCGCCGTTGAGCGCGAACTTCATGTTGCCCGTGCCGGACGCCTCCATGCCCGCGGTCGATATCTGCTCCGAGAGGTCCGCGGCGGGGATGATCTTCTCCGCCAGCGACGTGTTGTAGTTCGGCAGGAACACGACCCTGAGCCGGTCGCTGACGCGCTTGTCGGCGTTGATGACGGCCGCCACGTCATTGATGAGCTTGATGATGAGCTTGGCGCGGCCGTACGCGGGCGCCGCCTTGGCGCCGAACAAGACCGTCCGCGGCACGCAGTCCTGGCGCGGGTTGTCCAGCAAGTCGTGGTAACGGATCACCACGCGCAGGATGTTCAGAAGCTGCCGCTTGTACTCGTGCAGGCGCTTGACGTGCACGTCGAACAGCGAAGCGGGCGCGACCGCGACGCCCAGCCGGCGTTGAATCCACGCCGCCAGCGCCTGCTTGTTGGCCGCCTTCACGGCGCGCAGCTCGGCCAGGAGCTCCGCGTCGTCGGCGAGGGCCGCCAGGCGCTGGAGCTGCGACAGGTCGCGCTGCCAACCCTCGCCGATCCGCCTGGTGATCGCCTGCGCCAGGCGCGGGTTGCAGACCAGCAGCCAGCGCCGCGGCGTGATGCCGTTCGTGCAGTTCACGAACTTGTCGGGCCACAGCTCGGCGAAGTCGGCGAACAGCCGCCGGCGCAACAGGTCGGTGTGCAGGGCGGAGACGCCGTTGACCTTCGTCGAGCCGATGACCGCCAGGTTGGCCATGCGAACGGCCTTGAACGGGGTCTCCTGGATGAGCGAGACGCGCTGGATGCGGTCCGGTTCGTTCGGCCGCAATCTCTGCACGTCTTCCAGAAATCGGCGGTTCAGCTCGAAGATGATTTGCAGGTGTCGCGGCAGCACGCGACCAATCAGGCTCACGGGCCAGACTTCCAGCGCCTCGGGCAGCAAAGTGTGGTTCGTATAGTTGCATAGGGCGCGGGTCAGTTCCCACGCCGCCTCCCACGGCAGTCGGCGCTCGTCAACGAAAATGCGCATCAGTTCCGCGATCGCCAGCGCCGGGTGCGTGTCGTTGAGCTGCAACACCGCCTTCTCCGGCAGCTTCGTGATGTCATCATGCGAAACCTCGTAGCGGCGGATGATGTCCGAGATGGTCGCGGCGACGAAGAAGTACTCCTGCACCAGCCGCAACTCGCGGCCCATGTCCGTCTCGTCGTTCGGATACAGAACCTTGGTGATCGTCTCGGTCAGCGCTTGCTCACGCACCGCCTCGACGTAGCCGCCGCGGTTGAACGCCGCCAGGTCGAACGATTCCGACGCCCGCGCCGCCCACAGCCGCAGCAGGTTCACGGTCTTCGGTCCGCAGGCCACGATCGGCATGTCGTACGGCAGCGCCAACACGGTGCGATAGTTCACCCAGGTCGGACGGTACCCCCCCTTGGCGTCGTAGCGATCCTCCACGTGCCCGTACATCCGCACCGCGCACGCGAAGTCCGGCCGCACGATCTGCCAAGGCGTGCCCAGCCGCAGCCAGTAGTCCGGCCGCTCCACCTGCCAACCATCGACGATGTCCTGGTCGAAGATGCCATACTCGTAACGCAGCCCGTAGCCGTACATGGGAAGTTCCAGGGTCGCGGCGGAGTCCAGGTAGCACGCCGCCAGCCGTCCCAGCCCGCCGTTCCCCAGTCCCGCGTCCGGCTCCAGCTCGCACAGACCGTCCAGGTCCAGCCCGCGCTCGGCGAGCGCGGCGGCCACGTCGTCGTACACCCCCAGGCAGACGAGGTTGTTTCGAAGTTGCCGCCCCAGCATGTACTCCATCGAGAGGTAATACACGCGCCGCACGTCACGCTCGCGATACGTGCTCTGCGTCGTGATCAGCGCTTCCATGATCGAGTCGCGCACGGCGCGCGCCAGCGACATGTAGAAATCGTGCGGCGTCGCGCCGTCCCAGTGCTTGGCCTGGCTGTATTCCAGGTGCTGGTCGAACGCCTTCAGGATCGCCTTGGCCGTCGGCCGGGTCAGCGGCGGGGTCTTGGGGGGCTTCCTGCCGGACGTGCTCATGAGGGTCCTCCTCGCGTCGTCGGTTCAAGCAGGGGCGCGCGCAGGCTATCCGCGCCGGTCGCCACGTCAACCGTGACGGGAGCAATTGCAATCCGCCGCCGGAACGTGCGCGACAGGTCGGATTCGAGCCGCGACCGCGAGGAAACGGGGTGAGTCCGAGGCGGTCGCGCCGCCCGGAGCTGGGCGCCCGCGCGATTTCGCGCGAGTCGAGCCCGGACTGTGCACAGCGGGAGGCCGTACTTGAGAGTGATCGACTCCTCGGATACAAAGCCGGATCTCGACCTTTCGGCGCGGTCTGGATGGGGAGTCACACAAATGAGCATCGCGGACGAGTTGTACAGCAAGCTTCAGAATCGCACGGCGGTGATTGGCGTCGTGGGCCTGGGGTACGTGGGGCTGCCGCTGGTGCGCGAGATCACGGCCAACGGTTTCCGGTGCCTCGGATTCGACATCGACGAGAACAAGGTCCGCATGTTGAAGGCGGGCAAGACGTACATCCGCCACCTGCCGGCGCAGGAGTTCAAGGCGCTTTACGAAAAGCGCCGCTTCACGCCAACCAGCGACATGAAGCAGCTCGGCAAGCCGGACGCGATCCTGATCTGCGTGCCGACGCCGCTGAACAAGATGCACGAACCGGACATGTCATACGTGGAGGGGACGACGCGTTCGGTTGCCGCCACGCTGCGCAAGGGCCAACTGGTCGTGTTGGAGTCCACGACGTATCCGGGCACGACTCGCGAGGTCTGCCGCCCGATCCTGGACGAATCCGGCCTCAGGCTCGAACAGGACTACTTCCTGGCGTTCTCGCCGGAGCGCGAGGACCCCGGCCGCAAGGACATGACCACGCGCGACATTCCGAAGGTCGTGGGGGGGATGGGCCCGCAGAGCGGGCGGCTCGCGGCGGCGCTGTACGGGGCGATCGTGAAGACTGCGGTGCCGGTGTCAAGCTGCGAAGTGGCGGAGGCCGCCAAGATCGTCGAGAACGTCTACCGCTGCGTGAACATCGCGCTGGTCAACGAGCTGAAGCTGCTGTTCGACCGCATGGGCATCGACGTCTGGGAGGTGATCGAGGCCGCCAAGACCAAGCCCTTCGGCTTCCAGGCGTTCTACCCCGGTCCAGGCCTGGGCGGGCACTGCATCCCGATCGACCCGTTCTACCTTTCGTGGAAGGCGCGCGAATACGGCATGACCACGCGCTTCATCGAGCTGGCCGGCGAGATCAACACCCGCATGCCGGAGCACGTCGTGAACCGCGTGGCCGAAGCGCTGAACCAGCAGGGAAAGCCGCTCAAAGGCTCGTCGGTGCTCGTGCTGGGCCTGGCGTACAAGAAGGACGTGGACGACGTGCGCGAGTCGCCCTCGGTGACGCTGATCGAGCTGCTCCAGCAGCGCGGGGCGAAAGTCAGCTACCACGACCCGTACATTCCGTCCGGCAAGCCGATGCGCGAACACAATATCACCCACCTGCGCAGCGCGCCGCTCACGCCGGAGCGGTTGCGCAGCACGGATTGCGTGCTGATTTCCACCGATCACAGCAGCGTTGATTACGAGCTGGTGTGCCGGCATGCCCCGCTGGTGGTCGATACGCGGAACGCCACCGGCGGCCGGAAACGGCCCAAGGGGCGGGTGGTGAAGGCGTAGGATCGGCCGAAGCGCCCCCGCCGGCGCGGGGGTGACGAAAGGCGCGGAGCGCGCAAATGGACAAGCTGCCCACCGGTCGCCCGGTCGTCGGCGCGCGCCCCAGCGGCGATGCGCTCCCGCCCCACCAGCGTCTGGGCGTCGGCGTCGTCGGCCTGCACGAGGGCCGCACGCTGCTCGTCGCCCTGCGCGAGACCGGCCTGTGCCGCGCCGCGGCCGGCTGCGACCTCGACGAGCAGAAGCTCGCCGAGGCGCGCGCTGTGGCCCCGCATCTGTTCCTGACGCGCGACTACGCCGAAATGCTTCGCCGCGACGACGTCGCCATCGTGGCGCTCTATACGCCGGACGCCCTGCACGCCGATCAGATCATCGCCGCGTTTCGCGCCGGCAAGCACGTGATCTGCACCAAGCCGCTGATCCATTCGCTTGCCGATGTGCCGCGGCTGCTCTCGGCGCAGCGCGAGTCCGGCCGGCGGCTGCAAGTCGGCCAGAGCACGCGCTTCTTCGAGCCGTTCCGGCGCCAACGTGCTGCGGTCGAGCGCGGGGAACTCGGTCGCGTGGAAGTCGTGGACGCGCACTACAACCACCGCATGGATTGGTTCTACGAGAAAAGCCCGTGGTCGCTGAGCGACACGGACTGGGCGTTCCTCGGCCTGAGCCACCCGCTCGACCTGGTGCGCTGGTACCTCGGCCGGATTGAGCAGGTCCAGGCGTACGGCATGCACACCACGCTCGGCCGGCGGTACGGCGTGCGCGGCTTCGACGCCTACGTCGTGAATCTGCGCGCCGCGGACGGCCGCATTGCGCGCGTGCTCGGAAACTACGGCGTGACGGAGCTGCCCCGTGCGCGAAGCATGATCGAGTGCTTCCTGATGGGCGAGCGCGGGTCGAGCCTGGCGCGCTATCCCGAGCTGGAGTACGTTCACCTTGACTCGGGCGGCGCCGAAGTCCACGAGGACTATCACCACGCGCTGACCGGCTACTACTTCCGCCACGAGCTTAAGGGCATGCACTACGGCGAGTTCGCGAATTACGCCGACGCGTTCGCGCGCGCCATCCTCGACGGCACGCCGAATTCGCCGGACCTGGCAGAGGGTCTCGAAACGGTCTGCGTGATGGAGGCGGTGCGGCGATCGGCCCAGTCGGGCGCGCCGGTCGATCTCGCGTCGCTTTACGAGCAAACCGGCGTGGCCTGAAGCCCGCCGTCGGGAGCATCCGCTTCGTGCCGCCAGCCCCGCCGAGCCGCTTTCGCAAGAGGAGCGCAGGCGTCGCGCCCCCGCGTTCCCAACTGAACCATGACCAACAGGCAGCGCCCCCGATCGGAACTGCGAGCGCCGGCGAGCGCATCCGAACCCCGCACAACGGTGCGGGGCAAGACCGCTGGAGCGGCGCTAGTGTCCTGTCTCACAAATCCGTCCTTAGAGTCGGTGAGTGCAAAGCTCTGCTTTGCGTGGCGACCCGGAGGCGGGCCGCCACCGGAATCATGCCGCGAATTTCTGAGACAGAACGCTAGAGGATGCGCTCGGTAAGGTCCGTCGCCAGGAACACCGGGCCGATCATGCCGCCGGCGGCGCGCCAGTCGCGCACGCGAAACTCCAGCTCGTGCCGCCCCGCCGGCAGGTCCAGCGAAAACTCGCGCGGAACGTCGCGCGTCCCGTCCCAGGTTCCCCGCCGCGGTCCGGCCTCACCTATGAATCGGGCGTCGGCGCGGATTTCGTAGAAGTCGCCCACCGCCTCGCAACGCAGAACCCGCGCGCCGCCGGGGTAGTCCACGATCGTGCGGAACGTCGCCCAGCCCTCGAAGACGTTTCGCCCGCCGTTGACCAGCGGCGTGTCGCATTTCACGCGCGTCCACGTCCGCCCGTCCAGGGACATCTCCCAGTCCTCGAGCACGATTGACGTCCCGACCAGCGGTCCGATCTCCGGTGGCGGCGCGCCGGCAGCGCCGGGCGTCAACCGCGCGGCGAGGACATGCCACAACGCGCATCCCGCCGGCGTATCGTGGCGGAACGCGGACACGATGCGTCGCTGGCCCTGCGTCGCAAACTCGATCACCAGTGGGTGCGCGCGGTTCGCGCCGTTGTGTACGTCCAGCATGTCCACAAGCACGCGCGTGCCGTCGGTGTGCGACAGCACGCGCCCGCTGAGCAATTCGAACATGCACTCACGCTCAATCAGCTCACGCGGAAGCGAATCGTCGTGCACGCGGACGATCGGGCTCCACCACACGTGCTCGGGACATTTCCACTGCCCCTTTCGCGGACCAATGATCTCGCCGGCGACGGGCGGGATTCTCCGCGGCGGCCCGAGTCGGTCGCGGTGCCAGGACCACTCCTGCGGCGTGTATTTGAGCCGGCCATCGTGCGTGTACAGCCCGAGCGGCGTGTTGTGCGTGTCGCGCAGCCCGGTCACCACGTAGCCCGCGTCCGGCAACTGCTCCGCCAGCAACTCGATCTGGAACCGCCGTGCTTCGAGCGCCGGCCGGAAGTGCGAGTCCGGCAGCGTGTCAAAACACATGCACTCCCCCAACAGCAGCGGCTTGCGCAGCCGTCCGCGCATCCGCGCGCCGTAATACAGCCACTGCGCGTTGTGCAAGTACGGGTGCTCGTCGTGGAAGTCGCCTTCGCGCTCGGAGCAGAGCCAGCCGCTGTTGTCGGCTACGAGCGCGCCGGGGATCATCTCCTTGCACAGCGCGATCAGCCGCCGGCCGGTCTTGGGGTCAACGCGGTCGTTCTCGCACGTCAGCGTGCGGAGGATCACGCACGAGTATGGCCCGTCCTGCCGGAAAAACTCGGCGTACTCCGCCAGAAGCGCTTCGTTTTCCAGCGGCGCGTTCCAGACCGGGTATTCCTGCCACACGAGCATCCCAAGCTCATCGCACAGCTCGTAGTAGCGCGGCGGCGGAATCCACAGGCAGAACTTGATGAGATTGAAGCCGAGCGACTTGAGGTCCGTGATCTCGCGGCGCATCTGTCGCTCGTCCGGCCAGGGCGCCGACAGCTCGGGGTAGTACCCCCAATGGAGCACGCCGCGCACGCGAAACGGCCGCCCGTCCAGCAGGAGCTGTGTGCCGCGCACGGCGCTGCGCTGCGCGGCCGGCGGCCGCGTGGGCGTCGGCGCGGCCAGGACCTTAACGTCGCGGCAGCCCACCCACCTTACGCCGAGCACCGGCAAAAAGCCCGCAGTCGCGTGCTCCTGATGCTCGCACACGATCCGCAGCTCGTTCCGCTCGCGAAGGGCGGACGTGATCTCGAGCTCGAACGGCGTCCAGGCGCCCAGGTGTTCGCCGATAAGCTGCTCGTTGACGTAGACGCGCGCCCGCGTGGCGGCCGCACCGACGCGGACCCAGGCGCGCGCGCCGGGTCGCGCAAACTCGGCGCGCTCTACGACTGGATCGGGAATGGCCGCGGGATCGGACATGCGCGCCGGGTATGTTCCGCGCGGGACGGCCCGTCCGTCAAGGCGTAGACCAGCCGGCCAGGGGCACTGCGGATCCCAGCCTTGCACGAACCTCAGCGCGTCGGCCGGCGTTTCTCACTTTCGTCTGCGTCGGCCTCGCAGCTCGCCGGCCGCGCGGCGGCGCACCAGCGCCGCAGCTCGTCCAGCTTCTTCGAGATGACCTCGATCTCGGCCTGGCTGTCGATCGCCTGTTGCAGCTCGCGCGCGGCGCTCGTGATGGCCTCGAAGCCGAACGAGGCGCCCTCGCCCTTCAGTCCGCGCGCGATGCGCTGCACGGCGTCTAGCTGCCCGGCGCCCAGCGCCGTCTGCGCCTCGCGGATTCGGCCGCCGAGCGACGCCACGAACGCGTCAATCACCGGGACCATTTCGCGCTCGTGGATGAACGTGCTCACGACCGGCGCCAGACGCAGCGACATGATCATGTCGGTCAGCGCTTCGGCCGTGATCGGCTTGGCCAGCAGCGAGTGAATGCCGGCCGCTTCGCATTTCCGGCGCGTCTCGTCGGACGAATCCTCGCTGAGCGCGACCAGCGGCGCGCGGCAGCCGCGCTCGCGCAACTGCTGAGACAGCGTCCAACCGTCCATCTCCGGCATGTGCAGGTCGAGCAGCACCACGTCGAACTCTTCCAGCTCGACGGCGTCCAAAGCGTCCGCGCCGCTCGTGACGCAGGTGAGCTTCACGTCCAGCGGGCGCAGCATGTAGGCGTAGAGCCGGTGCAGGATCACCTCGTCGTCCACGACCAGGACGCGCAGCGACGCGACGCCGTGCTTGAACATGGCCACGTCGATGCCCTGGTCGAAGCGCACCCCGACCTCGTGGAGCGCTCCGCTCCCCTGAATGTAACGGCATCGCGCGACCTTCCCGGCCACGGCCACACGCTGGTTGTGCACCGACACCAGGTGCACCTTGCACTCGCAGCCGGGATACACGAACTGCCCCGTCAAAAACGCGATCCCGCGCCGCGAGAGGTTCCGCGTCGGAACGGCGTGCGGCTCCCACGATCCGTCGGGGCGGCGGAGCTCCACGATCAAGGCGCGCATGCGATACCGGAACCGGTCCGCGGCCCGCGCGCCCGCGTCCGGCCGCGAAGACCCCTGCGCATCGAGCTGATCCAGGCAATCGCGGATCGTCTCCGCACTCTGGCGCATTCGCTTCGCATTCTCGTTGGCAGGCATAACCGTCCTCGGCACGCGCACGCTGGCGATCGCCACCGCGCAGTTCCCCGGCAGCGATCACAGAGATTCCATCGAACCGGCGAGCGGGCGGGGTGAGTGCGGTGCAG
Source organism: Phycisphaerae bacterium (assembly GCA_039961675.1). GTDB lineage: Bacteria > Planctomycetota > Phycisphaerae > UBA1845 > Fen-1342 > JABRWC01. The sequence continues at coordinate 10,536 of JABRWC010000035.1, forward strand.
GCCGGCGCGCGCGCGCGCAGGCGACGGCTGGGGATATCGGGCCGCCACAGAGTTCGCCCGCGGAGCAAGAGCGGCGCGCCGATGCTCACGGCCGGTCGCGCCGGTTGCGCCGTATTCGATGAAGTCGGCCAACCTGGGACGGACCACTACGTACGGTCGTTATCGGAGCTCTGTAGAATCCAATCGACCACCCGCTGGCATGCGGGCTCAAAGACGTATTCGCGAAGCTGGCCGGCCAGCACCCAGCGCGTTTCCTTGTAGCCCGACGCTTCAACGGATCCGGTCGACCCGCACATGAAGTACCGGTAGGTCACGGAGTGCGTGCCGTAGTTGTAGACGAACGGCGGCTGCCCCACGTGGATTTCGAGCGCGATTCCCAGCGTGTCAGCGCAGATTCGCCGCAGCGCACCCTCCGGTGATTCGTGGGCGCGCAGTGGTCCGCCGGGGAACTCCCACGGCGATTCCTCCGTCGGCCCGTGCGGGCGGACAATGAGGAACTCGCCGGGCCGGCCCTCGACCAGCGCCCGGGAGTCAACCCAGGTTTTTCGCTTCGCCTGCGCCATGGCGCCAACGCTATAGCAGGCGCGGCCCGGTGTCCATCGCGCCTGGTCCGCGCGAAGCGACACCGCTAGGATACCGTCCCGCTTGCCGCGGGACGGCCGCCGTGCTGTCCGCGCGGCGGTGTGGCTGTGGGTCGCTCGTCGCCCCCGAGGGGACTCCTGGAATGCGCGTCCTGATCACCGGATCGAGCGGACAGATCGGCACCAACGTCGGGCTGGCGCTGCTGGCGCGCGGCGACGAGGTGCTCGGGTTGGACCGGCGCAAGAACACCTGGACGACCGAGATTCCGACCACACTCGTCGATCTGAGCCAAGTCCGGCCGGGCGAGCTTCCGGCGCCGGGACGCTTCGACGTCGTGCTGCACCTCGGCGCCCACGCCAAGGTCTTCGAGCTGGTCGAGCACCCTGAGCGCGCGATGGAAAACATGGTCATCACCTTCAACGTGCTCGAATACTGCCGCAAGACCGAGACGCCGATCATCTTCGGCAGCTCGCGCGAGGTGTACGGCGACATCACGCGGCACGTAACGGAGGAGACCGAGGCGGACTTCGTGGTGGCCGAAAGCCCCTACAGCGCGTCGAAAATCGCCGCCGAGGCGTACATCTACTCCTACGCCGAGTGCTACGCCCTGCCGTGCCTGGTCTTTCGCTTCAGCAACGTCTACGGCCGCTACGACTGCGACCTGGAGCGGATGGAGCGCGTCATCCCGCTCTTCATCCGCAAGATCGCCGCGGGCGACTCGATCACCGTGTTCGGCCCCGAAAAGGTGCTCGATTTCACCTACGTGGACGACTGCGCCGCCGGCGTGCTCAAGGGCATCGACGCCCTCGTCAGCCGCCGCATCACGCGCGAGACGATCAATCTCGCGTTCGGGCAAGGTTCGACCCTGATCGACCTGGTGAACCTGATCTCGCTCGCGCTCGGTCGCAAGCCGCGCCTGACGCTCGAACCAGCCCGCGCCGGCGAGGTCACGCGCTACGTCGCCGACTTGACCAAGGCCCGGCAACTGCTCGGGTACAAGCCTACGACGCCGCTGACCGGCGGCGTGCCGCTGGCGATCGAGTGGCAGCGCCAAGCCGGCTACCTCAAGTAGCGTCCGGACGCGGCACGCGCCGCCGACGCGCCCGGCGCATCCATCTATCACGGGGCAGCGCACATGCACCCGGTGCTCGCCTGGACGCTTGCTCCGGCAACGCTCATCTACGCCGCGGCGGTCGGCCTGCGTAACCGCCGCTACGACTCCGGCCGCACGCCGCCGCGGCGCATCGGCGTCCCCGTCATCAGCGTCGGCAACCTGACCGTCGGCGGAACGGGGAAGACCCCATTCGTCATGGAGGTCGTCCGGCGCCTGAGGCAGCTCGGCCGCCGGCCCGGAATCCTGACGCGCGGCTACGGCGCAGGCCGAGGCCAGGAGGCGGATGAAGTCCTGGAATACCGGGCCGGCCTGCCGGACGTGCCGGTCCAGGTGAATCCCGACCGGGTCGCCGGCGCAGAGCAGGCCATTCGGAGCGGTCGCGTCGATTGCCTGGTGCTCGACGACGGCTTTCAGCATCGGCGGATCGCGCGTGATCTCGACATCGTGCTGGTGGACGCGCTCGCGCCGTGGGGCGGAGGCTGGCTGCTCCCTTCCGGACGTCTGCGCGAACCGTTGTCGAGCCTCGCGCGGGCGGACCTGGTGGTCATCACGCGCGCCAACCAGGCCGACGCCGCGGCGCTGCGCGCCATCGAGCGCCGGCTGGACGGCGCGGCGACCCGCGCCGAGATCGTCTGGGCCAACGTGGAGCCGACGGAGCTGGCGTTCCGCGACGGCCGCACCGCCAGCGTAACCGACCTGGCGTATCACAACCTGCTGTCGGTCTGCGGCATCGGCAACCCGGCGACGTTCGTCCGCCTCGTGGAGGCGCACGCGGGAAGCGTGAGCGGGACACTGGTCTTTCGCGACCATCATCGCTATCGGCCGGCGGACGTGCGGCGCATGCTGGCGCTCGCGCGGCGCCACGGGGCCGACCTGGTCGTGACCACGCGCAAGGATTGGGTGAAGTTGGCGCCGCTGTGGCCGACGGTCGGCGACGGCCCGGAGTTGGCGCGGCTCGAAGCGCGAATGACGCTCGACGACCCGGACGACGTGCTTGACGAGGCGCTTCGTGCTGCGGTTGGTTCGCGCGTCTCCCCGTAGATGCCCGACACACGTACGCGAATCGGAAGCGCGTCCGGTCACTGCCCGGCGATGCTCGATGCCGCGGTCACGGTAATTGTGACCTGGAACGAATCCACGGGCAGCGTCGCGTCCTGGTTCTGCAAGTAGAGCAGTTGCAGCGTGGTCGTGCCCGGACGCACGGCGCGGAAGAACCAGCGCTCCGTCGCCGGCTCGACCGTCGGATCGCCGATCTGGACCAGCGTCTGCTCGCGGTCGCGGAACTCGACGATCTCGCTGTCAAGCTGCGTGATGAACCACTCCAGCCCCAACCCGTCATTGGCGGAAAGCGTCAACCGGATCGTCGCGCCGTCCGCGACCTCGATCGCCCCGCCGTCATCCGCGGCGGTCAGCTCGATCTCCGCCGCCGGCGCGCTCGCGCCGTGGTTCCCGGCGGGACAACCGGCAAGCGCGGCAAGCACGACCGAGACGAGGACGGCCGGGCCGCGGGCGATTCGCATCCGCACACTCCGGAGCTGAATCATGAGCAAGAGTTCGGGCGCGCGCCGCGTCCGGCGCACTGCATTGTACCGGCGCCGCGCCCGGCGGATGCGGCAATCACTGGAGCGCAGGGCACACGCCGAGGATGGGGGCGTCGCGCGACGTCGCAACGTCGCATCGAGTCATTGAACCGCGTTGCGCGCTGATCGTACTGTCTCCCGGCGACGTCCCGGAGGCCGGGCGCCGCCGAGTCGCGCAGCCGCGCGTTTCGGCTCGCAGCGAGCGGAAACGGGTTACACTCATGTTGGGAACGCACACCCGGGAGGACGAAATGGAACTGCGGGTTTTCGTTCGCGGCGTCGAACAGGACAAGGGCCTGCGCGAGTACGCGCAGTCGAAAGTCAGCGAGGGACTGGCGCGCTACGACTCGCACGTGCTGTCCGGCACCGTGCGGCTGGAGGACGAGACCGGCCCCGCCAAGGATGCCGTCGACAAGGTGTGCTCGATCGAGCTGAAGCTGCGCGGCAGCGAGGTGCGTGTGCGTGAGGTCGGCGCCGAATTCCACGCGGTGATCGACGTGGCGCTGGACCGTGCGCGAGCGGCGCTGGGCCGGCAGATCAGCAAGAACAAGCGCGGCGTGGGGGAAGGGTGACAAGAAATGTCGAACAGACCGGGGACCGACAGGTGAGCGGAGCGTCCCGCCCGCACTCGGTGGCACAGGCGTCTCGCCGCCAGGTAGTGGCACGGGCGTCCCGCCTGCGACGAGAAACATTGGCAGCCTGCCGGCCTATACCAGAATCCGCGTAGGAGCGGCCGCTTACCGCGACCCCGTAGCGTCGCACCTTCGCGTTCGGCCCACGAACTCAGCCGCGGGTCGAACCTCGATACGGGGTCAGCGCCTTGGGGTCCGCCCGGCGGGCATCGTCGTCGCCGCTACGCGAACGCCGGGTCC
>JABRWC010000036.1:0-9412 GCA_039961675.1 Phycisphaerae bacterium
GTCTCCGACCGGTCTTTTCCACCTTCTTGCTTGGGGGACCGGTCTCCGACCGGTCTCTTCCGTCGGCCGCGGACGGCCGACGCTGCGCGTGGCACCCCGCTTCCCCTGGTACGGTAGCGAACGGCAACGGCCGCGGCAAGCTGATACGCCGACGGCGCGCCTGCGCAGGAGCGGTTTCCGACCGCGACGCCTCGCTCGCACCGCGGCCTGCGGCTGCGCGCTATAATCGCGTCGCCATGCCGCGCCCCGAACAACTGCGGGTCAACGAGATCTTCCACTCGATCCAAGGCGAAGGCACTCGTGCCGGCCGGCGCTGCGTATTCGTCCGCCTCACGGGCTGCAATCTCCGCTGCACCTATTGCGACACCGAATACGCCTTCTACGAAGGCGAGTGGATGACCCTGGACGAGATCGCATCGCGCGTCCGCGCGTACGGCTGCGGTTTCGTCGAAGTCACCGGCGGCGAGCCGCTGCTCCAGCCGAACGTGCATCCGCTGCTGCGGCGGCTGTGCGACGAGTTCGAGACCGTCGCGCTTGAAACCTCCGGCGCGCTGTCGATCGCCGGCGTGGACGCGCGCGTGGTGCGCATCGTCGATCTCAAGACGCCTTCCAGCGGCGAGTGCGAGCAGAACTGCTGGGAGAACATCCCGCTGCTGACGCCGCGCGACGAGGCCAAGTTCGTCATCGGCTCGCGCGAGGATTACGAGTGGTCGCGCGGCGCGATCCGTCGCTATGATCTTCCGGCGCGCTGCACGGTGCTGGTCTCGCCGGTGATCGGCAACCCCAACGCGGCCGGGCTCGAACTTTACCGCGGCGGACTGGAGCCGCGGCTGCTCGCGGAGTGGGTGCTGGACGACCGGCTGGACGTGGTTTTCGGCGTCCAGCTCCACAAGCGCGTCTGGCCGGTGGATGCGCGCGGCGTGTAGGCCGGCGCTGCGCCGCGCATCGGAGCGCCCCGCTCGGCTTGGCGCGCAGGAGGACCGTCGAACCCGTGCGCGTCCGGCTCTGCAAGTCGTTCGGCTTCGAAGCGGCCCACGCGCTGCCCACGTTCCCCGAGGGCCACAAATGCCGCCGGCTGCACGGGCACAGCTTCCGCGTGGATGTCGTGGTCGAGGGCGAAGTCGATCCGGCCACGGGCTATCTGGTCGATTATGGCGTGATCGCCGCGGCGTGCGAACCGCTGCGCGCCCAGCTTGACCACCGCTACCTCAACGAGATTCCGGGGCTCTCCAACCCCACGTCCGAAGTGCTGGCGTGCTGGATCTGGGAGCGTCTGAAACCGGCGCTGCCTCTGCTCGGCGCGGTCATCGTGCGCGAGACCTGCACCAGCCGATGCGAATACACGGGGGAGTAAGTCCCCACGCACGGGGCCGCGCGCCCCGAGCTAAGCGCCCAGCTCTGACTCCAGCCGCGCGACGCGCTCGCGTAGCGCGGCAAGCTCCGAGCGCAGCTCCTCCACCAGCGCCGGCAGGGCCGCCAGCTCCGCAACGCTCGGCGCGCCCGACGCCGCCGGCGCGCGCGCCTGCGTTTCGGAAACGCCGGGCGCCGGCGTCGCCGGCGCGGCGCCCTGGCCCGACTCAGTCCGCGACGCCGGTCCTTCGCCGGCAGGCGGACCCTCCGCGTACAGCAAATGCGTGTAGCGCGTGGCCGACTGCCCGGCGGCGCGCGGCAGCGCGGCCACGAGCGGCGGCTGCCAGCTCATGAGCGATTCCAGCGTCTGCATGACGGCGCCAAGGTCGGGGAACGCCGACATGCGCTCGCAGCGCGTGCGCAGCTCGCCGGGCGTCTGCGCGCCGCGCAGCAGAAGCTCGGTCATCACCGCCCGCTGCTGGCTCTGCCAGCCCCACTTGTCCGCGACCAGGTGCTTGAACTTGTCCGCCCGCGACCCGGGCGGCGGCAGGATTCGCATCACCAGCCCGCGGTCCTTGAGCCGCGAGAGCGCGTCCCAGACCGTGTCCTCGTCCAGCTCCATGACCGGGTCGCGATTGCTCTTCTGGTTGCAACCGACGGTCACCGAGTTCACGGTCATCGGGTAGCCTTCAGCCGACGTGAACGCTTTCTCCATCAGCACGCCGAGCACGCGGCGTTCGATTTCGTCGAGGAGGTACGGCGAGTTATCCATGAGGTTTCCCGTTCCAGGGTCGATGCGACAACGGATCGGCGCCGCGGATCATGAACAACGTGTCAGATCCCGTATTCACCCCACCTCCGCGTCACGCGCTCCTTCACCTCACGGCTCATCTCCAGTTCCGCCGGCCAGGCGCGGACGGCGCCCTCGCCGGGAATCTTTCGCGTGGCATCGATGCCCATCTTGCTGCCCGCCCCGCAGACCGGCGCGGCATGATCGAGGATGTCCAGCGGGCCGTCGACGAACATCACGTCGCGCTTCGGGTCCACGTTGGCGCACAGGTGGAACAGCACCGCCTGCTCGTCCTGCACGTCCACGTCGTGGTCCACCACCACGATGATCTTCGTGAATGCCATCTGCCCGGCGCCCCAGATCGCGCTCATCACCCGCCGTGCCTGGAACGGATACTCCTTGCGGATCTTCACGAACGCGCAGTTGTGAAAACAGCCGAACATCGGCAGGTTGTAGTCGAGGATGTCCGGGATCAGCATCTGGAGCATCGGCAGGAAGATGCGCTCCGTTGCCTTGCCGAGCCAGAAGTCCTCCTGCGGCGGCTTGCCCACGACCGTAGCCGGGAAGATTGGCTCGCGTCGGTGCGTGATCGCCGTGACGTGCAGTCGCGGATACAGGTCCGCCAGCGAGTAGAACCCGGTGTGGTCGCCGAACGGCCCCTCGATCACCGGCGGATCGGCCGGATCGATGTAGCCCTCGACCACGAACTCCGCCGACGCCGGGGCTTCGATCTCCGGCTGCGACGCGCACGGCACGAGTTCAATCGCCCCGCCGTTCAGAAACCCCGCGAACAGGCACTCGTCGATCCCCGGCGGCAGCGGGCAGGTGGCCGCGTACGGCATGACCGCCGGCCCGCCGAAACTGATGGCGATCGGCATCCGCCGGCCGAGGCGGCGGTACGCGCGGAAATGCCGCGCGCCGTCGTGGTGCATGTGCCAGTGCATCGCGGCCAGCTTCGGCCCGAGGACCTGCACGCGGTACATGCCGACGTTGCGCTCGCCGGTCTCGGGGTGCTTGGTGAAGACGTTCGTGAGCGTCAGGTAGCGGCCGTCGTTGGACGGGGGGATAAGCGCCGCAGGGTCGAGTGAAACTAGATTGTGGATTTTGGACTTTGAATTGACGGCGAACAGTTCGCGGGCGTGTTCGCTTCCTTCGTTGCGGTCTTCGAGCATTCGACGGAGCGGCTCGCTCGCAAACGTCGTATCGCGGCCCGCGTTGAATTCGCCGCGGTCGGCGCCATCAAACCCGGCCCACGCCACGATCTGGCGGATGTGCGCGTAGACGTTGTCGGTCAGGATGCCGTCGCCCGGCCAGCACTTGATCGCCGGCAACGCGGTCAGGTCGGCGTCGTCGGTGTGTACGACCTCCTGGCAGACTCCTCGCCGCACCATCTTCGGCGGCAGGCTGCCGAGCTGGATGAGCTGCGGCAGCTTCTTGAGCTTGTCCATCAGCGTGGTGGGGATTTCGGGCTTGAGCAGCAGCTTGACGCGTTCGGCGATCTCTTCGAGCGAGTCGGCCCCCAACGCCAGGCACATCCGTTCACGCGTGCCGAACGTGTTGATCAGCACCGGGAAGCGCGAGCCTTTCACATTTTCGAACAGCAGCGCCGGCCCGCCTGCCTTTACCACGCGGTCGTAAACCTCGGTGATCTCCAGGATCGGATCCACCTCGACCCGCACGCGCTTCAGCCAGCCGCGCTGCTCCAGCTCTCGAACGAACGTCTGAAGATCGGGACTCGGCACGATCGGCTCCCGCGACCCGGGCCGCCCGCCGGCGGAATCGCCGGCCGGGCGCCACGGACGGGATGGTATCGACGGCCCGGCGCGCCTTAAACCGACCCGCCGGCGGAACTTCAAAGCCGTGACGTGCGTCGGAGACGGGGCCGTTCAACGCGACGGCTGCCTGGGCACAAATTGGCCGCTGACGGGCGTTCCGCGCGGCTAGAATTCTGGCAGGAGGCATGACGACCCGGCGGACGGGTCGATCATCAGGGATACAGGACGCGTGGGCGTATGAGCTGGGAACATCGCAGCTACTCCTGGGACTCCGGTCGGGAAGCGCGTCCCGGCCCGCGGAACCTGCTGCTTACGCCGGTGACGCTCGGCCTGCTCATTGTGCATGCGACAGGTTTCCTGATCGTGCAGATGATGCTCTTCGACGTGGGCCGCGAGGCGGCGGCGTTCTTCCCGCTCGTGGGCGCCGCCTCGCATCCGGCCGCGATCGTCCTGCACCCCGTGTCCACCCAGAGCGTGCTGTCGCTGGCCTTCGTGTTGCTCATCATTTGGAGCGCGGGCAAAACGCTCGAGTCCGCGCTGGGCGGCATCCGCCTGCTTCGCGCATACCTTGCGGGCAACCTCGTCGCGGGCGGCGTGTACTTCGGACTTGCCCGGCTGCTGCCCGGATCGGCCCAGGCGCCGCTCATGGAACCGATCGGCGCACTCGCCGCCTGGAGCGCCCTCGCCGTTCAGCATCTCGGCCGCGAGCTGACGCCGCTGTTCGGCCGCAGCGTCTCGCTTCGCCGCCTGATCGCGATCTGCTGCTCCGTAGTGGCGCTGCTGATGCTGGTGCGCTACGGCGCCGGCTCGGCCGCCTGGCTCGTGGCCGCATGCTGCGGAGGAGCCTTCCCGCTGGCGTTCGAGTTGGCGCGTCTCGTCCGTCCGTGGCGGGGACCACGCCGCCGCCGGATCGAAACGCGGCCTGCGCGCGAGGGCCGGACGGCGCCGAGCGAGGCGGATATCGACGAAATCCTGGCGAAGATCAGCCGTGAAGGGTTGGGTTCGCTAACCGAGCTCGAGCGCGCCAGGCTGGAAGAGGCGCGTCAGCTCCGGCTGCGGCGCGCGTCGTCGTCACGCGGCAACGTCCGATAGAGCCGGCGCGTCCACGACGCGACCCAAGTTCGTGGCGCGTCCGTCTGTCCCTGTGGACAATCCCAATTATAATGCCGGGGTGCGCTTGCTGCCGAGCCGGCCCCGGGGGCCGGGTGCGGCTCCGATCAGACGACCTTGGGATGCCCGCTACACCTGCATCGCAAAACACGCGCCGCGTGCTTGTGCTGTCTGCCGGGATCGACGCCGGCGGCGGCCCGGCGGAGTGGTTGCGCCCGCCGCTCGAGGTCCGCACCGCGCGAACTGCGGACGAATTGCTGACGATCCTTCGACGAGAGGAAATCGACTTGGTCGTTGCCGACGCCGGCGCGCTCGGATCGATGCTCCAAGCCGCCGAACCGTGGCGCGGCGCGGCGATCCTCGAGCAGCTCGACCAGGGCGTATGCGTGTTCGACGCCGAGGAAGGCGTGGTCTGGACCAACGCCACGCTCCGCGCCGAGCCGCCCGCGGTGATGGAAGCCGTTCGCGGGGCCTGCGCGCAATATCTCGCGCGAGCGGACTCCGACGTGGCTCACGCCCCCCCGCGGCACGAGACGCTCTCGCCGGTCCACGACAAGACCTTCGAGATCATCCTCGCGCCGCTGTTTGATTCGCGCCGTAGGGCCACCGTCGCGCTGCTTCGCGACATCACTTCGGTGCGGCGGACACAGGAGCGCATGGCCGCCATCGACGCCGCCGGCCGCGCGCTGGTCGAGCTGGACGCCGAGGCGCTCCCGGAGATGGACGTGGGAGAGCGGCTGGTGCTGCTGCAAGACCGCATCGTCCGTTTCTCGCACGATCTGCTGAACTTCGACCACTTCGCCATCCGCATCCTCGACCGCAAGACCAACAAGCTCGAAACCGCCCTCGCCAGCGGATTCTCGGAACAGGCCAAGTCGCTCGAGATCTTCGCGTCTGAACGCGGCCAGGGCATCACCGGGTACGTCGCCGCGACGGGAAAGTCCTACATCTGCGATGACGTCGCCGGCGATCCGCGGTATCTGCCCGGCCTCGAGTCGGCGCGCTCCTCGCTTACTGTCCCGCTGATCCTGAACGACGAGGTCATCGGCACGTTCAACGTCGAATCGGAGAAACCCGCGGCGTTTACGGACGAGGACCGGCAGTTCGCCGAGATTCTCGCACGCTACTTGGCGATCGCACTCCACATCCTCAGGCTGCTGGTCGTGGAGCGACGCAGCACCAGCGGGCAGATCGCCGCCAGCGTCGATGCCGAGATCGCCGAGCCGATGCGCGACGTCGTCACGCAGCTCACCGCCCTCATCGCCGCCCAGGCCGCGGACTCCCCGCTGCGGGCGCAGCTCCAGGCCGTGCTCGCCAAGGTCGAGCGCCTCGACGCCGGCATACACGCCGTCACCCGCAGCACCGGCGTGAGCGGCCTGGCCCCAGAGGTCTCCGAGCACGACCCGCTCTTGGCCGACAAGCGCGTGCTCGTCGCCGACGACGAGGACATCATCCGCGAGACCATCGCCGACGTGCTCAGCCGCAAAGGCGCGATCACCGTGCCCGCCAAAGACGGCAACGAGGCCGTCGCCCTCCTCGCCGCCCAACGCTTCGACCTCGTGCTTTCGGACATCAAGATGCCGAACAAGAACGGCTACGAAGTCTTCGCCGCGGCCCGCGCCGGCCGGACGGAATGCCCCGTCATCCTGATCACCGGCTTCGGCTATGACCCCAACCATTCCATCGTTCGTGCCAGCCGCGAAGGGCTGGCCGGGGTGCTCTTCAAGCCGTTCAAAGTGGCGCAGCTCCTGGAGAGCGTACGCCAGGCGCTCGCGCCCGCGGCGTCCAAGTAACCGCGGCATCCCCCCGGCGTTGCGTTTCTTGACCCTGAACGCGCCAATCGCTAGTGTGAATCCTTGCGACGACAGCCAAGACCCACCCGGGAGTCCCCACCCGTGACCACCGCCACCCAGCCTCGAATCATCCAACCGGCCCGTCGGACCGAAGGCGTCCGTTACGCGGTGCGCGACATCACTGTCCTTGCCGCCCAGGTCGCCAGGACCGGACGCGAGATGCTGTATCTGAACATCGGCGACCCGAACTTGTTTGACTTCGCCCCGCCGCCGCACATCGTCGAGGCCACTTATAAGGCGATGAAGGACAACAAGAACGGCTACGCCCCCACGTCCGGCGTTCCGCAGGCACTCGAAGCCATCCGCGCGTCGGCCGACCGCAAAGGCATCCGCTCCATTCAGCACATCTTCGTCTGCTCGGGTTGCAGCGAGGCGATCGAGCTTTCGATGACCGCGCTGGTCAACCCCGGCGAAAACGTGCTCACGCCGTCGCCCGGCTATCCGCTGTATACCGCCGTGCTGTCCAAGATCGGCGCCGTCAACCGCGAGTATTTCCTCGATGAGTCGAACGACTGGCAGCCGGACGTCGACGACATCGCGTCCAAGATCGACCAGTACACGCGCGCGATCGTGCTCATCAATCCCAACAACCCCACCGGCTCGCTCTACACGCCGCAGACGCTGCACCGCGTGATCGAGCTGGCGATCGAGCACAACCTGGTCATCTACAGCGACGAAATCTACGACAAGCTGCTCTTCGACGGCCGGCAGCACGTCTCCACCGCCGCGCTCTCGCAGGAAGCGAAGGTGATCACCTTCAACGGCCTGTCGAAAGCCTACGTCGTTCCCGGCTTCCGCATCGGCTGGGGCATCGTCAGCGGCCCCGCCGCCGAGCTGTCCGACTACTGCGAGGCAATCCGCAGACTGGAGCGCGCCCGGCTCAGCGCCAACCACCCCGAGCAGTACGCGATCCGGCCGGCGCTCGAAGGCCCGCAGGACCATATTCCCGAGATGATGTCACGCCTCTCACGCCGCCGCGACCTCACCGTCTCCAAGCTCAACGCCATCCCGGGCATCTCCTGCGTCAAACCCGGCGGCGCGTTCTACGCCTTCCCGCAACTGCACATCGACACGCCCGACCAGGAGTTCGTCTCGCGCGTGATCCGCGAAACCGGCGTCGTGCTGGTGCACGGCAGCGGCTTCGGCCAGCGACCCGGCACGAAGCACTTCCGCGTCGTCTTCCTGCCGCCGGAGAGCACGCTGGAGAAGGCGTTCAACCTGATCCGCGGCGTCCTCACGCGCGCCTGAGTTCCCGCAGCGCCGTTGCGATCGCGTGGCGTTGCGGGCCACCGCCGATCGGGAAGTGTGAGACCGGCCAGTGGCCGGTCTGCCGCGCCTCGCAGGGCGCGGACATGCGAACCGCCACAACGGCGCGCGGGCGGCGACGTTGCGGAGGTTTCTGTGTTCATCGCACCGCCGTTCGCCGTCGCGAACGCCCGAGACTGCCGGCGAACGGCGGACGCCGCGGCCACACGCGGAAATGCGAATTGCGAGCTGCGACCAGTGTCCTGTCGCACAAGTACGTCCTGAAAGTCGGTGAGCGCAAAGCTCTGCTTTGCGGGTCGAACCACAGGTTTGCCGTCCCCGGAATCATGCCGCGATTTTCTGAGACTGAACATCACTGAAGAACCAATCGAATCGGCCGCCTTGGCCGCCTGCCGGCGCGAAGAGAAGCGCGGCCATGGCAAGGGCGTCACGATCGGCGACCAGCGCGCAGGTCTCGCTTCGATCGGCGCTTCGCAAGACGGACTGGCGCGGCGTAGCGTGCCGCGGTGCACCTCCGTCGATTCCGGTTTTTCGAAGGAGCCGTTATGTCCGTGCATGCCCCTTTCAATCCGCTAAGTTGAACACTGGCAAGCGGTTGCGCATCGCAGCGCCATTGCGAGCAGACGTCCGGCCGTTGCATGTCTCGGAGAGCTGCTGCTGATGACCAACACTCTCGCAGTCGCCAGAGATCAAGTCGCGGGTGGCGGCTGCGCCGCGCCCCCCAGGATCACGGGCTCACCGAGCCGGAGATCTCCGTTGGCGTGCACCGCGTGCTCGCCCTCCATTTCGACGAGAACTCGGCCGCGCGCTACGCGGAATACAACGTGAACACGCAGGCCTGGAGCGAGGGCATCGTTCCCGCCGGTGAGCTGGCAACCGCGGTCGATCTTTCGCTCGCCTACGACCCTCAGACGCAAGGCTCTGTCGCCGCAGTGCTGCGGGAACTTCGACTGGACGGCGTTCAGCGGGACATGGTCGCAGGACACAACCGGGAACCAGTCCGTGATCCGGTCGAACTGGATTGACTGGAATCCGTGACGCCTTGGGCCGAGGGAGCGACCGTCTTGAACATCAAGCGATTTCAAGGCGAGTTCTCCACGGGGTTCTTATTCGGATGATGGCGTTGAGCATGACGAGCAACTTTCGCATGCAGGCGACGAGCGCTAGTGTAGTGTCTCGTTAATTCGTTTACAAAGTCCTTCAATCTTCCGCCGGATCACGTCGGCGCTGGCCGTCCAGACGAACGCCCGCGGTTGTTGGTTGTGGCG
>JABRWC010000037.1:0-34611 GCA_039961675.1 Phycisphaerae bacterium
TCCTTGCGGCAACAACATGAGCACCTCGTCCGTTCCGATTCCGTCGTCCTCGAGGAGCTCGGGCGAGTGGGTGCTCACGAGAATCTGCCGAGGTTCGCGAGTTCGCGCACGGGCGAGCAGTTGAGGCACGTATCGAACCACGCCGGGATGCAACGAGAGCTCCGGTTCCTCCAAGAGGAGCGGGCCGTTTCCGTCGAGCAGCGCCCAAAGGAGGCCCATGAGTCGCAGGGTTCCATCCGAAAACTGTTCTTCCGATTGGTACGCCCCCTGCGGTCGCCAGTGTTCGTACTTGCCCCGAAGATGCGGTCGTCCCGTTTCGTCCTGCCACAATTCGAGCTCTTTCAACTGCGGAACGGCCACTTGGAGCGCCCGGCGGATTCGATTCAATCTTCCTTTCTGAACCCGCTTGTCCGTCGTAGCAACACGCTCGATAAAGTCTCCGCCGAATGGATCGTGTTTGCGGCCCGATGAACGATCCGGTTCGCGGACCAATTGCGGCACGATATGCAGGTATCGGATGGACGAGAGGAAATCAGCGACAGGTCGAAACTCCCGGTTGACGTTGACCTGTTCGATGTGTGTCTGTCTCAATCGCGCCGGGTCATCTCTGTCATCGTGGTCTGGGCGATTCAACAGAGTCGTCCCGGCGCGAAACACGCTCTCCCGCTTTACGATCGGCTTGCGCTGGTTGTCCTGGCGAAACTCAAGTTCATACCGCCACATGTCCGGAGCGCTGGACGTGCCCAGCTTGACCGCAATTTCGATGGTCGGGTCCTGCCTCGCAGCGAGGCAGCGGATTGTCGAAACGCCGCCCCGACGGCGCACGGACTCCTGAAAACCCCCGCCGACCGATACGAGATCTCGCAGGAATCTAAACAAATCCAGGAAGTTGGACTTTCCCGCCGCGTTCGGTCCGACCAAGAATACCCGCTGTTCGAGCTTCGCCTGCGCGCACTTGAAATTCTTCCAATTCTTGATGCTTACTTCCGTCACCCGTAACGGAGCTTCGTGATTTTCAGCCACGATCAACCCTCGTCCGTCGTCACGCGTCGCCGCGAATACTATACGCCGTGGACCCGCTCCGCCCGCTGAAGCGGAAACAGCAGCACGTCGCGAATGCTGGGCGAGCCCGTCAGCAGCATGCAGAGCCGGTCAATGCCGATGCCCAACCCGCCGGCCGGGGGCATGCCGTACTCCAGCGCCTCGACGAAATCCGCGTCCATCACGCGCATGGTCTCGTCGCCTTCGCCCTCGACCTGCTGCTGGAAGTTCGCAAGCTGCACCGCCGGGTCGTTCAGCTCGCTGTAGGCGTTGCCCATCTCCATGCCGTTGATGTACGCCTCGAAGCGCAGCGCCAGCTCCGGGTCTGACGGGTGGCGCTTCGTCAGCGGGCACAGCGGGGCGGGGTAATCGATCACGAACGTCGGGTTGATCAGGTGGTGCTCGACGCAGTCCTCGAACAGCGCGTTGACCAGCAGCGCATGATCGACCTGCGCCGCCTGCGGCTCCATGCCCGGAGCCGCGGCCTTGTGCGGGTCGGCCTGCTTCTGCACGGCCGCCTGGGCCTTGGCCAGCTTGGCGAGAATCCCCTGTTCCTTGGCACGCCGGAGCACGGCCTGGCGGTCGCTGATGTCCACACCCGCGTATTCGCGGACGAGATCGGCGTACCGCCGCCGCGGCCAAGGCGGCGTGTAGTCAATCGTTTTGCCCTCGAACGCGATGCAGTACGAGCCAATGACGTTCTTCGCCGCGCCGGCGATGATCACCTCGGTGATGTCCATCATGTCGTGGTAGTCGCCGTACGCCTGGTACAGCTCCAGCATGGTGAACTCGGGGTTGTGCCGCGGGCTGATGCCCTCGTTGCGGAAGCAGCGCGCGAATTCGTACACGCGCTCCAGCCCGCCCACCAGGCAGCGCTTCAGGTACAGCTCCGGGCTGATCCGAAGGTACAGCTTCATGTCCAGCGTGTTGTGGTGCGTCTCAAACGGCCGGGCCGCGGCCCCGCCATAGATCGGCTGAAGCACCGGCGTATCCACCTCGACGAATCCGCGCTCGTGCAGCGCCTGGCGCGCATAGGCGATGATCTGCGCGCGCCTGATGAACACGTTGCGCGAGTCGGGGTTCGCGAACAGGTCCACATAGCGCCGGCGGTAGCGCGCCTCGACGTCGGTCAGCCCGTGCCATTTCTCCGGCGGCGGCCGCAAGCACTTGCTCAGCATCGCCAGGTGCGTCACCCATAGCGTCAGTTCGCCAGTCTTCGTGCGGCCCAGGCGGCCCTCGGCGCCGACGACGTCGCCCAGGTCAAGCCGCTTGGCAAGCTGCCAAGCGACGGGACCGGGGGGAAAGCCGGCCGCGCCGGGAGTGCGAGCGCTTTCGAGACCCTGCGCGGCTTCGCGGCTGCGTGGCTCCGTGGCTTCCTCAATCGCTTTCTTTGACAGCGCCCACTGGAGCTCTCCCGTCTGGTCGCGGACGGTCATGAAGATCAGCTTGCCCGTGTCGCGCAGCAGCGACACACGGCCGGCGGACCGGAAGCGCGCCTCGTCGCCCTCGATGATCTGGCCTGGCTCGACGGCGAGCGTCTCGGCAGCCTGGCGGATACCGGCGTTCGGCGTGACGCCCGCAAATCGCCCGCCGTACGGATCGACGCCGATCGCTCTCAGTTTTTCGAGCTTGTTTCTGCGGTCCTGAATCTGGTCGCTCATAGCCGGCGGAGTTTAACCGCCCGGCACGCGGCCGCGAAACGAGCGTGTCGGCCGCAGTCGCGGGTGCGGTCGTTGGAGTCGCGTCGTCGGGAACGACGGCGTCGAGAGACGAACGAGCTGCGTGCCGAAATCACCATTGCGTAACCCAGACGTGACAACCATCATCTATCTGCGTGCGTGTCGCCGGAAGCCTCCCGGGCCGATTCGTTTGCACCCGCGCCGGTTGATTCGACCTTGCGCGGAGGTGAGCCGAGTATGTCGGCGCTCGACGCAGCACAGCCCTTCCGCCTGGCGCCCGGCGCCGGCGCGGCCACCCCGCTCCTGATTCGTCCCGTGTACGCCGCGCTCGAGCGGCTGCTCGGCCTGAGCGCCCTGAACGCCATCTACGCCCGCACGCAGCGCCGACCCACGTCGGAGAGCTTCCTCGACGCGGCCCTGCGCGAGCTTTCCGTACGCCTGAGCATCGGCGACGACGGCCTGGCTCGCATCCCCGCGCGCGGAGCGCTCGTGCTCGTCGCGAACCACCCGTTCGGCGGGCTGGACGGAATTGCGCTCGCGGCCGCTGCGGCGCGCGTGCGGCCGGATTTCAAGCTCCTGGCGAACTACGTGCTCTGCCGCATCCCCGAACTGCGCCCGATCCTGATCCCGGTCGATCCGTTCGGCGGACGCGGGGCCGCGGCTCGCAACGTCGTCGCCATGAGGGCGGCGATCCGCTGGGTCCGCGACGGCGGAGCGCTGGGCGTTTTCCCGGCGGGCGAAGTGGCACACCGCACGCTCGCGCAGCCGCGAATCGCCGACCCGCCGTGGAGCGACGCCGTCGCGCGGCTGATCCTTCACACGCGGGCCGCCGTGGCGCCGGTGCACTTCGCCGGCCGAAACAGCGAACTGTTTCAGCTCGCGGGGCTGCTGCATCCGCGCGTTCGCACGGCGATGCTGGCGCGCGAGCTGCTCAACAAGCGTCGTCGCGTCGTGCACCTGCGCGTGGGCCGCCCGATCGGTTTTGAGCGCTTGCGGCAACTCGGCGACCCGGCGCGAATCACCGAGTACTTGCGGCTGCGGACAGCGATTCTCGCCTCGCGCGACGATCTCGCCGAACCGCCTGCGGTCGCCGGAAGCAACGGCGCGCGCATCGCCGCGCTGCCGCCGCTGGCGCCCGCGGAGCGTCCTGGTTCAATCCGCGACGAGATCGCCGCGCTACCCGAAGACCAGCGCCTCGCCGCCGTCGGAAACCTGGCCGTGCTCGTCGCCCGTGCGCCGCAAATCCCGCGCACGCTGCGCGAGATCGGACGACGGCGCGAGGAGACGTTCCGCGCGGTGGGCGAGGGCAGCGGCAAGCCGCTTGACTTGGACCGCTTTGACGAGTCGTACCTCCACCTGTTCCTCTGGGACGGCGAGCGCGAGCGCATCGCGGGTGGGTACCGGATCGGGCCGACGGACGAAGTCCTTGCCCGCTGTGGCGTCAATGGGCTCTACACCAGCACGCTTTTTCGCTTTGATCCGCGCCTGCTTCCGCAGCTCGGCCCGGCGCTCGAACTCGGCCGTTCGTTTGTCGCCGCCGAGTACCAGCGCGATTTTGCGCCGCTCACGCTGCTCTGGAAAGGCATCGGACGCTTCGTTGCGAGCCGTCCGCGCTACCGCTGCCTCTTCGGCCCGGTCAGCATCAGCGACGAGTTCCACTCGCTCTCGAAGCAACTCCTGGTCGAGTTCCTGCGGCGGCACGATTTCCACGAGCAGTTCGCGCCGCTCGTCGCGTCGAGAAACCCGCCGCGCTTCCGGGCCTGGCGCGACGAAAGCCGGCGGCTGGCGCGGGCCGCGCGGAGCATTGAGGAGGTGGACGAGCTGGTGGCGGAGATCGAGGCGGACGGCCGCAAGACGCCCGTGCTATTGCGCCAGTACCTGCGGCTCGGCGCCAAGCTGCTGGCGTTCAACGTCGATCCGGACTTCGGCCACGTGCTCGACGGGCTGGTGCTCGTGGACCTGGCGCAGACGCCGCGGGCGATCCTGGATCGCTACCTCGGCCGGGATGCTGCGGCAGGGTTTCTTGCGGTTCATCGGCCGGAGGCGTGAGGCTCGGCGCACATCCTGGAGACGTAAATCATCGGCCCGGGCCTGCGACAAATCGCTGCACGAAAAGGCGGTCGGCCGTTGCCTGAGCGCGCGGAGCGCCGCCATGCATCGCTTTGCGTGCATACGTTCCGCGGTCGCATCACACATGCCTATGTTGACATTTCATGGGCGCACCGCGGAGTGCGGGGATTCGAATGAAGCCCCTCGCTCAGGCAGGGGCTCGGCCGGGGCCGTTGTCACGCTACCGACACAGGCGAGACGCCTGTGCCATCCGGGTTGAATGCCGGCGGCCGGTCATGATTTCCCGTTCAGCACCTTCAGCACCACCAGCGTGATGTCGTCCTGCTGCGGCCGGCGGCCGCGGAACGCGGCCACGGACTGGATCACCGCCTGGCCGATGTCGCTCGCGGCGCGCGACGCGCACGCGCGGACCGTCTCGCGGAGCGCGTCCTTCCCGAACATCTCGCCGCGTTCGTTGCGCGCCTCCCAGATGCCGTCGGTGCCGATGACCGCCACGTCGCCTGGTTCCAGCCGCAACGGCCCGAACTCGGTGTAGCGCGTCTCCACGTCCACGCCCAGCGGCAGGTCGACGCCGCCGGCGGAATGAAACGTGTCGCCCATGGGCCGGTAGACGATGGCCGGGTCGTGGCCGGCGCTGGCCCAGCGCAGCACGCGCTCGCGGGCGCACAGCCGCGCGTAATAAAGCGTCATGAAGCGATCCAGCGGCGCGTCGAGCGCCAGTGCGCGGTTTACCTGCGTCACCAGGTCCGCGATCCCCGTGGCCCGCGGCGCGTGCCCGCGCAGCAGCGCCCGCGCCGTGGCCATCAGCAGCGCCGCCGCCACCCCGTGGCCGGTCACGTCGCCGACGGCAATGTCCACCGCGCCGGGTCCGATCGGGGTGAAATCGAGGAAGTCGTAGTAGTCCCCGCCGGTTTCGTCGCAATAGACGCTGAACCCCGCGATGTCGAACCCCGGCACCTGTGGAGCGCGGGCCGGCAGCAGGCTCTGCTGCACCTGCATCGCCAGCGCGAAGGACTCGCGCAGCCGAATCCCCTCGCGGAGCTGCGGCACCATCTGGTTGAACGCCCGCGCGAGCTGCCCCAGCTCGTCCTTGGAGCGCACCGGGACGCGCGCCTCGAGGTCTCCCGATGCGATGCGCCCCGCCGCGCCCGCCAGCTCGTCGATCGGCTGCGTCACCGAGCGCGAGCCGATGAGCGCGGCGCACGCGACCGCCGCTAGCACTGTGAGCAGCGCGCTGCTCAGCACGATCGTCTGCTCGCCGGTGCGGTCGAGGATGTAGCCCTCGGCCGCGGCGGCTTCGGCCAGCAGCGCCTCCATCGGCACGATGATCACCAGGTAGCGGTCATCGCCGTGGAGGGCACCGTACGCCCACAGGCACTCGTTCCCGCCATGGCGCATCGGCCGCACGCCGGACTGCCGCTGGGCCATGTTGCCGAGCATGCTGCTGAACTCGGCCGCGTCGTCGGCTTCGAGCCACTGCTCGGTGAGCGGGATGTCCCAGGCGCGCTCCTGCACGTCGAATTCGCGCTGCGCAACGATCCGCAGCCCGCGCTCGCCCGTACCCGCGCGCTCGGCGGTCTGCACCAGGTACAGGTCGGTCGCGGCGCCCCAGCCCGCCGGCAGCCGCACGGCGTCATACAGGCTGGCCGCGGCGACATCCAGGCCGGTCACGCCAACGACGACGCCGTCCGGCCCGCGGATGGCTTTCGAGCCAGTGATCACGGGCTGCCCGGTCGAGGCGTCGATCACCGGCGGGTTCCAGACGACTCCGGTCTGCTCGGCCGCCGCTCGGTACCAGGGCCGCGCGCGGCCGTCGTACGCCGGCGGGTAGCCGCCGTGGCCGGGGTACGCCATGTGGACGCCGTTGGCCAGCGAGATGTACTGCCATTGCACAAGGTTCGAGCGGATCGGTCCGAGGCGGCGCAGCTCGACGGCGAGCGAGTGCAGCCGCCGCACGTCGTCGAGAACGGCGGCGCGGGACACGCCCGGAGCGAGCACGAACACCGGCTCGGTGCGGCTGACGAAAAGCGGAATCCGCGTGCCGTCCGAGTCCAGGCGGACGTGCGCGCCGCTCGGGGCGAAGTCGGCCGGTGAGTTCAGCGGCGTATCGAAATCGTCGCCGAAGTAGACGCGCTTGACCGCGGGCGGCACGGCGCGGAGCACCGCCTCCGTCGCGGCGGCCTGGAGCTCGAGCGTCAGCTCCATGTTGCGGATCTCGCGTTCGATGATGCGGCCCTGCGACTCGACGATCTGCGAAAGTTCGAAGCGTGCCCGTTCGGCCAGCGATTCGCGGGCGCGCTCCGCCAACAGCATCCCCAGGCCGCGGGTGGAGCGCGTGCTGAACCAGCTCACGGCTGCCAGCGGCACGACGGCCATGCCGAGCAGCAGGATCAGCAGCTTCCACCGAATGCGCATCTGAGGAGACCGGGGGCGCGGACCGCGTGCCCGCGCGGTGCGGCCCGCGGCCGCCCTGCAGGCACCTGCCTGTACGGTACCTGCAACGTGCAAGCGGCGTCCAGGATGCCGACTCGAGCCGCAGCGCGCTAGCAGCGGATCGGCGGCGCCGGTCGGACGAGAACGATTACGTCTCGGAGAAACGGGCTGTGGACCGTGGCCGGCCACCACGTGCGAGGGTCATGATCTGCGGTCGATGGAACCTGCCATTGACGTTTCCTGGGGGGGGTATATTGGCGGCACAGACGTCTGGCCTTCGGCCCGACGGGCGCCCGTACCAGCCATGACGCCAGGTTTCGGACAAACTGCACTAGACACAGGAGCGTCTCATGGCGCTCTATCTCGCGGTCGTCGCGATGCTGATCATCCAGCAGGTTCCACCTCAGCCTCCGCAGCCGCCGTGCTTCACGTTCTCGGATAGCGGCTTCGCCTGCGGCGGCTGCGCGGAAGTGAACAACTGCGGCGTTTGCTCGGGCGGCTTGTGCGGGGCCGAACAAGCGCAATTCTGCACCGCTGGGAAAGTCGCGGTCCCAACGCAAGGCGACGGTTTCACCAGGTTGCGCGTTCGGGTGAACTGCTTCTACAAGCTTCGGTGCGTTCCGCCGCCCGGCTGCAACGGCGCGTGCACTCTCGACGGTACACCGTATGGCTTCAGCGAGGCGACTGTTGAGATCGACTGGCCGGGGGTGCAATGCAATATCGAACACTGACATCTACGTCGTCCGGCGCCAATCGCTGCACGTGGGCGCTCCGGCACATTTGCACCGCCGCTGTGGCGGCGGGGTTCGTGCTCGTCGCGGGTGGGGCGCCTGCGTCGAACCCGCCCGACGAATCGTCCGACGTTCTTCGACGAGTCGTTCAGGCCCGTGAGTGGCGTAAGGCGCGCGTCGAATACCGTCATACGACTCCAGAATCGCCCGACGGACGGTATTACTCGGCAACCGTCAGTGGTACGGACGTGCTTATCAGCGACTATGGTGATGAAGAGGGCGTAATCTCGCGTGATCGCCACGGCAATCCCGGGCCGCTCGGAACCGGACCGGTTCATAGCTTGCTTCTCGAGGATCAGGTGTGGATCTTCGGGCACGGTCAGATCTATGCAGACCTGTGGCTCGAAGGAGAAGGCCACAGCTTGTTCGATGCACGTACGCTCGGTGCGACTCCGCAGTTCCGCTCGGGCGGGCTGGACGAAGAGCTCGGCTTATCCCCGAAGCACAAGGTTCACTTCCGCAGCTTTCAAGAGGATGGAATCGAAGTAATCCGCGCGGAGTCCGATGCACACGAAGCGACCGAATGGCGCCTCGATCCGCGCCAGGGCGGCATGCCGGTGGCTGTGAGGCGCGAGTTCAATGGACAGATCGTCGCCGAATGCCGCAGCGAGCTGCGCGAATTCGACGGCGTTTGGTACCCGTCCCGGGTCACGTACTACGGCGAGGGCGGCCAAGCCGGCGGCCGCGAGATGGAAACCATCGAGGTGCTGAGCCTGGAACGTGATCCCGCGGACGTGCCGGACCGGCTGACGCCTGAGTACATCGGCATCGACGCCGGCATCAACATTCAACTACGCCGGACATCCGCGCCCGGCGCAGTCGAACTCCGGAAGTGGGACGGGAACCACGCGCTCACACTGGATGAGTACCTGGAGGCCGCGCGAAGCGGCCGGGTGCGCGAGGGTCCCATCTTCCTGGCGAACGCTGAGCGGGCCAAGTCGCTGGAAGCGTCCGAGGCGCAGCGCGCGACCGACTCGCCCAGCGCCGCAGTGCGCGCGGCGACGTCGAACCCCGCAGCGTCAGCGCCGGCGCATTCGCTACTCGAGTTGCTTACCGGGTGGGAGGCGTATACGCGCCAGTTCATCGAGCGATTTCGCCTGGACGCCGAGCAGACCCAGCGCGCGATGTCCGTGCTGCGCGAATGTCAGGAGCTTGGCTGGGCGCACCTCGCGCACGTCGCCGGCGAGCTCGAAGAATGGCGTCGGCTCACGGGGCAACTCTCACCGACGACACGCCCCGCCGACAACGGCGGCAGGGTCAACCGTCTGCACGCGCGAATTCTCGGAAGGCTCAACGAAATCACGAACGCACAGCTTCGCCCACGCCTCGATGCGATTCCAACTCGTGCCCAACGAAATGCGGCCGACGCGCCGTGACGAAGTGCGCGATCGCAGGCGCCGGACGACTCGAAGGTCCGAGCCTCTGCCTAATCTTCTTCTTCTTTCGGCTTGTGCGCCGCGACGATCTGCTGCTGCACGTTCGGCGGCACGACGTCGTAATGGCTCAGCTCCATGATGTAGCTGCCCTGGCCGCCGGTGACGCTCTTGAGCTGCGAGGCGTAGCCGGCGACTTCGGCCAGCGGGACGGTGGCGCGGATGACCGCCTGGTTGCCGGGCATCATGTCCTGCCCCAGGATCTGCCCGCGCTTGCCGGCCAGGTCGCGTGTGATCTCGCCGACCTTGTCGGCCGGGGCCGTCACCTCCAGCTTCACCACGGGTTCAAGCAGGATCGGCTTGCATTGCGCGAAGGCGAGCTTGAAGACCTGCCGCCCGGCGATCTGGAACGCGATGTCCTTGCTGTCGACGGGGTGCGTCTTGCCGTCCACGAGCGAGACCTTCACGTCCACGACCGGGTAGCCGGCGATCACGCCCTTCTTCATCTGATCGCGCACGCCCTTGTCCACGCTGGGGCGGAACGCCTGGTCGATCACGCCGCCGAAGATCTTGTCGATGAACTCGTAGCCCTTGCCGCGCTCGTTGGGCTCCATGTCGATGGCGACCTTGGCGTACTGCCCGGCGCCGCCGGTCTGCTTCTTGTGCGTGTACTCAACGTACTTGGCCGAGCCGGCGATCGTCTCGCGGTACGGAATCTTCGGCGGCTTGGTGTCGACTTCGAGCTTGAAGTAGCGCTTCATCTTGCTGCGGACGACCGTCAGATGGAGGTCGCCCATCCCCTGCATGAGCAGCTCGTTGGTTTCCGCGTCGCGGTGGTACTGGAAGCAGGGATCCTCGTCGGCGAAGCGGTGCAGCGCCGCGCTGATCTTCTCCACGTCGCCGCGGGCCTTCGGTTCGAGCGCCAGCGCGAACATCGGCGTCGGGAAGCGGGGCATCTCGATGGACCCCTCGAACGACTTGCCGAACAACACCGTGCCGAGCTTCAGGTCCAGCTTCGCGAAGGCCACGATGTCGCCGGCGGAGGCAACGGGGATCTCCGCGTGTTGGTCGCCGCGCAGTTTGAACAGGTGCCCCGGCCGCTGCCCCTTGCGGTCGCCGCTGGCGAAGACCTGGCCGTCGCCCTTGAGCTGGCCGCTGAACACGCGGGCCACGGAGTACTTGATGTTGCTCTTGGGGTCGCTGGTGACCTTGAAGACCTGGGCCGTGAACTCGGCGTCCGCCTTCGGCTCGATGGCCGTCTCGCGCCGCGCCTCGCCTTCTCCGACAATGAGCTTTCGCTGCTTGCCCTCCACGGGCGACGGCGCGAAGTCGCAAAGCTCTTCCAGCATCTCGTCCACGCCGACACCTTCGCGCGAATCCACGAAGAACACGGGCACGACGTGGCCGATCGCGACCGCGTGCCCGATCGCCTTGCGGAGCTTGTCCCCGGCGACCGTGCCGCTGGCCATGTACTCCTCCATGAGCGAATCGTCGCTCTCGACGATCGCGTCGCACAGCTCGGTATGGCACTGCGCGACCGAGAGGATGTCGCTGGCGCCGTCTGCGGCCGAAAGTACGTCGATCACGCGCCGGCCGCCGTCGGCCGGCAGGTTGATCGGCAGGCACGACGGTCCGAAACTCTCGCGGATGGTGCCCAGCGTTTCCTCGAGGCTTCCGGCCTCGGCGGCGATCTTGGTCACCACGATCGCGCGGGCCAGGCCGAACTCGCCCGCGGCGGCGAACATGCGGCGGGTGTTGACGCCGATGCCGGAGGCAGCCGACACCACGACGAGCGCGGTCTCGACGCCGGCCAGCGCCGCGATCGCCGTACCGCAATAGTCCGCGATGCCCGGGGTGTCGATGAAGTTCAGCAGCTTGCCGTGGTGCTCGACGTAGAAGACCGTGGAATCGACGGACTGCTTGCGCTCCTTCGATTCGTCGTCGAAGTCGAGCATGCTGGTGCCGTCGTCGACGCGGCCCAGGCGGTTGGTGACGCCGGCCTTGAAGAGCAAGGCCTCGCCCAGCGACGTCTTCCCGGAACCCGCGTGCCCAACCAGCGCGATATTGTGAATGTCTCCGACGCCCCGCTCGGCCATGCGTGCCTCCGCTCTGTTCAGCGTTGTTCAGCGTTGTTCAGCGTTCGCCCAGGAATCGGCGAAACGGGCAGTATAGCGGGAGCGCAAGGGGTGCCAAGGACGCATCGGGCGCCATCGCCCCCTGCCCCGCCCGCCGGTTGGAAGTTACACTCGCGCTGGACCCCTGAGCGGGAGATGGCGTGAAGGTCGCCCTGGCGCAACTCAACCCCACGATCGGCGACGTGCGGCGAAACACGGACGCGATTCTGCGCTGCCTGGCGCAGTCCGCGGCCGCCGGCGCGGAGCTCGTGCTGTTCGCCGAGCAGGCGATCCTGGGCTACCCCGCCAAGGACCTGCTGCTCCGGCGCGAGGTGATCCAGCGGAACGTGGACGCGAGCGAGCGCATCGCCGCCGCCTGTCGCGGCATCGCGGCGGTGTTCGGCTACGCCGAGCCAAACCCGACGGCGATCGGCCGGCCGCTCTTCAACACCGCCGCCCTGGCGGCGGGCGGGGCCATCGTCGCGCGCTGGCGCAAGCAGTTGCTGCCGACGTATGACGTGTTCGACGAGGCGCGATACTTCGAGCCGGCCGGCCCGCAGCCCGTGGTCGAGTTCGGCGGCCGACGCCTGGCCGTCACCGTCTGCGAAGACCTGCTCGCACAGGACTTCTGCGGACGAAGGCTGTATCGCGCCGACCCGGCGGGCGACGCGGCCGCGGGCGGCGCCGACCTGCTGCTCAACTGCTCGGCCTCGCCGTTCTTCCTCGCCAAGCACGGCTGGCGGCTCCAGAAGCTCGGGGCCGCGGCGCGACGCGCTCGCTGTCCGGTTGTCTGGGTGAACCAGGTGGGCGGGAATGACGACGTGCTGTTCGACGGCGCGAGCTGCTCGCTCGACGCGAACGGCGGGCTGGTCGCGCAAGCACGGGCGTTCGAGGAGGACCTGCTGATCGTGGACGTGGACCGACTCGTCGGGGCGCGCGTCGAGACGCTCTCGAAAGGCCCCGCCGAGCTGTACGACGCGCTGGTCATGGGGCTGCGCGACTACGTGCGCAAGTGCGGATTCCGCTCCGTTGTGCTCGGGCTGTCCGGCGGAATTGACTCGGCCGTCGTCGGGGCGCTGGCCGCCGCGGCGCTCGGCCCCGAGAACGTCCGCGGCGTGGCGATGCCCAGCCGTTTCAGCAGCGAGCACAGCCTCGCCGACGCGCGAGCGCTGGCGGAGAACCTTGGGATTCGCCTGTCGGTGATCGAGATTGAGCCGCTGCACACGGCATTCGAGGCCGTCCTGGCGCCGCACTTCGAGGGGCGGCCGCCGGACATTACAGAGGAGAACGTGCAGGCGCGTATCCGCGGCGCGCTGTTGATGGCACTATCGAACAAGTTCGGCACGCTGCTGCTGACCACGGGCAACAAGAGCGAGCTGGCTGTCGGGTATTGCACGCTGTACGGCGACATGTGCGGCGGGCTGGCGGTGATCAGCGACGTGCCGAAAACGATGGTGTACGCGCTGGCACGGCACATCAACAAGCGGTCCGGGCGGGCGATCATCCCGGAGCGCACCATCCGCCGCGCTCCATCCGCCGAGCTGCGCCCCAACCAGACCGACCAGGACACGCTGCCGGCGTACGACGCGCTGGACGCGGTCGTGGAGCGCTACGACGAGCAGCTTCAGTCGGCCGACGAGATCATCGCAGCGGGCATCGCGCCGGCAGCGGTGGTGCAGGACCTGGTCCGCCGGCTGCACCGGAGCGAGTACAAGCGCCAGCAGGCGGCGCCCGGGCTGAAGGTCACGTCGCGCGCATTCGGCTTCGGCCGGCGGATGCCGATCGCGGCGGAGTGGCCTGGGTAGCGTGTAGGCTGGTCTGAGCCCAGCCGTTTCGGCTCGCTCGTTGATCCGCGTAGACAAAGCGGGGCTTCGATGACTCAGCCCGGACGGGCTAACTTGACTCAACCGCCGTCGCGCGGCAGAACTGTCGGACGCGACGTGGGATGCGCGGCGCGCTGAGAGCGCGTCGGGATGCGATCGAGTCGGTCGTGCAACTCCCGGGTCAGATCGTCGATCGGTCGGATCAGCGCCCGGGCGCGCTCGCGCAGCGCAAGGTGGCGCTCCGCCGGCGCGCTGGCGCTGGCCCGGCCGTTCGCGCCGAGCTGGCCGTCGAGTTCCTCGATCTCCCGCCGGTGCGACGCGAGATAAGCGTTGGCGCGGGCCTGACATTCCGCCAGCACGGCCAGGGCCTGCTGTGTCTGATCCTCGGTCAGAGAGTACCGGCTGATGAACCGGCGAGTGTAGGCCTCCCACTGCGACTCGAAGTTCCTGAACGTGGCGCCGCCGGTTGATCGTCCCGCGAAATACCAGCCATACGGACGCAGGCCTTGATCGACCATCGCCTCCATCGCGGCGCGGTTGTGGGCATCCGCCGCGCGAAACATCTCGCCAGCGCGTAGTTCACCGGCCGCGGCGCGGCGGAGGTACTCGTCCTGCGAAATCAGCTTCTCGCCATCCCAGAAGGTCAGTTCGTGCTCCTGCGTCTCGCTGTTGAATCGGTGAATGTTGGTTCCAATGTCGATCCGGATGTCCCCCGGGCCGAGCCGCGCCGGGTCACCCGGGCGATTGAATGCGGCGTGTTCGACTTCAACGATCTCGGCCGGGCGCGATCCGTTCTCAAAGTCAGCGTCGAAGTACTCGATTCGGCGTGGAAACCAGTGTCCGTCAAACTCCGCCAACTCGCAGCGCATCTCCTGGGTGACAAGTCCGTTCGCGCGGCGCGTGATCCGCACCGGGTTCCATCCGCGCGCGGGGTCGATCACGTATGAGACTTCGTCGTTGCCATCCCTCGCCTTCACAATCGTCATGCCGTGCTCATCGAACTCCTCGCAGGGCGACACCCGCTCGCCATCGGACGCGCCGAGCCAGACGGTCTGGTCAAGTGTCTCGAAAGAAACGACGGTTGCGAGTCCGAAGGTGCGCGGGTCGGGCGTGCCGCTGAAGCCGTGTCCGGTGGGCCAGACCTCGGCGAAAACGGAGAGTTCCTCGTGAGTCCAGCATTCGCCGTCGCGGTTCAACACGTTCAAGGGACCGTGATCCGGCGGCGGACGGGGGTTGCTTGGGTCACGCTCTACGGCGCCGCCGTCACCCAGCACGCGCAGTACCAGATCGCCGCCGGCTATCCGTGATTCATAGGATGCGCGCGTCGCGCCCCCCTTTCGGTAATCGCAGCGCGACCAGCGAAGCGTTCCGGTGCGAATCGCGTTACGCTCGGCTTGCAGCATTCGCAGAGCTTCCGCGCGCTTCTCCGCCGGCGGAGCTAACGCCACAAGAAACAATCCGACCATCGCAATGGCACAGGACATGGGAGACTCTCGCAAGAACCACGCATCAAGGCGTACAGGCTTGCCCCGTCAGGTAGTCCTGCCAGCCCCACTCTTCGCTGTTGTCGATGAAGAACCCACGATGGCAATCCTGTCCGGTACACGAGACTGGGGGCGTGCATGTCCAGTATGAAAAACACGAACGCGATTCAAACCCGTACGTGTCCATGCCTGACTGCCCCTCCGGCGCAACGCTGACGTACTGAAACGGCGTGCAGATGATGATCTCCGGTGTGGAACAATTGTACTGACTGAGGCACGCGCCGCAGGACGTACTCACGCACTCGGAACAGACCATCTCGGGTCCAACCTGAGCGACATAGTAGCAGTATACCGTTGCGGGCGCGCTCGGCGTCGCGGACAAAAGGAAGATAGCGGCCGAGCGGGCAAGCAACCGCCCGACCTGTCGCAGTCGGAATACTCTCGGGGTGCGTTCGGCTGACGGAGCCATGCAGGACCTCCCTCTATCGTGAAATCTTCGGCCCCAATCGGAATCGTACCCCCCCCGAAGAACGTCAAGAGAAAATGCTTGGGCGACTGCCGCGCTTTCGTGGCTTGAATCGTCAAGCGCGTCAGCAGGGCAAGGCTCGCCCCTGCGACTGCGCTAACAACGCTGGGCTGCGAAGACTCAGCCCAGCCTCCTGGCTAATCGCCAGTACTCCGGTCCGTTCGGCGGGCGCGTCAGTCCAGCCCGTGTTTCTGCAAGCGGTAGCGCAGCCGGTCGCGCGTCAGGTTCAGCAGCTTGGCCGCGGCGCTCTGGTTGTAGTTGGTCCGCTCGAGCGCCTGGAGCAGCAGGTGGCGTTCGAGGCGCTGGAGCTTCTCGAAATCGAAGCCGTGCGGCGGCAAATTGATGTGCTCGATGTCCCATTCCCACGGCCGCTGGTCCGAGCGGCCAAGCATGATGTCCTCGGCGTCGACCTTGTCGGTCTTGCACAGCAGGACGGCGCGCTCGATCACGTTGCGCATCTCGCGCACGTTGCCGGGCCAGGTGTAGCCCTGGAGCATGTCGTACGCCGCCTGGGTGATGCTGTTGACGGGCTTCTTGAATTCGGTAGCGAAGCGCGCCACGAAATGCTGCGCCAGCAGGCGGATGTCGTTGCCGCGCGCCCGCAGCGGCGGCAGGAACAGCGTGACCACGTTCAGCCGGTACATCAGGTCGCGGCGGAAGGCCCCGTCCTCGATCGCCTGGTCGATGTCGCGGTTCGTCGCGGCAATGACGCGCACGTCGACCGAGATCTCGCGCGTGCCGCCCACCCGCCGGAAGCGGCGCTCCTCGAGGAAGCGCAGCAGCTTGGCCTGGAGCGCCGCGGGCATGTCGCCGATCTCGTCCAAAAAGATCGTGCCGCCGTTGGCGACTTCGAGCAGTCCCTTCTTCTGGGCCTTGGCGTCGGTGAAAGCGCCGCGCTCGTGGCCGAACAGTTCGCTTTCGAGCAGCGTTTCCGAGAGCGCGGTGCAGGTGATGTTGATGAACGGCTGCGCCGCGCGCTCGGACTTCTGGTGGATGACGCGCGCCACGAGGTCCTTTCCCGTGCCCGTCTCGCCGCGCAGGAAGACCGTCGAGACGCCGGTCCGCGCCACCTGGTTGGCCATCTCCAGCAGTCGCACCATTGACGGGTCCTGCCCGATGATCGTGTCCGTGCCGTACTCGCGCGCCAGGTTCCGCCGCAACTCGCGGACCTCCCGGCGGAGCTTGGTGGTCTCCAGCGCCTTGTCGACCACAAACAGCAGGCGGTCCATCTGGAACGGCTTGGAGATGTAGTCGAACGCCCCGAGCTTGATGGCGTCGACGGCGTTCTCGATCGTGCTGTAGGCGGTCATCATCACGACGACGGCGTCGCTGTCGGCCTGGCGCGCCGAGCGCAGCACGTCCAGCCCGGTCATGTCGGGCAGCTTGTAGTCCAGCATCACCAGGTCGAACGTGTCGGCCTCGAGCGCTTCGAGCGCCTTGGCGCCATCGCCCGCCTCCGTCACCTGGAAGCCGCGCTCCTCGAACTTCTGACGCAGCGACCAGCGGATCAGGCTCTCGTCCTCGACGATCAGAACGCGAACGCTCATGCCGAACCCCCGAGCGCGTCGATCGGCTGCTCGATCGGCAGCCGCACCGTCACGGCCGTGCCCTTGCCGAGGGCGCTGTCGATGTGGATCGACCCGCCGTGCAGCTCCACGATCTTCTCGCAGATCGAGAGGCCCAGCCCGGTGCCCCGGGACTTGGTGGTCATGAACGGCTCGAACGCGCGGCGGCACGTCTCCGCGTCCATGCCGGTTCCGTCGTCCTCCACGCGCAGCACGACCTGCGGACCCTCCACCCGCGCCCGCACGCGCACCGCGGCCCCGGCGTGCGACGCCTGCGCCGCGTTGAGCACCAGGTTCATCAGCAACTGCTCGATCTGCCGCTCGTCGGCCTCGATCGACGGCGTGCGGCCGTCCACGTACGACTCGAAGCGAATGTCGCCCAGCTCCGACTCGCGCCGCGCGACCATGAAGCAGCGCTCGACGACGCGCTTCAGCTCGCACGGCTGGAAGCGCGGCGGGACCGGCCTGGCGTAGACCAGCAGGTCCTTCACCGTGCCGTCGAGACGGTCGATCTGCCGCAGCACCTCGGCCAGGATCGGCCGATGCGGCGCGGCGGGGTCCATGCTGTCGCGGATGACCTGGATCGCGCCGCTGATG
Organism: Phycisphaerae bacterium; assembly: GCA_039961675.1. Lineage (GTDB taxonomy): Bacteria > Planctomycetota > Phycisphaerae > UBA1845 > Fen-1342 > JABRWC01. The sequence continues at coordinate 17,497 of JABRWC010000037.1, forward strand.
CCCGCCAGCGGGTTCTTGATCTCGTGCGCCAGCGACGCGGCCAACTCGCCAATCTTCGCCAGGTGCTGGGCGCGCGTGAGCCGCTCCTGCATCCTTGTGCGCTCGATATCGCGAACCTGCTCGGCGTAGCTGTCCTTGTAGCTCTCCAGCATGACGGCCAGTTCGAGCGCGAACAGCTTGCGGAGGGACTCGAGGCCGGGATGTTCGCGCGCCGTTCGGCTTGACCGCATGGCGCGCTCGACCCCCTGCCGCAGAATCTCCATCGCGCCGAACATCAGGTGCTGCGGCAGCCCGACGCGCACATGCACCCGGCCCACTTGCGCGCGTTCGAGGAAGTACGCCTCGTCATACGGTCCCTCGAACATCCGCGTCATCCACCCGCACAACGAGCCGTGCAGCCGCTGGAGTTGCTCCTGTCCCCCGCGGAAGACCTCCCGCGACTCGCGTCGCGACAGCAGAACTTCATAGAAGCGGTCGACAATCCGGGGGATTTCCGGCAACACGGCCTCGGCCAGACTGCGGATGTTCTGCGCATCCCCCGGGGTGAAACCCACGTACTGCTTGAGACTCTCCACGGTCGCGTTGATCACGCTGACAATTCTAGATCGCCGCCCGCGTTCGTGCGACGTTCGGCGTCGCCCGGACGGGAGCGGGGTGCGGAATTTCGCGCAGCGGGCGCGCGACTTTCCGCAGCCACCCCCGGAGACGGCAGCGGACGGGCCACCGGCGCGGTCCCATAGCGCTAGCGCAGACCCGGTCCGAGCCTGGTCCGGCTGTCCGCGGCGGCGAAGCCAAGCCCCCGGTCCGGCTGGCATGCGGCGTGCTTGCGGGACTGTCCGGTGACGAGGCATCGAGCATGGCGGCGGCGGCAAAACTCGTCTCGACGGCTCTGAGCCTGACGCGGGAGCAGGCGCCTTCGCGTGCGCGCGTGCTCGTCGTGGAGCCCGATTCACTCACGTCCTGGTCCATCCGGACGTACCTTGAGCGGTGGTTCCACGTCGACTGCTCGGATTCCGCCGGGGCGGCCGCGAACCTGCTTCAGAACGAATCGCTGTCCGGGTTGGTGCTGTCGGAGGACCTTCCCGAAACGGCGAGCGATGCGCTGGAGGAACGCGCGCGGCGGCTCAACCCCCTTGTAACCGTGATCCGCCTGGACTCGAACCCGCTTCCGCTGGCGCGACGGGCGGCATCAACGCGCCTGGAGAAGCCGTTCGACCTGGCGGAGCTGGCGCGGCGGCTTGGAATCCCGGAAACCGAGTTGCCTCCCATCGGATAGCGCCGTTTAGAAAGCCTGTCCGCGCCGATCGTCGTGTCCGCTGAATAAACCCCTTCTACGCACCGGCGCGGACGCCGGGCGACCCCGCTCGCGAACAAGCGGACAGTTTCTGTCGAGCGATGCACCGTCAGCCCGCGCGCCCGACAGGTCTCTCAACGTCGGACGCGGAGGTCCGACGCTGCGGGATTCGTCGACGGCGGACAACCGACGTCACACGCATCGTGGCGTGATTCCGGCTCGACGACGCGAAGACTCTGGGGCCCGATCAGGCGGTTCGAAAAACAACGGCGGCGTCACCGTCGTGACGCCGCCGCGCGTGCCTCCCGTAAACAACGCCGTGTCGCAGACCGGGCTGCCCGTCAGCAGGAAAGCCCGAAGTTCGTCAGCAACGCCGACAGGTCGGCCAGATCGACGTCGTCGTCGTTGTCGAGATCGCCTTCCAAGCCGGGGCCGCTCAGGCCGTAGTTCGTGAGCAGCGCCGAGAGATCGGCCAGCCCGACCGTGCCGTCGCCGTCGATGTCGCCGACGAAGCCGACGGAGAAGCTGATGCTGCCGTTCGCAAGCACCACGGCCGCCTCGGTCACGGGCGAGAAGTTCGGCGGCGAATTCACTTGCGTGACGACGTTCGCCAGCGTGTTCGCCAGCGAGAACGTGTAAGCCCCGCAGCCGCCGCTCGGCACCGTAAACGACCCGGACGCGAGCACCTCGCTGCCGCTCTGCCCAATTCCGCCGGAGACGACCGCGTTTTCGGCGATGCCCGTGCCCGGCGGCTGGGCGACGCCGAAGTTGTTCTGGCCGCCGCCGATCTGGATCAGGTCCTGCGCGCCGGCGGTGCCGCGCTGCACGCCGATGTACCCGGTTATCGGGTCGTCCTCACCGGGGTTCGAGATTCCGAGCGGTCGGCTGAACTTGGCCATGGGCGCCGGCACGCCGTCGGCCGGCGGGATGTCCAGCAGCGCCACGTTCTCGGGATCCTGGACGAGATCGGTCACAAGCAGCGCCAGACCGGCGTTGTCGCCCGAAACGGTGAACGAGATTTCCCAGTCTACCGTCGCGCCGGGCGAGAGAACCTGGCCGTCCTGGGGCGAACTCAGCGTCACCGTCACCGTCTGGGCGGCGGCGGAGAGGCTCAAGCCGGCGGTAAGTGCGAGTCCAACGAGTTTTCTCATTATCACACCCTCTTTTCTTCAGGACGCGCCTGGTGCTCAGTTCGGCCCTGTAATCCGCGGACGGAAGTAGTCCCAATCGCTGCCGTCGACGTCGCCGTCATCGTTCGAATCGTTCACGATGCAGTTCCAGGGCGGCGTGACGCTCGGCCCATTATAGCATCGCTGGAAGTTGGCGAAGTCAATCATATCTTCATCGTCGTCGCCGTCGGCGTCGCAGCCGTTGAACAGGTTCGTGACGACCGCCTCGTGCGAATCGAAGTACACCTTGCCGGTGAGGCCGCTGCCCTTCTCAATGATGTCCACGAACCGCGTGATCGCAGCCGTACCGGCGGGCATGTCATAGTCGATCACGACCGGAATCCAGGTGTTTTGCGGCGCGCCGGCGACGATCTGGTTCTCCTGGTCGCCGATGTCGACCGTCTCCGGCAGCGTCCCGAGCACCCACTCAAGCTTGACGCCGCACTTGGCGGCGCCGCCGGTGAGCGGATCGGCGGACGGCGAACGGAAGTACGCTTCGAGGTGCAGGGCTTCGCCCGGTACGACCGTGAACTCCTGAACGAGGAACGCCGGCGCGGCGCCGGTGCCCTTGGCCGCGCAGTTGCCGTTGTGGGCCGGGATCGCGAAGCAGCTCTTGCGAAGCTGTGAGACGCCGTCGGAATACAGCTCGGTCCAGTTCGACAGTCCGTCGGCGCCGCCGAGTCCCTGTTCAAAGCTCGGGTTGAGCAGTTGGTTGACGCCCGGCGCGCCGCCGCGCTCGGCGCGGGCGGAGTCCACGTAGACCGACCCGGTGGTGCCGCCGTCGGCGAAGTACACCATGACGGCTTTGGCCACCGTCACGTCATCCGGCACGGTGGTGTCCAGCGTAACGAGCGTCCAGACATCGTTCGGGGAGTCCTGCGTAAACGGCAGAGTCTCGATTGGCGGCGGCGCGCCGCCCGGCACCGAGAACTCGAGCTTTATGCCGGCCCGCGAGCTGCCCGTAAGCGGATCGCTGGAGGGGTTCAGGACCCAGGCGATCATGTACAGGTGGTCGCCGTCCACCAACTGCTTCATTTCCTGGTAGAGGCCCGAGTAGTTTGAGTGCGTCCCGAGTTGCAGGCTGTACGAACCATGCTCGGCGAACGCGTCGGACTTCTCCTGGTCGTTGAAGCCCAGCCAGTCGTCGATGCCGTAAGCGCTTTGGCCCGGGCTGGGTCCCGCGGTCTCGAAGTCGCCATTGGCGACCGCGTTGGGACCGCCGTTGGCGGTGACCTGCACGTCGTCCCAGTATGCCGCGCCGCTGACGTTGCCGATGGTCCACGTCAGCCGGCACGTGATTCGCACCTTGACCGTGTTCGCCGGGGCCGTGAACGGGCCCACGGTGGCCAGAAGCCAGGTGTCGGCTGGCGAGCTGCTGTTCAGTGCGTAGATCTCGTGAATGCCGCCCAACGTGCCGCCGAAGAAGTCGAGAAACTCCAGCCGCAATCCGGCCTGCCCGCTTCCGCCGAGCTTGTCGTTGGCGGGGGAGAAGAGCCGCACGGTCGCGGTGACGCTCTGCCCCGGCGAGAAGCCCGGAATCTCCTGGTACGCGGCGACGCTGGTGTTGTCGCCGTCGCCGAAAGCCTTGAGAGCATGCCCGGTGGCGGGCACATAGCTATACGCCCCGGACCGTTCGACGTTGGTGCCAACCTCAGTCCATTGGTCCGCGATCTGCTGATCGATTGCGCCGGGTCCCCCGCCGTACTCGACGCTTCCGTTCTTCACGATGTTCTGTCGCGCGAGCAGCAGCGCCGGCAGTGTCAGCGCTACGGCCGCGGCAGTCGCGGCCGCTCGAATGGATTTCATCGTCTCGTCTCCGAAATGTGCTTCGGACCGCGACGCTCGCCGCATCACGGTCCGATCCGAGTGAACCTAGTCCCCACCCAGTCCGTCGAACCCCTCGCGTGTAAGGCCCCACGCGTAGAACGGCCGGTTGCCGAAGCCGTCGTAGTCTCGCGGCGTCTGCCCCGACTCGCGATGCACGTCGTAGTACCGTTCCGGCTCGAAGCCCTCGACGTGGCCGTCGAGAAACCCAAAGAGCGTCCGGCTGCGGCCGTTGTGACGCGGCTCGAGCGTGTCCCAGACCGCGTCGCACAGCGCAACCGTGTAATTCGGAAGTGGGATTCGCGAGAGCAGGCCGCCGGTCACTTGCGGCACAGGCCGGCCGGCGTTCGTCGCGCCGCTGCTCCAGTCGTTGAACCAGTATTCCGTGTACAGCTCTTCGACGAACTCCCCCGGGCTGGCGAACGGGTTCAGGTAGGGCCACCAGCCCTGCTGGAACGCATACAGGAACGCGTCATCATTTTTCAGCACGGTGTAACGGCTGTAGTCATCGCCTTCCGGATCGATCTCGTTGTAATACTTGCTCGAGTTGTTCTCTTTCGCGCTCGGGCAGATGTAGATTTTCATGTCCTTCAGATACGGCCAGAAGTTGAATATCTGGTCGTACTGAATGTAGATGTACTTTACCGGGCTCAGCCGTCGCATGTACGGCAGACGATCATCGTTGTCGCGCGCGTAATACGCCGTGGCCAGCGCGAGCTGGTGCAGGTTCGACGCGCAGACCGCGTCCCGCGCCTGCTCGCGCGCCCGTTGAAGCGACGGCAGCAGGATCGAGATGAGCAAAGCGATGATCGCAACGACGACCAGCAGCTCGATCAGCGTGAAGGCCGACCGCCCGCGCCGGGTACAATCCCTAACCCTGAGCATTCGTCGCACTCCGTCGCGCTTCGCTTCCGCTCCGCCACGCCCATCGGGGAGGAGCGGGCCCGGCGCGATCCAGGCGACCGGGCCCGTACTGTCATCTCCCCGTCTCACGGCCGGCGAACCGCCCGCCGGCCGACTTCACCCGCCGCTCTAGCGACGCCGCAGCAGCGCCAGGCCGCTCAGCCCCAGCAACGCCAGGCTGGCCGGCTCCGGCACGTAGACCATGTTGCCCCAGACAATCGTCGCGCCGTGGTCTGGGTTGTTCGGGTTGTTCACAACCTGGAAGTACCCGCCCACGCGCGCGTCGTTCAGCATGCCCCAATCGCCGTATTCCGGCGGATCGTTCGGGTTGGTCTGGTTGAACGCCAGCGGGCCGCTGGAGTACGAGCCGCTGCCATCCTCATACGTGTAGATGATCGTGGCGGGGTCGGCCTGCGACAGTCCGTTCGGGCTGTAGATCATACCCAGGCGGACCGTCGTACCCTGCGTATAGCTGATCCCATGGTTGGCCGTGAAGCTGTAAAACGGCAGCCGGCCGCCGAAGATCGCCACTTCGCCGGACGCCGCATTGAGCATGTACTGCCCGTCGACATCATGCGACCACCACGGCGAGAGCCGCAGGCCACCCTCGGCCGATCCCGTCGTGCAGCTCAGCGTAACATCGGCGCTGAACGCGAACGCGTCGTTGTTGTAGAACACCGCCGCGGTTGTGTCGTTTTCCGAGAGGCTGAAGCCGTGCCGATTGGCCCAGCCGCTGGCCGAGCTGACGTGCTGATCGCTGATCGTGATCGAGCCGGGATACAGGTCGCTGCTGGTGAGTGTCGAGCTGGGGATGTCGTTGAAGACGCGTTCGAGAACGACCGCGCTGTTGATCATGGGCGAGGCCAGCGCCTGCGAAGCGAGCCCAAGCCCAGCCAGAAGGCCGAGACAGCCCCGTGTGAACAGTTTCCTCATTGGTTTTCCTCCTCCGGAAACGAGCACTTTCGAAACAAGAGATGCACGCGATTTCCCCCACGACTCCGGTGCGAAACTGAGGCTCGCTCGCTAGATGCGTGAACCACCGCAGCCGGACAGCCGGGGTTCAACTGTTGGGATTATACACCGGCATTTTGGCCGTTGCAAGCGCTTTCATAACCGGATATGCTGATTCCGTGGCAATCCGTCTCGCGGAATGCGCGAACGCGAACCACGAGCCGAATGCGAAACATAAGATGCTGTCAGCACAATACTTATCTGCGCGATTCACGCAGTTCCCCGCGGGCAGCCGCTACCTGGCTCTCCCCGCGACCTGCGCAGCGGGGGAGTCCGGTTGAGCCGCTCGCAAGTCAGACCGTTCCTTTGGGGCGCCGCAACCGCCGCATTCCAGGTCGAAGGGGCCGCGTTTTCTGACGGCAAAGGCCCCAGCATCTGGGACGTGTTCTGCGCCACGCCAGGAAAAACGCGCAACGGCGACACCGGCGAGGTGGCCTGCGACCAGTACCACCGCTTTTCCGAAGACGTTGAGCTGATGCGTCGGCTCGTCCTGAACGCGTACCGGTTCAGTGTTTCCTGGCCGCGCGTGCTGCCGCAGGGCCGCGGGCGCGTGAACGAAACCGGGCTGGCGTATTACCAGCGCCTCGTCGATGCGCTGCTGAAGGCCGGCATCGAGCCGATGGTCACGCTCTATCACTGGGACCTGCCCGCCGCGCTGCAAATGGAGCTTGGCGGTTGGCTGCACCCAGACGTGCCGAAGCTGTTCGCGGACTACGCCCAGCTGATCTTCAACCGCCTCGGCGACCGCGTGCGCCTGTGGCTCACGTTGAACGAGCCCTGGGTCGTGGTCGACGCCGGCTATTTCACCGGCGTTCATCCGCCGGGGATTCGCGACCGCGCGCTGGGTTACCAGGCCGGGCACAACCTGATGCGGGCGCACGCGTACGGGGTCGAGCGCTACCGCGCGTGCGACCACCCGGACGGCGAGATCGGACTGGCGATCAACGGCACGTACAGCTTCCCTGCGACCGACGGGCAGGCGGACCGCGACGCGGCCGAGCGCGCCATGCAGAACTTCGCGGGCTGGTTCGCGTATCCACCGGTTCATGGCGACTATCCGCCAGCGATGCGCGAGCGGCTCGGCGCGTTGCTGCCGGACTTCACGCCCGCGGATCGGCGTCTGCTGACACGCTCGGTGGACTATCTGGCGCTGAATTACTACACGAGCGACGTGGTGCGCTTCGCTCCGGGCGCAGGCGCCATGGAAGCCGAGCTTGTCCCGCAGCCGGACGTTCCGCGGACGGAAATGAACTGGCCGATCGTGCCGGACGGGCTGCGGCGCCTGCTGCACTGGCTGAACGAGCGCTGCCCCGGCCTGCCGTGGTACATCACGGAAAACGGGGCGGCGTTCGACGACCGCGCGGACGCGCGCGGCTTCGTGAACGACGAGAACCGCATCGCGTATCTGCGCGAGCACATCGAGACCGCGCTTGCCGCGCGGGCCGAGGGGGTCGATCTGCGGGGATATTTCGTCTGGTCGTTGATCGACAATCTCGAATGGACGGAGGGTTTTTCGAAGCGGTTCGGCCTGGTCCATTGCGACCGGGCCACGTTGAAGCGTACGATCAAAGCGAGCGGCCAGTGGTACTCGCGGTTCATCGCGAGCGCCGCTCCGATCGTGCCGCCGCGGGGGAAATGAGGGGAACAACCATGTATCGGACACGCACGTGGAGCGCCAGCGCCGGGCTTTCGGCTGGGCTAGTGGCATGCACGCTGGCAGCGCTGGCGCCGCTCGGCACGGCGACGGCGGCGTCCGTTTTCGAAGTCACGAACTTCGCGGTTCCGGCCTGGTCGCTCGAGTACCCGGCCGGCTTCTCGGGCACGGTCGGCGTGACGAGCCCCTGGCCGGCCGAGATGGGCTGGCAGGGAGACACGATTGACGTTGCGTTCTCACTGCCGGCGGGCGTGCCGCCCGACGCGGTGCAGTATCGCTTCCGCATCCACGTCAACCAGCGCTTCTCGCAGTCGTTCGACCTGGTGGTGCTCGCCGGTCCGTCGCTGGGGGAACTGGTCGAGGTTCACCGGGAGTTCGTGGACACGGCGCGCATCTATGCGGCGACCATTCCGCTCGAGCGTTTCACTCCCGGCCAGACGAACTACATCCGCATTCACGGCGAGGGCGTTGCGGTTGGCGCGGGCCAGCCGTCCGGCATTCAGTGGAACAAGTGGGCGCTGACGCGGACCGACCTGCCGGGCGGATTTTCGACCGTTGACGCAGTGCTCATGAATCAGATCGAGCGGCTGCGCGACTACACGTTCGAGGCGATCACCGGCACCGGACTGGTTCGCGATTCGCTTCCGTTGGCGATCGGCACGCCGGCCTTCCACCCGGCCACGCCCGACGCGGGCGGTTTCGCGCTGCTGGCGATTTGCGCCGCGGATGAGCTGGGGCTGGTGTTCAACGGCGAGGGCGCTGTCGAGGCGATCCTGTCCGCCTACGCGGGGCATACGCCGGGCGTCACGCCCCTCCGCAACACCCGGGGCCACTGGCGACACTGGCTGGACGTGAGCACGGGCGGCGAGGCGCCTGGCTGGCCGACGGAGTACACCACCATCGGCTCGGCGCTGCTGGTGGGCGGGGCGCTGTTCGCCAAAAATCATTTCATCGAGAACGCCAGCATCGCGGCCCTGGCGGACGAGCTTTACGCCACGTGCGACTTCGACGCCATGATTCACCCCGCCCTCGACGGCCGCGTGTACGTCGCGACCGATGCGAACGGCAACTCGCTGGGCAACCTGGTGCCGTGGAACGAGTACATGATCGTGGTCAGCCTGGCGCTGCGCCAGCCGGGCGCCGTGCGCGCCCCGGCGATCGAGCATCTCTGGCTTGACCCCGCGTTCATCCCGAAGCGCGCCTATGCCGGCATCCAGACGCTGACGGACAACGTGAACGCCTACGCGCCGGCGTTCTGGGTGCACCAGCAGTACTTCTTCAACGCGGACTTCTCGGGCAACCCGAGCTTCATGACCTACTTTTACAACCACCAGCGCGCCGACGAGCTGTACTGCCTGGTGACGCTGGGGCAGGCACAGCGCTACGGACTGACTGCGGGCGTCGATCCGACGGGCTACTTCGCGGACGCGATCGCCAACCACCACTACGTCTACGCGCCCGAGGCGGTGGCCGCGTGGGGCGAGACGGACACGGTGCTGGAGCTGCTCGAAGCGCAGCCGCCCAACAGCGACACGCGGCTGCGGTTCGGTCTGACGCGCGTCTCGTCGCAGGACCCGAGCTGGATTCCGTTCGACGCCGGGCTGGTCGATCACCTGTTCCTGATGTACGGGCTGGCGGAGACGTTTGACCCGAACTTCTTCAAGGCCCGCCAGCCGTTCCAGCCGGACGCCGACGGCGACGGCCGCGCCGACGCGTACGACAACTGTCCGAGCACGTACAACCCGGACCAGGCGGATGCGGACGGCGACGGCGTGGGTGACGCGTGCGCCTGTCCGGGCGACCTCGACGGCGACGGTGCGGTCGGGCTGTCGGACCTCTCGGCGCTGCTGACGAACTTCGGCCTTGGCGCGGGCGTGCCGTACGAAGGCGGCGACCTGGACGGCGACGGCGACGTGGACCTCGCCGACCTGAGCGCGCTGCTGGGGAACTTCGGCGCGGTTTGTCCGTAGCGATGGCGGCATAGGCGTCGCGGCGGTGATCGACCCTGGATTCCCGCCTGCGCGGGAATGACGGTGGGGGACCGGGCTCCGCTTGATGTTCGTCGGTGGGGGACCGGGCTCCGCTTGATGTGCGTCGGTGGGGGACCGGGCTCCGCTTGATGTGCGTCGGTGGGGGACCGGGCTCCGCCCGATGTTCGTCGATGGGGGACCGGGCTCGGTCCGATGTGCGTCGGTGGGGGACCGGGCTCCGACCGGTGTTTGTCGGCCACGGAGGGACGACGCTACGGAATCCGTCGGACTCGGAGGTCCGACGCTACGGGTCCGACGCTCCGGGGTCCGTTGGAGCGCAGGCACGACGCCTCGCTTGGTTCACCGTTCTTTCTCACGGCGCGGCGACCATGAACATTCGCGGCCTCATCCTCGCCTGCGTGCTGATCCTTCCCGCGGCGGCACTGCTGGCCGTCGGTCCGCGCGAGCGGCATGAAGTGCCCGCCGATCGCGTCGTCGTGCGCTACTGGGAGAAATGGACCGGCGTCGAAGGGCAGGCCATCCGCCAGCTCGTTGATCGCTTCAACGCGGCCGACGGCCGACGCCTTGGAATCTGGGTCGAGTATAACTCGATCAGCAACATCGAACAGCGGCTGCTCATCGCGACGGCCGGCGGCGATCCCCCCGATCTGGCCGGTCTGGTGGATTCGCGCGTGGCGCAGTACGCCGACCAGGACGCGTTGCTGCCGCTGGACGACCTCGTGCGAGAACACGGGGTCAACCTCTCGCACTTCAAGCCCATTTGGGTCGAACTGGGGCGCTACCAGGATCGCCTCTACGCGCTTCCGAGCACGCCGTTCACGATCGCGCTCTACTACAACCGGGCGCTCTTCCGCGACGCGGGCCTCGACCCCGACCGGCCGCCACGGACGACCGCGGAACTCAACGCGTACGCGCAGAAGTTGACGAAGTACGGCCCAGACGGCCGCATCGTGCAGCTCGGGTTCACCGTCTCGAACGCGATGCTGGGCTGGTGGCCCTGGGTGTGGACGAATTTCTTCGACGGTCGGCTCTGGGACGGCCGACGATTCACGCTGGACACCCCGGCGGGGCGCGCCGCCGCCGAGTGGATCCGTGACCTGCGCGAGTCGGTTGGCCGCAAGCAATGTCTCGATTTCGAGGCGGCGGCCGGTCCGATCGAGAGTGCCCAGAATCCGTTCCTCTCCTGCCGGCTGGCGATGGTGTTCCAAGGTCCGTGGATGTCGAATTGGATTCGCACGTATGCGCCCGAGCTGGACTACGCCGTGGCGCCGTTCCCCTCCGCGACGGCGGAGCGCCGCAACGCCTTCGCCAGCGAGGACGTGTTCGTGATCCCGCGCGGCGCGCGCCGGCCGCATGAGGCGATGACCTTTCTGGCCTGGATGCAGCGGCAGGAGAACCTCGAGGAGCTGTGCCGGCTGCACGGAAAGGTCTCGCCGTTCCGCGAGCCGCGGCCGGCGTTTTTCGACGACCATCCCAACCCGTTCGTGCGCGTCTTTGACGAACTGGCGGCTTCGCCGGACGCGTTCGGCTTCCCGCGCATGCCGATGTGGGCGCAGGTCGAGACCGAGATGATCGTCGCGCTCGGCTCGCTGCTCCGCGGCGACCGCACGCCGGCACAGACCGTTGAGCGTACGCAGGCGCGTGTGGACGCGATCGTGCAGGAATACGAGCGCATGGCGGCAAGACGACGGGGCGAGGGCGGGGCGCAGTGAAGCGAAGGGGAGCGCGGCCGTACCCCCTCGCGGTCGCGCGCTGCGGCATGAGGTGGCAATGAATTCGCAAGGCCGCGGGAGCTTGTTGTCCGGCCTGCTCTGGACCGCCCCCTGGTGGCTGGGGTTCCTGCTGTTCCTCGCCATTCCGATGGGGGCGTCGCTCTACATCAGCTTCTGCGACTACACACTCCTCCAGCCGCCGGTGTACACGGGGTTGGCCAACTACCACTCGCTCGCGGCCGACGCGACCTTCTGGCGCGTGGTCTGGAACACGCTGCTGTACTCCGCGCTCGCGGTCCCGGCGGGGGCCGTGGTCGCGGTGCTGCTGGCGTTGCTGCTCAATCAGAGCGTCCGCGGGCAGGCGTTCTTCCGCGCGTGCATCTTCGTGCCGACGATCGTGCCGCTCGTGGCTGCGGCCGTGGTGTGGATGTGGATGCTGAACCCCGAAGCCGGACTGGTAAATCAGCCGCTGCGCTGGGCCGGGCTGGACGCGCCGAAGTGGTTCGACGCGCCCGGCTGGGCGATGGGGGCGCTGGTGCTCATCAGCCTGTGGTTCGTCGGCTCGCCGGTGGTTATCTACCTCGCTGGGTTGCAGGAGATTCCGCAGGAGCTGTACGAAGCGGCGACGCTGGACGGCGCGAACGCCGCGCGGCGGTTCTGGCACGTGACGCTGCCGGGGCTCAGCCCGGTCGTGCTGTTCAACGTGATCATTGCGATTCTGACCGCGTGGCAGATTTTCGCCCTGCCGTACGTGCTCTGGCGTGGCCAGCCGGGACCGCAGGGCGCGACGTATTTCTACACGATGTACCTGTTCGACAACGCGTTCCGGTATCTCAAGATGGGCTATGCCAGTGCGATGGCGTGGATTCAGCTTCTGATCGTGCTGGCGATGACGGGGCTGATCTTCTGGGTCAGCCGGCGGACGGTCTTTTACCGCGGCGGATGAGACAAACCACTAGGGCACAGAGACACAGAGAGAGAATCGAACAGAGAATGGGCACTTTCGCACGAAACCGGCGCGTCACATTTGCGCTGACGGCATCGAGCAGCGGATGCAAACGCCGCGCGAACCCGTGCCGCAAGGCCGATAGACCGGACGCGCGCGTGCGCCGAGCATGGCACATGGCAGGGCGCGGAAATTCACCGTGTTGGAACGCGGACGTCGCGCGACGCAAGCGGCTGGACCGCAGCCTGCGGCGGTCCGAGCTGCCGACCTCCTTCATGCTTCGCTGTGTCTCTGTGCCTCTGGGTTTCGTCGGCGCGGTGTTGGGGGGCCGGTCGCAATCGTGACGACGCGCCGGACAATCGGCCGACTGCTCACGTACGCCGCGCTGGCGCTGGCCGCCGCGGCGTTCCTGGTGCCGCTGGTGTGGATGCTGTGCGTGAGCTTCAAGGCTCCGGCGGAGGTCTTTCAGCCGCACGTCCTGCCGAACAGCCTGTTTGACGCCGCTCGCGGGCCGCACCTGGACTGGTCCGCGTATCGCAACGTGATCCGCTCCGATCAGTTCGACTTCCTGCTCTACGCCCGGAACACGCTCATCATCCTGGTGCTGAGCCTGGCCGGTGTGCTGCTGTCGTGCTCCATCGCCGCGTACGGTTTTGCCCGCGTGCAGTTCCCCGGGCGCGGATTCATGTTCGCGGTGTGCCTGGCGACCATGATGATTCCCTTCCCGGTCATCATGGTTCCAACGTACATGATCTTCAAGCACCTGGGCTGGATCGGGACTTTCCAGCCGCTGTGGGTCCCGGCGTGGTTTGGCGGCGCGTTCAACATCTTCCTGCTGCGGCAGTTCTTCATGGGGATTCCGCTGGAACTGGAGGAATCCGCGATGATCGACGGTTGCTCGCGCTGGTCATGCTTCTGGCGGATCATCCTGCCGCTGAGCAAGCCCGCGCTGGCGGTTGTGGCGTTGTTCCATTGCCTGGCCGTCTGGAACGACCTCGTCGGCCCGCTGATCTATTTGTCGCACCAGGAGCAGTTCACGCTCGCGCTGGGGCTTCAGGCGCTCCAGGCGCGTTCCGGCGACACGCCCTGGAACGAGCTGATGGCCGCCTCGACGCTCATCATCATCCCGGTGCTGGTGCTGTTCCTGCTCGCGCAGCGCACGTTCATCCGCGGGATCGCGACGACGGGGCTGAAGGGCTGACGCCCGGCGCGCCGCAATCCCGAATCTGCCCGCACTCGACCCGGCCCCTGCACGCCGTCCCGATCGTCGGTACGCTGCGCATATGGCTGACATCGTCCGCATCACCGACGTCGCCCCGCGCGACGGGCTTCAGAACGAACCCGGCGCGATCTCAACCGCGGACAAGGCGCGGCTGGTCCGTTCGCTGATCGAAGCCGGCGTCGATGAAATCGAAGTGTCCAGCTTCGTATCGCCGAAATGGGTGCCGCAACTCGGCGATGCCGCGGAGCTGTTCGCCGAGCTGACCGATTCCAAGCCGCCCGACGTCTGCTTCTCTGCGCTGACGCCGAACGAGAAAGGGCTTTCCGCCGCGCTCCACGTCAACCGCCGCGCGGGTCGCAGGCTGATCGACAAGATCGCCGTCTTCACCGCCGCCTCCGAAACGTTTTCACAGCGCAACACCGCGGCCTCCATCGCGCAGACGCTGGAGCGTTTCCGGCCGGTCGTGCCCGCCGCGCACGCCGCGGGGCTGCTCGTCCGCGGGTACGTCTCCTGCGCGATCGCCTGCCCGTTCGAAGGACCGATCGACCCGCAGCGCGTGATCGACGTGTCGGAGCGCCTGCTCGCGCTGGAGCTCGACGAGCTGGACATAGCCGACACGATCGGCGCAGCGACGCCGGAGTCGATTGGCGGTTTGCTCGGGGCGCTGATCGAGCGCCTCGGTCCCGACGCGCCAGGGCGCACGACGATCCACCTGCACGACACGTTCGGGCGCGCGGGCGCGTGCGTCGCCGAGGCGCTGCGGCTGGGGTTCCGGTCTTTCGACGCCGCGGCCGGCGGGCTGGGCGGCTGCCCGTACGCTTCGACGCCCGATCGCCGCGCCCCCGGCAATCTCGCGACCGAGCGGCTTGTTCACGTCGTCCGCGACGCCGGCTTTGACACGCACGTCGATGCGCAGCGGCTGGCGGCCGCGGGCGCGCTGGCGAGGTCGATCGTCGAGTCTGCGCGCGGCGCCGCACCGCCGCGCTGAATCGTCGGCCGCCCCGCTCTGGGCGCGCAGGCGACGGCACAATCATCACGTGCGCCGCGGCTCCGTCGTCTCCGCGCCGGCGGCGATTGCCGCTCTGATTCCCGGGTCGGCCGCGACTCGAATCGATCGCGGTCAGCGATCGCTCTTACAGGCGCGGCGCGATGGACTTTACCTGCCCCGCGGGCATAATTCGCCGAACCGGATCAACGCGGGTGTTCCCGAAGGAGTTGCAATGCCGATCGCCGCGACGCGCTTCCGCTTCGCCGTGACGCTCATCCTGCCGCTTGCCGCCCTGCTCACGCCGTTCGAGGTGCGCGGCGACGAAGGACTGTGGCCGCTGAACCAGCCGCCGACGGAGATATTCCGCGACAAGTATCAGTTCACGCCGGGCGAAGCTTGGTACCAGAAGGTCCAGCGGTCCTGCGTGCGCCTGGGTCGCGGCGGATCGGCGTCGCTCGTCTCGCGAAACGGTCTGGTGCTCACGAACCACCACGTCGTATCGGACCAGCTCCGCAAGCTCAGCACGCCGGAGCGCGACCTGCTCACCGACGGATTCCTCGCCGCCGACCCGTCGCAGGAGCTGCGCTGCCAGGACCTGGACGCCTACGTCCTGCTCGGCATCCGCGACGTGACCGCGGAGGTGAACGCCTCAGTCACGGCCGACCTGACGCCGGCCGCGGCCAACGAGGCGCGCCGCAAGAAAATCGCCGAACTGGAGGCCCAGCGGCCGGACGATTCGAGCATTCACAGCAACGTGGTCACGCTTTATCGCGGCGCGGCGTATCACCTCTACCGCTACCGGCGCTATACGGACGTACGGCTGGTCTGGGCGCCGGAGCTGCGCGCGGCGTCGTTCGGGGGCGACGTGGACAACTTCGAGTATCCGCGTTACGCGCTCGACGCGGCGCTGCTGAGGCTGTACGACGAGAACGGCGCGCCGCTGCACACGCGCGACTTCTTCCAGTTGAACCTCGAGGGCGTCGGCGAAAATGAGTTCGTCATGGTGCTCGGAAATCCGTCCCGGACGCAGCGCGGCCTCACCGTGGACCATCTGCGCTTCCTGCGCGACGTGGAATACCCCGCGGTGCTGGGGAGCCTCTGGCGCCGCGAGGTGCAGCTGCGGACGATCTGCGAGCGCGGCCCCGAGCAGGAGCGCCTCTTCCGCAGCGAGCTGCTCGGCGTGCAGAACAGCCGCAAGGCGGTGAGCGGCTACCTCGCCACTCTCCAGGACCCGCGCATCATCGCAAGCAAGGTCGAGGACGAAGCCAAGCTGCGACAGGGCGTCGCCGGAAATCCACAGTGGCAGGCGCAATGGGGCGACGCTTGGGACCGGCTTACGAATGCGCTGGCGGCATACCGCGGTTTTTTTGCGCGGCAGAACCTGCTCAACGGCCGCGGCGCGGCGCTGGACTCGCGCCTGTTCCGCATCGCGCGGCACCTGGTCCGCTACGCCGCCGAGCGCGAGAAGCCGGACGCGGAGCGGTTGGAAGAGTACCGCGAGGCGGAGCTGGAGCCGCTCAAGCTGCGGCTGTTCTCGCCCGCGCCGATTGAGGACGACGTGGAAATCGAGGACTTGGCCAGCGGCATGGCGCTGCTCATCGAGCGCCTCGGCGGCGACGATCCGCTGGTGGTTCAAGTTCTGGACGGCCGACCGCCGCGCGAGCGTGCAGCCGAACTGGTGCGCGGTTGCGGGCTCAAGGACGTCGAAACCCGCAAGCGGCTGTTCGACGGCGGCGCGGCGGCGGTGGCCGCGTCGCAGGACCCGATGATCCGTCTGGCAACGCTCGTCGATCCCGAGGCCAGGAAGTTCCGCAAGCGCTACGAGGACGAGTTTGAGAGCGTCGAGCGCGACGCTTATGCTCAGATCGCCGCGGCGCAGTTCGCCGTCTTCGGCCGGCAGCGCCCGCCCGACGCCAGCGGCTCGCTGCGTCTTTCATTCGGGACGGTCTGCGGCGTCACGGAAGGTGGCCGTACGGTGCCGGCATTCACACAGATCGGCGGGCTCTTCGAGCGCAGCGCGCAGTTCGGCGGCACGCCGCCGTTCGACCTCGCTCCAAGCTGGCAGCGCGCGCAGTCCGCGCTGGACCGGACGGTTCCGTTCGATTTCGTGCTGACGGCAGAGGCGATCGGCGGAAATTCGGGCAGCCCGGTCATCAACCGCGCCGGCGAGCTTGTCGGCCTGGTCTTCGACATTAACGTGCCGGCCCTGGGTTGGAACGTGGTGTACACGGATCAGGTCGCCCGCTCCGTGGCGCTCGATGTGCGGGCCCTGCACGCCGCGCTTACGCATGTGTACCACGCGGACGCGCTGGTCGCCGAGCTGACGCGCGAGCTTCCGGAGTGACGATCCGGCGGCGCGGCCGGCGCGCCGCGCGGAAACACCGGGGAAATCACCTGGCAC
>JABRWC010000038.1:0-24334 GCA_039961675.1 Phycisphaerae bacterium
AAGCCCATCTCTCCCCGGACGGCGAGCACCTTCTATGCGTGCTCCGCGACGAGAGCGATGCCGACTTCGCCGGCTACCAGTTGTGGGCGGTGCGGCTGCGAACCGGCCGGCTGGTGCAGCATGCCGGCGTCGGCTCGGTGTTGCCGCTCCAGGCCGGCTGGGCCGTGCAGGCCGGGGCGTTCGTTCTGTACGACGCGTACACCGAGGCGCTCTGGCGCGTCCGCCCGGGTGCGGAACAGCCGGACTCGATCGTGTTGGCGAACGTCGGCGGACGGTCAGTCAACGAGATGCTCGTCCATCCGGACGCGGGTTGGCTGGCGTTCTCGATGCAGGACCCGAACGACGGGCGGCTGTACGTTTCGCACGGCCGGCTCACACCCGAGGGCATGCACTGGGAGGGCGTCTCGCGCCTGCCGGACGGGTTGATCAATCACCTGCGGTGGAGATGCGGAGCGCGCGAGCTGGTCTACGTGCGCAGCGTTCGGCGGAAGGCGTTTGTCGAGCTGGTCAACGCGCTCGGAGCCGTGACATACTCTCTTGAGCTGCCGCGCGGCACGTACGTCTCGGACATGGCTGTCACCAGCGACGGCCGGCGCGTATTGCTCCTGATGCAGCGCGGCGTGGGCATCCTGAATCTGCCCGAAGCGGGCTGAGCGAACCGGAAGTCTCAGCCGACCGGCGCGGCGCTGCGGCGAGCCTCGAGGATTCGCGCGATGTCCGCGGCGTCGGTCCAGTTGTCGGCCAGCGTCTGGACCAGCGCGGCCGTTCGCTCGTCGATCCGGTCGTTCACCCGGCCGGCGACGAGAATCCGTTCGATGTCCTTTCCGTCGTAGCCGTTGTCCGAGAGCGTCTTGACGATCCGTTCCTCGGCATCGGTCCCGCTTGGGGCCGGCTCCGCCAGCCGCGGCGGGACGAACCGCGCCGCAAGGACGCGGACGATCTCGTCAGCCGACATGCCGCGCTGAACCATCAGCGCCTTGAGCCGGTCCTGGTTCTCGTTTGCGGCTGCCTCGATCCGCGCGGCGTGCTCGCGGGACAGGTAATTGAATGTCTGCCGGATCGCCTGGTAGATCACGAAGCAGCCGGCCGCGATCGCGATGACCACCACGGCGGCCTCGTTCAGTTCTGCTAGCGTGAACATCTCGATCGCGCCTCCCGCCCCCGGCAGGCCGGTAAGCCCCGGAGCGACGGTCGCGTGACTGCAATCCGGGCGGTCCCGTCCAGGTGAATTCGGGCGAATCCGCGAATTATTCTCCGACTCGGCCCGGACCCTGCACCGCGATTCGGACGCGGCTGGCCGGTTGGCGCGGTCAGCCGGACGTCGGCTCGGTGGGGCCGGTTTCCTGCCCCCGGAACAGCCGCGCGATGTTCGCGTGGTGCCGAACCACAATCAGCAGGCCCAGCAGCGCCGCTACCGCCGGCAGCGGCCAGAATCGGTCGCCGGGCAGGCTGGCGTATCGCATGTAGCCCCAAACCGCCAGCGGGAACGTCAGCGCGAGGGAGAGCGATCCCACCGACACGATGCCGGTCGCATACCGCAGAACCGCGTATACCAGCAGCGAGGCGATCATCGGAACGGCGAAATACGGGTAAATGCCCAGCGCCACGCCGATCGTCGTCGCCACCCCCTTCCCGCCGCGAAACTGGAGATAGACCGGAAACGTATGCCCCAGCACCGCGGCCGCGGCAATGAATATCCACTGCACCAGCGCCCAGGCGTCGATGGGAGGGCGCGCAAGCAGGAACGACGCGGCGAACGTCGGCACGAATCCCTTAAGCACGTCGAGCGCCAGGCACAGCAGGCCCCAGGGACGGCCGAGCACCCGCCCGACGTTCGTCGCGCCGATGTTTCCGCTGCCGTGCTGGCGAACGTCCACGCCGCGCGCGCATCCGATCAGCAGGCCGAACGGGACGGCGCCGAGGAGGTACGACGCGAGCGCGAGCGCAATCGTAAGCAATCGCGTTCCTCGAGTCGGCGGATCGGTCAGCGCGGCGGATCGTCTGGCCCCGCCGCATCCGGACCCTCGACGGGAGTGACGCGTCGCAGCCAGCGCGGCCGGTAACGGTCGCGAAGCAGCTCGGTCATGCCCAGACCCATCCGCGCCGCCTGGTCGCGGAAGACGTGACGGCGAACTTGTGACTCGCTCGCGACAGCCCGTCGGCGCGACGCCAGCCACGTGCAGGCGCGCCACAGCCACGACCACGTCGCGACGGTCAGCCGGCGCGAGGTCATCAGCGCTGGACGGCGCGGCGGACGGACGCGAACACCTCGTCCGCGGATCGGGATGGGATCGAACTGCGGGTCCATAGCTGCCGGCGCTCCAAAATCGCGCACCGTTCGTCGTAGTAATTCGTCACGTGGCTGACGCCGCCCTCAACGACGTCCCCGCCCTCGAACTCGATCGCGTTCAGCCAGGCGCCAACATCCTGGTCATGCTCGGCGCCATAGATGAGTGCGACCACGTACCGCGCGGCGCCGGCCGCCCCGCCGCGGTCGGCCAGGTGCACGAACGACTTGCATGGCGGCGGCGCGTCGTCCGCCTTGCGGCACAGGTCCTCAAAGTCCAGCCGCGCGGCGTTTTCGCTGGCGCGATAGAAGAACATGCCGCTCTCAAGCTGGAAACGGTCATTCGAGACGCCGGCCAGTTCCATGCGGCCATCGGGCGAAGCGCGGTGAATGCGGTACACCTTGCCGTCGCGGTACTTCTCGCTTTCGAGCAGCATCGCGATCTCTTCGGCCGTGTACCCGACGGCGCACCACCCGCCGAAGTCGAATACGTACAGGCCCTGGTACCGGGCCGGCTGGTCCAGCGCAGGCAGCTTCATCGCGTCGAATCTCCCGCAAGCCTCCACGCGGCGACGGTATCTTATCCGCAGCGGCGCCGTATGGGGAGCGAGCCGTATGACCGTCGGTGACAACCTCGATGGATCCAGCGCCGCGCCGCGCCAGCCGCCGCTGTTCGCCGGCGTGCTGATCGGCGGCCACAGCTCGAGAATGGGAGCGCCCAAGGCGCTGCTTGCGTACCGGGGTCGCACGCTGCTGGATCACGTCGTGGCGTGCGTGCGGCCGCATGTCGAGCAAACCGTGCTGCTTGGGACCGGGCCCGTCCCGCCGGCGTGCACCGACCTGCGGCGATTGTTCGACGCGCCGCATCTGCACGGTCCGCTGGCCGGCATGCTGGCCGCGATGCGCTGGCGTCCCGACGCGGCGTGGCTCTTCGTCGCTTGCGACATGCCGCGAATCTCCGATGACGCCCTTGATTGGCTGCTCCGGCAACGCGCGCCGGAGCGATGGGCGATCGTCCCGCGGATCGCGCCGTCGCACGTCGAGCCGCTGCTGGCGATCTACGAGCCGCCTGCGCGCAAACTCCTCGAAGACGCCGCCGCGCGCGGAATCGTGGCGCCCAACCGCCTGGCGAACGACCCTTCCGTTTTCGCGCCCATCGTACCGGCCGAACTTCGCGACGCGTGGTCCAACGTCAACACACGCGAGGATTTCGAACGGCTCGGCGGCGGCGGAGCGCCCCACGACGCGGCACATTGATGCGCCAGCGGACCGCGCGGCGCGCCCCCCGGGCGCGCCAGCGTTTGCTTGCGTCGCATCGCTCGGTAAGATCGGTCTTGCTGCCGTTCCGGCCGTTTTCTCGCGACGTGGGGAGCGCGGTGTAACGCTCCGCACGTCGCTCAGTCGTGGGGCGGGCGACCGCCGCCCGCGTGAACCGCATGCTCATCGGCCAGGACATCGCCCGCATCGATGGAATCGACAAGCTCGCGGGCCACACGGCGTATGTGGACGACCTCGCGATTCCGGGCGTCTGGCACGGCGGCACGATTCGCAGCCCGGTGGCGCGCGGACGCATCCGCAAAGTTCACTTCGATCCGGCGATCAACTGGAATGAGTTCGCGATCGTCGATCACCGGGACATTCCGCACCGCAATGAAGTAAAGCTGATCGAACTGGACCAGCCGGCGCTCGCGGCGGACGAAACGCGGCACAAGCACGAGGCCGTTGTGCTTCTGGCGCACCGGTCGATTCACACGCTGCGCGAGGCGCTGCGGGCGGTTCGCGTTGAAGTCGAGCCGCTGCCGGCGGTGCTCGATCCGCGTCAAGCGCTGCGGCCGGAGCTGATCCAGTACGGCAGCGACAACGTCTTCAAGCGGATCGACATTCGCAAGGGCGCGGCAGAGGGCGACGCCGGCGGCGGCTCGGTCGAAGCATTCGAGCAGGTATTTCGCAGTGCGGCGCACGTGGTCGAAGGCGAGTACATCACCGGCGCGCAGGAGCACGTCTACCTCGAAACGCAGGGGATGCTCGCATACCGCGAGGGCGACCGGCTCTTCGTCTGCGGATCGATGCAATGTCCGTACTACGTGCTGGACGCGCTGACGCACTTCTTCGACCGGCCGCGGGAGGCGTTCCGCGTGGTGCAGACGCCGATCGGCGGCGGCTTCGGCGGCAAGGAGGATTTTCCGTCGCTGCTGGCGATCCACGCGGCGCTTCTAGCGGAAAAATCGGGCGCGCCGGTGAAGATGATCTACGATCGCCAGGAGGACATGGCCGCCACCACCAAGCGGCACCCGAGCCGCGTGCGGCACCGCACGGCGATCAGCCGCGACGGCAAGCTGCTCGCGATGGAGATCGACGTGCTGCTGGACGGTGGGGCGTACGTGACGCTCTCGCCGGTGGTGCTGAGCCGCGGGTGCATTCACGCGGCCGGGCCATACTTCTGCGAGCACGTCCACATCCACGGCGAAGCGCGGCTGACGAACAGCGTGCCCTACGGCGCGTTCCGCGGATTTGGCGCGCCGCAGACGCAGTTCGCGATGGAATGCCAACTGGACGCGATCTCCCGCCGCCTCGGGTTGGACCCGGCTGAGCTGCGCCGGCGGAACTTGCTGCGCCACGGACAGACCACGGCGACGGGGCAGGCATACCGCGACGGCGTCGATCTGCCGGCGATGCTGGACCGGGCGCTGCACGATTCGTCGTACGATCGGCGGCAGACGGAGCATGCGGCGTTCAACCGTTCCCACGCCTTGCTTCGGCGCGGCGTCGGCGTATCCACGTTTTTTCACGGCTCGGGGTTCACCGGCGGCGGCGAGGTGTATCTCGCGTCGGAAGTGTGGGTGGACGGCCTGCCGGACGGGACGGTGGAGCTGCTCACCGCGCAGACGGACATGGGGCAGGGGACCACGACGATCCTCGCTCAGGTCGCGGCCGAGCGGCTGGGCTTGCCGGCCGAGGCGGTGCGCGTGGCGCAGCCGGACACGTCGCGCGTGCCGAACAGCGGACCGACGGTGGCCAGTCGCACGGCGATGGTCGTAGGGCGGCTCGTCGAGCGGGCGTGTGATGACCTCGTGAAGAGTGCCGCCGAGCCGCGGAGCCACAAAGCTGCGAGGCGGGTGGGTGGACGCGGGCGCTGCGGCGGCGAACTGCTCCGCGGCGATGCGCTGCGCGACGCCATCCGGGCGTGGCATGCGGCCCATCCCGGGCAAAGATTGCGCGGGCACGCGAGGTACGAAAAACCGCCGCAGATTCAATGGGATGACGCCCATTATCGCGGCGACGCGTACGCGGGCTACTCGTGGGGCGCGTACGTGGCCGAGGTCGAGGTGGACCTGCGGACGTACCAGACGCGCGTGACGGACTTCGTCGCGGTGCAGGATATCGGCCGGGTGGTGAACCCAACGCTCGCGGCCGGGCAAGTGCAAGGCGGCGTAGCGCAGGCGATCGGCTGGGCGCTCTACGAGGACGTGGTGCTCGAAGACGGCGTGATGAAGAACGCGCAGATGACAAACTACGCGATCCCGGGCAGCAGCGACCTGCCGCCGATCCGCGTGGTTTTCCTGGAGACGCCGTCGCCGTTCGGACCCGGCGGCGCGAAGGGCGTCGGCGAAATGCCGATGGACGGGCCGGCGCCGGCGGTCATCAACGCCGTGAACGCAGCGTTGGGAATCGAGGTTCGCGAGGTTCCGCTGACGCCGGAGCGGCTGATGGAATTGATGGAGGGGCGCTCGTGACGGTCGGCGAAGACGGGCGCATCGCGCTTGAATTCTCGCTCAACGGTCGCGCGGCGACTTGTCGCGTTGCCGCGGATGCGCGTCTGCTGGACGTGCTGCGCTACGACCTGGGCTGCACCGGCACGAAGGAGGGCTGCGGCGAAGGCGAGTGCGGCGCGTGCACCGTGCTGCTCGACGGCTTACCGGTGAACTCGTGCCTGGTGCCGGCGTTCCAGGCGGCCGGGCGGCGGGTGGAGACCATCGAATCGGTCGCGCCGGCGCTGCTCGACGCGCTGAACCGTACGGGGACGGCGCAATGCGGGGCATGCACGCCGGGCGTCGTGATGACGATGCGCTGGCTTCTGGACCATCCCGAGCTGGCGGCAGGCGGCGACCTGCGCCGGCTGATGAGCGGGAACCTCTGCCGTTGCACCGGGTACGACGGCATCATCGACGGGTTGCGCACGTTGCTGGAATCCAATCCGGCGCAAGGGCGGTCATGCAAGTCCTGACGCCCAGCACGCTCGACGAAGCCCTAGCGATGCTCGCCGCGGGCGGCACGCCGCCTACGCCGATCGCCGGCGGCACCGACCTGCTCGTTTCGTGGCATCACAAGCCGAAAGATGGGCTCCGGTTCCTCGACCTCTCGCGCCTGACGGGCGAGTTGGGCGACGCGCGGCTGTCACCGGATGAACTGGTTCTTGGCGCCCTGACAACGTACTGGGACGTGATTTGCTCGGTCGAGATCGCCAGTGCGTTCCCGCTGCTGGCGCAGGCGGCGCGGCAGGTGGGCGCCGTGCAGATTCAGACCCGCGGCACCTGGGCCGGCAACATCGGTAACGGTTCGCCGGCCGCCGACGGCGTGCCTGTGCTCATGGCCTACGACGCCGCGGTCGTGCTGCAATCCGTCGGCGGCCGGCGCGAAGTGCCCCTCGATGCGTACTGGACCGGCTACAAGCAGAGCGTGCGCCGTCCGGAAGAGTTGATCGTGGCGGTCCGCTTGCCGCGCGGGCGGCGCGACTTTGAGTGGTTCCACAAAGTCGGCTCGCGCACCGCGCAGACCATCAGCAAGGTGGGCGTCGCAGCCGTACACGACGATCGCGGCTGGCGCATCGCGGCCAACAGCGTCGCTCCCTTCGTTTGCCGCTGCCGGAACCTGGAGCGCGCCCTCGACGCGGGGCGAGCCTTTGCGAATCCTGACGAGGTCCGCGCGGCGCTGGCGGCGGACATTTCGCCGATCGACGACATCCGCTCGACGGCGGAGTACCGAGCGCGGGTGCTGTCGCGGTTGATCTACTTCGCGTTGGCTGCCCAAAGTTCCGCAGCGGTCTCGTAAACGCCGTGGCGTCGGACCTCCGCGTCTGACGAGTGTTCACAGGCGAGACGCCTGTGCCGCCGGAGTCTGTGTTCACAGGCGAGACGCCGGTGCTACCGACCCTACGTTTACCCGCGAGACGCTTTTGCTACCAGGGGGCGCTACGGCAGGCCCTCAGGCCGAGTGGTCGATAGCTGGGTCGCTTCACGCGGGCCGGAAACCAGTTCCGGCGTCGATCGCCTGCGCACCTGCACCAGCTCAGCCGCGATGCTGACCGCGATCTCCGGCACCGTGATCGCGCCGATCGGCACACCGATCGGTGTGTGCACACGCGCAAGCTGCTCGGCCGGTACGCCGGCCTGCTCCAGGTCGCGCAGGATCATCCGCGCCTTGCGCTTGCTGCCGATCAGGCCGATGTACGCGGCCGGGCGACGAACCACGGCGTCCAGAGCCTCGTGGTCGTGCTGGTGGCCGCGGGTGACGATAACGATGTACGTGCCGGCATCCACCGGCCAGCGGCGCAGGGCGCCGGCGATGCTCTCGACGTGCAGCTCGACCGGCTCGCGAAAGCGCTCGCGCGAGGCCATGTCGGCGCGGTCGTCGATGACCACCGTATGGAAATTGAGCGCGGGCGTGAGGCGGGCGAGCGCCTGGCCGACGTGGCCGGCGCCGGCGATCAGCAGCGTCGGAGGCACTTCGATGTGCACGCGGTACTCGACCTGTGCGCCATCCCGCTCGACGAGGATCGGAAAATCGGCCGGTTCGCGCCGCCGGGCGCGCTCCAGCGCTTCGCGAAACGGCGCGGCGGCGCGAGCGTCGGTCACCGGCGTGACGCCGACGAAGATGCGCCCGCCGCAGATCAGTCCGTCATCCCAGCCGTAGTCGTGGTCGAGCAGGAAATCCAGCAGGCCGGACTTGCCGGCGCGGAGCAGTTCGAAGGCGCGCTTGCAGACTTCGGCCTCGACGCACCCGCCGCCAAGCGTGCCGACCGTGGACATGTCGCTTCGGACAAGCATCGTCGCGCCCGGCGGCTGGGGTGTAGACCCCTTGGTCTGGACGATGGCGCAGAGCGCGACCGGCCGGCCGGCGTCGGCGTCGGCGAGGAGCGTCTCCAGGACCATCAGCAGCTCCTGCACCAGCGTTGTCCGGGCTTTTGTCGTTGAAGTCCCTCCGAACTACGTGGCTAAGGGCAGCTTCGAAATCTGCTCGTTCCACGCCAGTTTAAGGGATGTGGGCACGTCGGGCGCGTCGATCAATCGGCGGAGCGTTTGCCGAAAGGCGTTTCGCCCGCGTACGCCGAGCGTTCCAAGGACGAATCGAATCCACTCGCGGATTTCAAGAAAGTTGATTTCGTGACCCTGGGCAAAATACTGACGTGCCTGCCGGCGCGCGTCCGTGTCCACTTTTCCGTGCGGAACGAAAAAGAGGTACTCCTCGATGACGGCCGGCAGGACTTTCGTATTGAACGTTGCGACCACGCGCGACGAATCGACCTGTCGCTCCGTCACTTCGGCTGCGAACTGGATCGTCCCGGCGGATCGGACGACAATATCGCCGCCAGCGCCGCTCGTTGAATCCGCGACGTTGATTCCCTGACATTCGATCGTCCAGTCGAGCTCGAATCGCGCGCGAATCGCCTCGAGCGTAGCCACGACCAGCAGAACCGGGAACCGGCCCCCGCTGGGAGTCGCCAGAAGTCCGTCGGCCAACTGGTCCAACTGTTCCAAGCTGGTGCGATGTAGGTCGGCGAGGGACACTCTCGAACGCTCACGCAACTCGGCAAATGCGCGCAACCGGTACAAGAGCAGCGAACGTAATGCTGGATCGTGCGGAGCGAGCCCTTCGACGTGACGGAGCAGTGTCAGCAGCGCGTCATAACCATGCTGGTCACGCACGCCGCCGCGCGCCGATTCGTCAAACCGCACCGACCGCCGGAAGACGCTGAGGCAAGGACCGCGCGAACACGGAATGCGCTTCTCTTGCAAAAATGGATTGATGACCTTCTCGTCGAGCGTTCGTCCATTGAAGGCACCTGGCCCCTGCTTGACGTACGGCCGGCGTATGTCGATCGCGCCGTTGAGCAAACGCGCCAGAACACATCCCAGGAGAACTTCCCGGAATGCCTGGGTTCGGGAGTCGAACAGCCGGCTGCACACGCTGGCGATCTCGCTCGAAATGCCGATCTCTTGGCCTTCGAGTTGGGCGCGCTCGGCCTCCCCGAACTATTCGTGTAGTACGCGGCTCGCCTGGGCGTAATCAATCGGGGCGTTCGACGGCATCGGAGTCAATAGTTCGTCCAGAGCGCCTCGCGGCGGGGCTTCTTGATCGAGTGGCACAGTTTCGGCGGGGCGTCGTGGCGCCGCCACTCGCCGTAGAGACGGTCCATCAACCGGCAGCGGTATCCGGAAATCGCCACCTTCGCCTTGCATCGGTGGAGCGCGGCCGCCAGGCTAATGTGCTGCTGCTCGTCCATCTCAAAGCTGTACGCGCGATGATCACCGCGCGTGCAGTGAAGGTACGGAGGGTCGCAGTAGAACAAGCTGTCCCGGTCGTCGTACAAGCGTATCACGTCCAACGCGGGACGGTTTTCGATCTGCACGCGCAGCAGCCGTTCCGCGATCGCGGGCAGAGTTTCAACGCTGCCCAGCCATCGGGACACCACGCCGGCCATGCCGGCCCGGCTTGTACGTTTGCAGTTGGCCCACCTTCCGAGCGTCGCCGTCTGCGCCAGTCCGGTGCGCGCCTGGCGTGCGCGAACGAAGAATCGTCGCGCGCGCTCGAGATCTGAAAGCGGTGCCTCGGAATCGGACACGGCCAGATAAAACTCCTCGCGGGAGAACGGCGTGAGCGCGACGGCCGCGACAAATGCGTCGCGCTGATCGCGAAGCACCCGAAAGAAATTCGTCACGTCGCCGTCGAGGTCGTTATAGGTCTCAATCGGGGAAGGCGAGCGATTCAGCAGCACTGCGGCTGAACCGCCGAAGGGCTCGCAGTAGTGGCGGCTTTCGGGAAGCAGCGGCAGCAGCCAGTCCGTGTGGCTAAACTTGCCACCATACCAGCCGAACGCGATCAGCTTGCGGCGACGTCGAACCGCATGCCCGTTGTCCTGCACCTCGAACAGCGAGCCCTGCTGCCGCATGAAGATGGGTGAAGGCATGCGCGCCACGGACAGCCTCCCTATCAAAACCCGAAAACGGACTACGTGGGAACGCGGCTTGCTTCAAGCGTGCCCGCGAACGCCACGAGCACTCCAGCCCCCTTTGGTGATCACCTGCAACACGAGCAGTCGCGAAGCGCGCCCCGCATTGCTTAGTGGCGTTCAATTGCAGGGCTAGAGTTAATCCGACATCCAACTATTCGCCCGGTGCGGCGGCGTGTCCAGTTTGCTCAATGAAGCCGCCCGGCGGCCCGGATCGCCCGCGCCGCCGGCGAATCTTTCATCGGCAGCGTGAAGCGCCGGATGCCGTCGAACTTCGCCAGCGCGCCCGCGACGGCCGGGGCGGTCGGCACCAGGCCGATCTCGGCCACGCCGCGCGCGCCGTACGGGCACTCGGGGTCCGGCTCTTCGATCAGGATCAGCTCGATCGGCGGCATGTGGTGGGCGCGCAGGATGCCGCAGGACTTGATGTCGTCCGTGACGATCCGCCCGCCCTCGCGCACGAACTCCTCGGTCAGCGCGTAGCCCAGCCCCATGTGGATCGAGCCTTCGAGCTGGCCCTCCAGCAGCGTCGGGTTCATCACGCGGCCGACGTCATGCGCGGCGATGAACTTCGCGATGCGGCCGGCGTCGTCGAGAATGCAGACCTGCGTCGCGAAGCCGTACGTCAGGTGCGTCTTCGGGTCGGGGACATCCGCGCCGAACTTGTCGGTGCGGTAACACTCCCAATGGCCGATGTACTTGCGGCCGGCGAGGGGTAAGAGCGAGTTGCGAATCGCGATTAACGAGTCAGCCCCCTCGCAGCGAAGCCGTTCGACCTCCATGCCGGCGAGGTGTTGCTCACGAGCGTTACCGGCTGGACGCCGATCGCGGTCGTTACTGGCGGGATGCCGATGCTCCGCTCCGCCGGCCCCTAGCCTCATGGCTTCGTGCCGGTCGTTGTTGAACTTCCGGCACGCGTCGATCACCGCGTGGCACGTCAGGACCGTGCCGCGGCTGCCGGTGGTCTGGCCGCTGTCGAGCGGGTCGCTCGTGTCGCAGGCGGCGCGAAAGATGTCGGCCGGCAGGCCGGTTTCCTGCACCGCGGTCTGAATCGCGACCGTGAACAGGCCTTGGCCCATCTCGGTGTGGCCGGTGCGCAGCGTGATCGTGCCGTCTGGCTCGACCGTCAGGCTCGCGCGGCCGATCTCCGGCAGGCCGTTGCCGATGCCGACGTTCTTGATACCACAGGCAATGCCGGCGTACTTCGCGCCGCGGTAGGCGTCGCGGACGGCCAGCAGCGTCTTCTCCAGGCCGATCGGCTTCGTCAACCGCTGGCCGGTGCAGAAGCGGTCGCCCTGGCGCAGGATGTTGCGCCAGCGGATTTCCCAACCGTCGATGCCGACTTTCTCCGCGAGCAGATCGAGCGCGCCCTCGATCGCGAACGCGGACTGGTTCGCGCCGAAGCCGCGCATCGCGCCGTTCGGCGGGTTGTTCGTGTAAACCGCCAGCGCCTCGATGTCCACGTTGTCGCACTTGTACGGGCCGATCGCGTGGCCGGCGGAGCGCTCCAGCACTTTCGCCCCCACGGATGCGTACGCGCCCTTGTCGCCGACGATGCGGGCGCGGACGGCGGTGAGCCGGCCGGCCGCGTCGCAGCCCACGCGCAGCGTAATCCGCACCGGGTGGCGCTTCGGGTGCAGGCGCATGCTCTGCTCGCGCGTCAGCACGCACTTGACCGGCCGCCCCACCAGCACGGCGCACAGGGCGGTCTGGGCTTGCACCGACAGGTCTTCCTTGCCGCCGAACGCGCCGCCGTTGGAGACCAGCACGGCCTCGATGCGCTCCGGCGGCCAGCCGAGGACGCCGGCGATCTGGCGGCGGTCGTCGAAGATGCCCTGGCCCTGCGTGTAGACGCGCAGGACGGGCGAGACGCCTGTGCCACCTGCGCCACCGCCCGTGTCATCGGAATCGGCGAGCGGTTCGGCGATGCACGCCTCCGGCTCCAGGTACATGTGCTCGATGCACTGCGTCTGCCAGGTGTGCTCGATGACGTGCGCGGAGCGCGCCAGCGCGCCGTCGACATCGCCGCGCTTCAGCGCCGAGCGCGAGAGCAGGTTCCCGCCTGGGTGAAGCTTCGGCGCATCCGGCCGCAGCGCCTCGTCCGGCGTCGTCACGGGCGTGCGAACTTCATACTCGATCTCGATTGCGTCCGCTGCCGCGCGGGCCGCGTGCATGTCGGTCGCCACGACGAACGCCAGCACGTCGCCGACGTAGCGCGTCTCCTCGCCTTCGGCGATGAACACCGGCCAGTCGGGCGTGATGAGGCCGACGTAGCGGTTTCCGGGGACATCGGCGGCCGTGACGACCCGTAGCACGCCGTCGATGGCCAGGGCCGGGGCGGGGTCGATCCGCCGGACCAGCGCCCGGGGATGGTCGCTCAGCCGCGGCGCGGCGAAGACCATGCCGGGGAGCTTCATGTCGTCGATGAAGCGCTTATCGCCCAGCGCTGCCTCGCGCCCGCCGAAACGGTCGAGGCGCTCGCCCACGCGGCCGGCGCATGCGTGACGTTCGCACCGCTCGCCGTGGCGTTCGCGTGCCAGAAGCTCGACGGCATCGACGATCTTCTTGTAGCCCGTGCAGCGGCACAGGTGCGCCCGCAGCTCGTGCTCGATCTTCTCGCGCGAGGGAACGCCGTCCTGCGCGCACAGCGAATCTGCGCGGACCGTGATGCCGGGGATGCAGAAGCCGCACTGCACCGCGCCGGCGGAGACGAAGCAGTCGGCGAGCTGCTTGCGGGTCTGCTCCGGAAATCCCTCCAGCGTGACGACTTCGCGCCCCGTGACGCTCGCGGCCTTCATCGTGCACGACAGCCGCGGCTTGCCGTCGACCAGCACCGTGCAACAGCCGCACTGGCCCATCGGCTCGCAGCCGTTCTTGGGTGAGATGATGTCGAAGCGCTCGCGCAGCGTCTCCAACAGGGATTCGTCCGGACGGACGCGCGCGGCGACGCCGCGGCCGTTGAGGCGAAAAGACACGTCGCAAGTCGCGGAAGACACGACGGCCATGGCTGAGATTGTACCCGAGCGGCGTGAGCCCGTAGTCCATGGCTCCAGCCATGGGAGCCCGTAGCCCATGGCTCCAGCCATGGGAGCCCGTAGCCCATGGCTCCAGCCATGGGAGCCCGTAGCCCATGACTCCGGCCATGGGAAATTCTCGGCGACGCGTGTCGGCCCCAGCCGGGCGAAAGAACGCCAACAAACCTGCACGCCGCAGCTCTCTTTCGCCCCTCCCGGGGCTGGCTTCTCTCACCCGTGTTTTCCCACGGCTGACGCCGTGGTCGATGTTCTTTCGCCCCTCCGGGGCTCGCTGCGTTGTCCCCTGCTGTTCCGAGCGATGAGCGGTTCCGCGGCGCGCATCGCGCGAAGGGATATACTTCGTCCGCGCGCAGCGGCCGGGGTGGACGGACGTGTGGATTCGTCCCGTTGTGCGGCGGGCGCATGACGAAATGCCCGGCGCGTCTGGGTTGCGCGGATAAGGAGCGCCGCCCGGTGCGCGAACGGTCGCCTGCCGTCGAACGGAGTCCGCGCGATGCGCAATGCGCGAGCGCTTTGGGCAGTTGCCAAGCCGGTGATCGGAATGCTCCACGCGCCGGCGCTGCCCGGAGCCCCGCTGCACTCCGACGGCCGACGAACGATACTGGACCGCGTACTCGGAGACGCCGAGGCGCTCGTTCGCGGCGGCGTGCATGGATTGATGCTCGAGAACTTCGGCGACGCGCCGTTCTTTCCCGGGCGCGTCCCGCCGAGCGTCATCGCGCACCTGACGTGGCTGGCCGTAGAGGTCCGGCGGCGCTTCGACGTGCCGCTGGGCGTCAACGTGCTGCGCAATGACGGCTGTGCCGCGCTGGCGGTCGCCCTGGCGGCGGGCGCGCAGTTCATCCGCGTCAACGTGCTCTGCGGGGCGCGCGTCGCCGATCAGGGCATCCTGCACGGCATTGCGCACGACCTGCTTCGCGACCGGGCCGCGCTCGGCGCCCGGCACATCCGCATCTTCGCCGACGTCGCCGTCAAGCATTCCGCGCCGCTCGGCGGCGAGCGCGCCGTCGAGGACGAGGTCGCTGACCTGCTCCATCGCGGCGGCGCGGACGCGCTGATCGTCTCTGGCGCCGCCACCGGGAAGCCAACGGACATCGAACGTCTGCGGCGCGTGAAAGCGGCCGCCGGGCGCGCCGACGTGTTCGTCGGCAGCGGCGTTGCTCCCGAGACAGTCGGCGAATTCCTGCCGTACGCCGACGGCTTGATCGTCGGCACGTCGCTGAAGCGGCGCGCCGATGCGCGCGCGGCGGTGGACTTGAGCCGAGTCCGGGCCTTGATGCGCTCCTGGAGGCTCGCGGCTCGGCTGGACGGCGTGACCAGCGCCGGCGGCGCGTCGGCAAACCGCGCTCCGCAAAGCATGGCGTCGGGCAGGCCGACGCGGCGCGGCCGAGCTTCGGCCGGCGAGAACCGATGACACCGCGGGGAAGTTCGGCTTGAATGTGGGCATGGAGATCGCGCGGACCATCGCCGAAGCCCGCGCCGCCGTCGTCGCCGCGCGGGCGCGCGGCGCCCGCGTCGGGTTCGTGCCCACAATGGGGGCGCTGCACGCGGGGCACCTGTCGCTCGTCGAGCGCGCCCGGCTGGACGGCGGGTACGTCGTCGTCAGCATCTTCGTGAACCCCCTGCAATTCGGCCCCGGCGAAGACTACGAGCGCTACCCGCGCGACGAGCCGCGCGACCGGCGGTTGTGCGAAGAGTCGCATGTGGATTTGCTCTTTCTGCCCAGCTCGGACGAAATCTATCCGAGCGCGGCGAAGATCACCGTCCGCGTCCGCGAGCTTTCGGACACGCTCTGCGGGCCGCACCGTCCGGGGCATTTCGACGGTGTCGCCACGGTCGTCGCCAAGCTCTTCAACATCGTCCAGCCGGACCGCGCGTACTTCGGCGAGAAGGACGCGCAGCAGCTCGCGATCATCCGCCGCATGGTCGTCGACCTGAATTTCCCGCTCGAGATCGTCGGCGTGCCGACGGTTCGCGAGGCCGACGGCCTGGCGATGAGCAGCCGCAACGCGTACCTCAGCGGCGACGAACGGCGACAGGCGCGCTCGCTGTACGTGGCGCTTTCGGCCGCCCGCGAGCTGGTTCGCGGTGGCGAGCGTGACGTGGCGCGGATCGTCGCGGCGATGACGCGGATCGTGCAGGACGCGGGCCCGGTGCAGATCGATTACATCAGCGTCGTCGATCCGGAAACGCTCTCACCGTTGGAGCGCATCGACGCACCGGCGCTGATCGCGCTCGCAGTCCGGATCGGCCGGACGCGGCTCATCGACAACCTGCGCTTGGACCCTGCGAACGGCGGCGACTAAGATTCTCCGCCGGGTGCCGTACAGAACCCCAGGCAAGAGGCCGGCAGAAGGGCTATGAAACCCGTCATCTTCACCATCCCCTTCATCAACAAGGACGTTCCGGGCTACGGCCTGATGCTCATGATCGCGTTCCTGCTGGCGATCTGGTGGGCCGCGCGGCGGGCGGCGCGTTCCAAGGCCAATCCGGACGTGATCCTGAACTGCGGGTTCGTGGCGCTGGTGGCGGGCGTGGTCGGCTGCCGGGCCATGTACGTCTGGCACTACTGGGACCAGTTCCGGGGGCTGGGTTCGCCGCTGAACGTATTCCTCGGAATCGTGGACATCACGCGCGGCGGGCTGGAATTCTACGGCGGGTTCATCCTGTCGCTGATCGCCGTGCCGGCCTGGCTCGTGCTGTGGGAGCGCGTGTCGCTGCGCTGGTACCTGGACATCATCGCGCCGTCGGCCATGCTGGGCCTGGCGATCGGCCGCATCGGCTGCCTGCTGAACGGCTGCTGCTACGGCGGCACGTGCGAACTGCCGTGGAGCATTCGCTTCCCGTTCGGAAGCCCGGCGTCCGCGGAGCAGTGGCAGCGCAAGGAGGCCGGCGCAGCGTTGCCGCAGGAGCTGCTGCACGAGTACCCGCTGGGCATCTACATGCCGATCTCGCGCGAGAGCCTGGCGCTGTCGGACGCGCAGATCAGCGAGGAGAACGCCAAGGAGCGCGCGGCGCAGGCAGCGCTGACCGAACTCGATCGGAAGCTCGCGAATGCCGACGCGTCGCAGAAGCCTGCGCTCCAGCAGCAGCGGCAGAAGCTCAAGCAGGAGTTGGCCGCCGCGAGCGCAGGGCACAACGACCTTAGGGGAAACATGGAGCGCTACGGCCTGAGCGCCGCGCAGATCCGCGCGCTGGCCGCGCGGCACGAGTCGCTCCCGGTGCACCCGACGCAGATCTACTCGACGATCACGGCCGGGCTGATCGCGTGGCTGCTCTCGTCGCTGTACTGGCGCCGGACGCGGGACGGCCAGGTGTTCTTCACGATGCTGGCCGTGGAGCCGTTCACGCGCGTCCTGATCGAGCTGATCCGCGCCGACAACCCGATCGACCAGTTCGGCCGGCTGACCATCTCGCAGTTCCTGGCCATTCCGATGGTCCTGCTCGGCGTGATCGGCCTGCTGGTCCTGCGGCGGATGTCCGCCCGCTCGCCGCGCGCGGTTGAGTGGGTCCCGCCCGAGGAGAGGGGCGCGCCGGCGGTGAAGGCCGGCGCCGCGACGTGACCGGTTCGTCGGGAAGCGGCGATTTCGGCTGATCGCCTTTGCGAGGACGGAAATGACTGACGAGCAGAAACCAAAGATCATTATCGACGACGACTGGAAGGCGGAAGCGAAGCGCGAGAAGGAGCGGCTCGCGCAGCAGACGCAGGAGCGCGAGAAGCTGCCCGACGCTTCCTTCGTCGAGCTGCTGAACCTGATCGCCATGCAGGCGATCGCCGCGATGGGACTGGTCGGCACGCCCGACGGCCGGCGGCTCCCGCCGGACCTGGAGCTGGCCAAGCACTACGTCGATCTGCTTCAAGTTCTGGAAGACAAGACGCGCAATAACCTGACGCCGGAAGAGAAGAAGCTGCTGGACCAGGTGCTCTACGAAATGCGGATGCGATACGTCCAGGTTTCCTCCGCCGGCGCGCCGCCGGCCGGCGCGCGCTGACCGCCTGGAGTAAGGTCTCCGCGCCCGCCCGGAACCGGCATGAGCATGCCAGCCCCGAACGGATCCGCCATCGAACCGGCCGCCGCAGAACGCGAGCCGCCCATCGATCGCGAGGCGCGCAGCGCCGCGTATCGCTGGAGCGTGCACCTCTACCTGCCGCTGGCCGCGAGCCTCGGCATCCACGCAGTGCTGTTCGGCGCGCTGTGGTGGTTCGGCGCCGGCCTGCTCGCGCAGCCGAACGGGGCGCCCGCCGGCGACACCGTCATTTCGATCACGGCAGCGGACGGCGACGCGCGCGCCGATGCGTTGCGCTGGGACGCGCCCGAGGCCCCCGCCGCCGGTGCGCCTGCGATCGAAGCCCAACACGACCTCGGCGCCGCGCCGGGCGCTCTTGACCTGAGCGCCTTCGCGGCTGTGCCGCGCGGCGACGAAGGCGGCTTCGGTGCGGGCGAAATGGGAGCGGCCGGCGTGCTGGGCGTGGGAGGCGGCGTGCGCGAATCCACCGGCGGCGCGGGGCTCGGCGAGGGCTTCGGGCTCGGCGGGCCGGTGGAATCCGCGAACGTCTGGGGCGTCCGCGTTGCCGGTCGGCGCTTCGCATACGTGGTCGATTTTTCCGGTTCGATCATCGTTGCGGTCGACGCGCTGCGCAAGGAGCTGTGCCGTTCGGTTGGCAGGCTTCAACCGTACCAGGAATTCAACGTCGTGGTCTTCTACAGTTCCGCTGGCCGGCAGCAGGAACAGCTCGTCACCGAGAGCTTCGCGCCCCAGCTTGTGCCCGCCGAACCCGACACCAAGCGCCGGTTCTTCGACTGGATCGCGGGCAAGTCGCCAAGCGGCTCGACCGAGCCGCTGGCGGCGATGAAACGGGCGCTCTCCTTCCGGCCGCAGGCGGTGTTCTTCTTTTCCGACGGCTATTTCGACGACGCGGTCGTGGACGAGACGGCGCGGCTGAACCAGGACGCGGAAGCGCAGATTCACTGTCTGGTCTTCGACGAGCTTCTGCTGCAAGATACCAGCGGGTTGCCGCGGCCGACCGACGGCGTGCGGCGCCTGGAGCGGATCGCCCAGGCGAACCGCGGGCAGATTCGTGTTGTTACCGGGGCCGACCTTGTTCAGCCGTGAGCGTGCTCAGTCGAGTGCCACCGGCCCGTCTGCGCGACCGCTGCGCGCCGTGCTGGCCTGGGCGACGCTAGTTCTTTC
This sequence comes from Phycisphaerae bacterium, assembly GCA_039961675.1. GTDB lineage: Bacteria > Planctomycetota > Phycisphaerae > UBA1845 > Fen-1342 > JABRWC01. Next base: position 18,743 of record JABRWC010000038.1, read on the forward strand.
GGCCGCGCCCGCCGCGGCACAGGCGCCGCCCAGCGGCGGTTCGCTGTGGCAGATCATGCGGCAGGGGATGGAGTGGCCGGCGTACCTGATTCTGGCGGGCTCGGTGGCGCTGATCGCCTTGATCGCCGAGCACTTTCTTGCCATTCGCCGGGCCACGATCGCTCCTGCGGCGCAGGTGCGAAAGGCCCGCGCGCTGATCGAGCGCCGCGCGTTCCGCGAGTGCATCGAGCAGCTTCGCAAGAGCCGCACGTTCTTCGCGCGCACGATGAGCGCCGCGATGAACCACGCCCGCCACGGCTTCGACGCCATGCACGAGGCGGCGCTGGAGAAGTCCAGCGAGCTGAGCGGGCATCTCTATCGTAAGGCCGAGTACATGAACATCCTCGGCAACCTCGGGCCGCTCATGGGGCTGCTCGGAACCGTATTGGGCATGATCTACGCCTTCGGCCAGCTCGGTCAGACCGGCGGCGAAGCCGGGGCGGAGGACCTCGCCCGCGGCATCAGCCTGGCACTGGTGAACACGCTGCTGGGCCTGGCGCTGGCGATCCTCGGACTGGGGTTCTTCGGGGTGTGCCGCAATCGCATCGAGTCGCTGACGGTGCAGGCCACGGTCGAGGCGCTGGATTTGCTGGAGTACTTCCGCCCGGCGCCGACGTTGAGCGCGACAGCCCCCGCGGCCGCTCCGCCCCCGCCGAAGCCGGCCGGGGCGCCGACGCTGTCATCCGCCGGCCCCGCCACCCTGAAGTGAGCGCCAAAGCACGAGCGTGACCGCATGTTCCGTCCCCCGCGACCGGTCTCGATGACGCTGAATCTGGCCGCGATGGTGGACGTCATGATGTGTCTCATCATTTTCTTTCTGCTGGCGAGCCGGCTGGCCAGCGCCCAGTACCGCGGCGTGGACCTGCCTCAGGCTGCTTCCGCGCACGAGATCGAGCGCAGTGAGATCGGCGCGAAAGTGGTGATCAACGTGCGGCCGGCCGCCGACGGCGTGCTCGACGCCGAGTATGTCGTGCAGGGCTGGGACGGGCGCCGGGCCACGGAGCGCGTGCTGGCGGCCGATGCGGTCGCGGACTACCTGCACGCCAAGGCGTCGCAGGCCGTCGAGCACGGCGAAACGCTGAGCTGCGTGATACGCGCCGACCGCGACGTTCCGTACGCCGGCGTCGAGACGGTGCTGCGCGGTTGCGGGCTGGCCCGGATCAGCAGGATCGTGCTCAGCGCGCAGCCGGACGAGCCGGGCGGGGAGAGTTCGCGGTGAAGCGGCGGCCTCGCGATTCCGGAGCGGAGCGCGTGCCGAACCTGGCGCCGATGGTCGACGTCATCATGGTGCTGCTGGTGTTCTTCATCCTCGGCGCTTCGCTGCAAATCGCCCGCGAAGGCGTGCTCCGGACCGAGCTCGATCCGCGCAGCGGGCCGGGCGAAGGCGCAGCGGTGGAGATCATCGCTTCGGTCAAGATCGCCCTGCAAGACCTCGACAACGGGCGCGCGTGCCGCATCCTGGTCATGGGCCGGCCGCTGGAGCGCGGCACGCCCGACGAGCTGCGCCGCTACATGCAGGAACGCCGTGCCGCGGGCGCCGACCCGCTGAACCCGGTAGTCATCACCGCCGAGCGGTCCGTGCGCTGGCGGCACGTCGTCGCCGCGATGGACGCGGCGAAGTCCGCCGGCTTCGACAACGTGCAGTTCGCCGTGAGCCTCGGCCGCGCCGCCGCGCCACGGTGAGAAGACGGGACCGCCTGTGCTCGCTTCTCCAGAATCCGTGATGACCGCTCGATGGCGCCGCCGCGCGGGCTGCGGCGCGCGTCCGCTTCTCGTTGCTGCCGCGCTGCATGTCGCGGCCGCCGCCTCTGCGCCCGGCCAGACCTCGCGCGAGGCGTCGGGCGCGCAGTTGGAGCAACTCGTGCAGCGAGGCGCGGTGGAGGAATTGGAAGCGGCGCTCGCGGGATCGACAGCGCCAGCGGACATGGCGGCTCTCGCCCGCGCGCAGGCGAACCACGCCTCGCGGGTCTCAGACCCCGCTGCACGGCACGCCGCCTTCGAGGACGCCGCACGCCGTTACGAGCGCTGGATCGCGACGCTTGAAAAGGCCCCCGGCCGCGCGCCCGCGATACTGGCGCTGGAGCTGGCCGAAGCCCGCGCGGAATTGGGCGCGATGGTGCTGGCGCGCTGGGCGAGCCGCGACCTGGCCGAGTTCGAATTGACCGGCGGTCGCAGCACAGAGACGGCGCGGCTGGCGGAGCTTCTGCGACGCGCCGATGAGCACTACCGCGCGGCGCTCGCTGCGACCGACCCGCTCATGCAGCCGCTTCGCGCTGCGCGGCCGGGCGTCGAGGAGGATTACCTGGCGCTGGGAATCTTCGACGCGCTGGGCCAGGTGGACATGGACGCGCGTTCCAACGTCGCTTGGTTGGCGCTGTACCGGGCGCGAGTCGCGCCCGGCGCGGACGCCGAGCGGCTGGCGCGCCTGTCGGAATCGGAAACGCTGTTCCGCGAACTGGACCAGCGCTCGCTGCCGCCGAACGCGGCGGCGCGAACTCGCATCGGCCTGGGGATCGCGCTGCGCGAGATGCAGCGCTTGGACGAGGCGGCGGCGACGCTCGCGCATTCGGTGCACGAGGCCGCCGGCTCGGCGCTGGAAGCCCAGGCGCGCTGCGAACTTGCGCGTGTACACCTCCGCGCGGGTCGGCACGCCGAGGCCCGCGCGGTCCTGCGGCCGGTGGTCGAAAGCGGTCAGCCGGCCGCGGCAGGGGGGTATTCTGACTTGGCGCAGTTGCTGCACGCAGAGAGCCTCCTGGTCGAAGCGGACGCGCTGGAACGCCAGGCGCAGGACAGCCCCGCGCGCGGCGCGCTGCTGCGCAAGGCCGAGCGTTCGCGAGACGAGGGGCTGACGGCGCTCGCGCGGATCGCCGAGCGCGGCGGCCCGTGGCCGCAAGTGGTGCAGACCTATGTGGAGCAGCACGCACGCTTCGACGCGGACCCCGGCACGCTTTCACCAGGCGTGCTGCTGCTGACCGCGCAGGCGCTCCGCGCGCGGGGCGACGTGCCCGGCGCCCGACAGCACCTCGATGCGGGGCTGGCGCGGGGAGAGGTCCCGCCGCCGATGCGGGCCAGCCTGCTGCTGGAACGCGCCCGGTGCGAGCAGGCCGCCGGGGACGTGCGCGCCGCGGCCAACACACTGCTGGGCGTCTCGCATGACCACGGTGACGACCCGCGCGCGCAAGGGGCGCTTCGCGACGCATGCCGGCTGCTCGCCGCAGCCGCCGAAGAGAGCAAGCGACAGGACGACTATCGCCAGGCCGCCGACGCGCTCTGGCAGCTTGCCCAGCGCTACCCACAGCAGGGCGAGATACCCGACGCGCAGTGGTGGTGCGCGGTCGCGTATCAGAATGCCGGCGACGACGCCTCCGCAGCCAAGGCGTTCGCCGCCGTCCCCACAGGCTCGGGGAATTGGGAAGCGGCGCAGTTCCAGCGGCTGGCGGCGCTGCGGCGGATTGCGGCGCGCGAGGCCGCCACGCAGCCTGCCGACGAGTCGAAGCCGCGCATGCGATCCATCGCCGAGGCGCTGGAAGCCTACGCCGCGGGCGCATTGCGGCGTGCGGATGAAGCGGACGGCGCCTCGCCCACCCGGCGATTCTCAGGACTGGCGCGGCTCGAGGCGGCCAGGCTGTGGCTCGATCCGATGCTGAACGAGCCGGGGCGGGCCGAAAAGCTGCTTGCGGACTTCGACGATTGGGCCGGCCTGCCCGAAGCGCGCGGCGAAGTGCCGGCATTGCGGGTCCGAGCCGCGGCGGCGCTGGGGCGCTTCGGCGACGCCCTGGCGTTGTTGGATTCGGTTCAGGCGGCGGGCGGCGACGCGCTGCGCGACGCCGTAGCGGCACAACTCGCGCAGGCGATTCAGCGCGAAATGCAACGCCTGGAATCCGCCGAAGCGGCGGATGCTTTGCGGAGGCTGGCGGCGGAATCGCTGCCGTTCTTCGAATCGCTGCGCGAGTCCGCGGTCGGCGGCTCCAATGCGTCCCACGGTGTCGCGTCGCGACCCGCGCCGAACGCAGTCGGTCTGTCGCGCACGCTCGCCAAGCTGTATCACCACGCCGGAGATTCGCAGTCGGCCAGCCGGCTGATCGCCGAGCTGCTGAAGCGCGATCCGCGCGACGGCGAGTTGATGCGGCTCCAGGCGCTGAACCTGACAGCGATCGCGGGGCAGGGCGGCGACGCGGAATCTGTCGCTGCGGCGCGGCGGGCATGGGAGCCGATTTTGGCGGATGCAACGCTCATCGAGCGCTCGCCGCGGACGTATTGGGAGGCGCGCTGCCATCATCTCGCGCTGCTGCTGCGCGAGGGACAAGCGAGCGTGGTACGCGACGCCATTCGGCAGGAGCGGGCCTGGCGGCCGGAGCTCGGCGGCGAGCCGTGGCACTCGATGCTGGTGTCGTTGCTGGAGCAGGCGGAAGCGCAATCGGGCAGCGGCCCGGTAAGCAGCGCCCCGGCGAGCCGGCGAGCCGGCCGTAACTCCCGCGCTGCGGCCTGCCGAATTCTACGCGATCACCCACGATTCGACGAACGGCGACAGCCGGGATATTATGGCGGTTTTGCGCCCCGGCGCGTCGGGCAGGCCGCGGCTTGGCCGTGGGGTGGCCGGGCTGCGGGCGTTCCTGGTGGCGGCGAGATGAGCGTCTTTCGGATTGTGAGTGAGTTCCAGCCGCGCGGCGACCAGCCGCAGGCGATTGAGCGGCTCGTCTCGACGTTTCGGGGCGGAGCGAAGTTTCAGACGCTTCTCGGCGTAACCGGTTCCGGAAAGACCTTCACGATGGCGCACGTGATCGCGGCACTGGGCAAGCCTACGCTGGTGCTGTCGCACAACAAAACGCTCGCGGCGCAGCTCTACGAGGAGTTCCGCGAGCTGTTTCCGAACAACGCCGTCGAGTACTTCGTCAGCTATTACGACTATTACCAACCCGAAGCGTACATCCCGCAGCGCGACATCTACATCGAGAAGGACGCCTCGCGTAACGACGACCTGGACCGCCTGCGGTTGTCGGCGACCAGCTCCGTGATTTCGCGGCCGGACGTCGTGGTTGTCGCGAGCGTCTCGTGCATCTTCGGCCTGGGTTCGCCGGACGAGTACAAGGCGAGCGTGGTCAGCGTGCGGAAGGGCGACGTGGTGGAGCGCGACGCGCTGCTGCGGAAGTTCGTTCGGCTGCAATACGAGCGCAGCGACACCGAGCTTCAGCGGGCGACGTTTCGCGTCCGCGGAGACGTGGTGGAGCTTTACCCGGCGTACGAGGAGTATGCGATCCGCATCGAGCTCTTCGGCGACGAAGTGGAGCGCATCTCAATCGTGCATCCATTGACGGGCGGCGTGATCCAGGAGCGCGAGCACGTCTACGTCTACCCGGCGGTGCACTACGTCATGCCCGAGGAGAACATTCAGCAGGCGATCGAGTCCATCGAGCAGGAGCTCAACGAGCGCGTGGCCGAGCTGCGCGGGCAGGGCAAGCTGCTCGAGGCCCAGCGGCTGCTGGCGCGCACCAAGTACGACATGGAGATGCTGCTCGAGGTCGGATATTGCAGCGGCATCGAGAACTACACGCG
>JABRWC010000039.1:0-83069 GCA_039961675.1 Phycisphaerae bacterium
GCTCGGTGCGGTCCAGGTCGACGAACCACGTGATCAACCGGCCGAGGAGCGACTTGATCGTCATGCCGCGATAGTCGCAGACGCGGTCGAGGTCCGACTTGGCCTGCGGCGACAGATGCACGCTGACGATGTTCGGCTTTACCTTCTGACCAGCAGCCTTGCGCATACCCTCTCCACAATTGTTGCTGGGGGCGCGGCGTCAATGGTGCGCCGGCGGGAATCCGTCCGGGGCGGATTCCGACGCGCACGCTGGCACTGCCGGACCGACCCCAAGGTTAACACCGGAATTCTAGCACGCGCGCGAGTTGCCGTCAGCAACCTCATCGCCGCTTTTTTTTGTGCGTTTTTCGCGCTTTTGGAACTACCTACGAATTGCTCGACAATTCAACCCGGATTGAACGCGAAAGCGGACCGGCGTGCGCGGAATATGACGCAGACGGAATATCGTCGCGCGGTGCCAGCGTCAGGCGGTCACGGCCGTCACGCTTGGATGCGTACATCGCCCGGTCGGCCGCTTCCAGCAACTCGTACAGACTCCATCCATGCTGCCATTCCGCCGCTCCGACGCTGGCCGTAATTGGAAGCGGCCGGTCGCCGATGACCGGAGGATTGTCACGGATTGCCGCCAACACACGCTCGCCAACGCGTTTCGCGCCGCTCAGATCGGTCTCGGGGAGCAGCACCACGAACTCGTCCCCGCCCGTCCGCACCGCGGCGTCCACAGTTCGCAGTCCGGCCCGGATGCGGCTTGCCGCATGGCGCAACAGTGCATCGCCGGTCGGATGGCCGAAGCAGTCGTTCACCGACTTGAAGTCATCCAGGTCCACCTGGAGCACGGACAATCGGCTTCGGAATCGTTCCGCGCGGCGGATTTCGCGTTCCAGGGCCTCGGACAGCCAGCGGTAGTTGAACAGCCCGGTAAGCACGTCAATGCGCGCCTCGGCGCAAGCGCGCTCGTATGCGCGGGCGTGTTCGAGCGCCCGGGCGAGGAACGACCACACAGCGGGGGAGGGCGGCGCCGCCTGATGTCCGGCGACGCGCTTTCCAAGCCTCAGGGCCCCCACGACCGAATCCCCGACCGCCAAGGGTGCGATGAGAGCTGTGCGATCCGTGTCATTCATCACATCCGGCGGGCAGGTCAGCCCCACGCCGGCGCACGATTCACGAAGATCGTCGGACGTGATCGGAACGGCGGTACGCACCACGGCTGAGAGCACATGTCGATTCGTCGCCTCGACGCCGATGGATAGTTCAATATTCGCCGAGCACTTCGCCTCTGCGAGCGTCAGCAAGGCGCGCTGCGCATCGAAGAGGTAAAGCGCGGCTTCGCGATACCCGAGCCGCTCGGGCAGCGTGCTAACGCAGCGCTGGCAGAGACCCGCCAGGCTCAGCTCCTGGAACTCCATCAGCCAGCCCGGAAGCGATTCGGATTGCTGCGGCAGCGCAAGCGCACGGCGATCGATTCGCGACTCTCCCGCCGCCTCGGCCCACAGGATCGCGAGCGCCTCAAGCAGGCACGGCTTGCGCAGGTAGATGCCGGGCGGGTGTGCGTCCGCCGTGCACGGTATTTGCGAGTGAAAGTACACGTGACGGGTGAATCGGGGCCAGGTCGTTTCGACGGCGCCGTCGAGATCGAGCCAGAGCTGGCTCGCGTCCGTGGAGCGAACCGCGGCGGATTGCGCGTGCGACAGGCACAACAGCCGGCCGCCGGGCGGGCACGCGCGCGTCGCCAGAGCGCGGAGCGCCAGGTCGTCCGTTACGAGGAGCACGTCGTGCGTCGGGCGAGACATCGGTCCGCCTCGCGGGTTACGGATACTTGCACCTATCGGACGGCGTTCCAGGATCGGAACAGCCGTTCGCCCGCGCCGATTGGGCTTCGGGGCGCAACTACGACGCAACCTCCGGGGCGGGCGCTTCCGATAGTGATTCTACGGAGCGGGGCGGCGCTTGTTCGCAAAGACCCGAACCGCTCCCGATTGGAGCCGGGCGTCGATGGCAATTCGAACCGCGGGCCAGAATCTGGGCGACTGGGTCGGCGGGCGCTGGCAGGCGCCGCTGGCCATCGTTGCGCTGGCCGCCGCGGCGCTCGCCCTCTACCGCTTCCAGCCGCCGGAGCGACACGTCGCGTTCGATTCCGTGCTGGCCGACGTCCGGGCGCTGATCGAAGCGCGCCGCTACGGGGACGCGGCGGACGCCCTCGCCAACCTGCTCCAGGCCAAGCCGCCGCCGGCACCTGCGGAACAGGCCATCCTGCACGGCTTGATGACCGACGTCATCTACCGGCAGGAATTGCGGCGAAGCGTCCCGAACCTCCAGAACGTCGCCCTGCTTCTCCAGCATCATGAGCAGCTCGTCTTGCTCGGCGGCCCGCTCGATGCCCGCGCGCTGCTGCGATCGGGGCAGGCACACGAATGGCTCGGCGACGTCCGATCCGCGATCGAAGCATACCGCTCGACGCTCAGTCGCACGCCCGGTGACGACACGCGACGGCAAGCGTTGCAAGCGCTCGTGCGGCTGATGGAAGGACGTCCGCAATACGCTGAGGAACGGCGACAGCGGATCGAGGAGTCGCTGGCCGAGGCCGGCGTTGCGCCGCCGCACTCCTGGTGGGCGATCCAGCACGCGATGCAGGAGGCGTTCGACCAGAACGATCTGGCGCGTGCCCGGCACATTCTGGAGCGGTACGGCGAACGTTTCCAGCGCTCCGACTTGCAGGGCTACCACCATTACTTGTGGGGCTGGCTGCTCGTGCAGGAGGGACGCAATGACGATGCCCGCCCGCGCTGCGAGTGGGTCGACGAATGGCTGCGCTCGCACGAGCACGCCGACACGGAAATGGACCGCGTCGGTTTTCTTCCCGCGCTGAACCGCTGGCTGGCCGGACGCATTGACCTGGCGGACGCGCGCCCCCAGTCCGCGCTGGAGCACTTCGAGGCCACGCTCAAGCTGCAACGATCGGGAGGCCTGGCCGCGCGGGCTGAGGCCGGACGCGCCGAGGCGCTGGCGATGCTCGAACAACACGAGCTGGCGCGGCGCGAACTGCGCGAGGCGGCCCGGCGAATCCTGGAGCGCGAGACCGACGATTCGCCCATCCTGGCCTGCTTCCGTGACTGCCTGACGAGACTTCACGAACGGCTCGAAACCGCGGGCAACTTCGAGCAGGCCGTCCAGTACCTCGCGATGGCGCTCGATTTCACCCCCGCCGACGAGCAGGCCGTCCGGCTCGTCCTGTTGGAACGGCTCGGGAACGCTCACAACCGTGCCGCCGCGGCTGACCTCGACGAGGCGCGGCGCCGAGCGCATTCCGCCGCAGCGGGACAGTGCCTCGAACAGGCGGCCGCGGGCGTCCGCGAGCCTATGCACGCCGCCGCGCTGCTTTGGGACGGCGCCCAGGCGTACGACGGCGCTGGGCGGCTTTCGGACGCGCGCCGCATGCTGGCGGCGTTCGCACAGACGGCGTCCAACGATCCGCGCCTGCCGCCGGCGCTGCTGCAACTTGGGCAGGCGTACGCGGCGGACGGACTGTTCGAGCACGCGGTGACCGTCTATTCGCGCCTGATCGCCGAGTATCCGCCGCTGGACGAAGCGCTGCGGGCGAGGCTGCTGCTGGCGGACTGCTGGGTGAGCATCGGTCCGGAGCATTTTCCGCGCGCCGAGCAGATGCTGCTGGACCTGCTGGAATCCGGCAAGCTGGCGCCCAGCGCGGCCGTTTATCGCGATGCGCTTTCCCAGCTCTGTGACCTGTACTTCGACGAGCAGCGCTACGCCGAAACCATCAGCCGCGCCGAAGACTACCTCACGTTCTATCCGCAGGACGCGGAGCGGCACCGCATCCGCTTCCTGCTCGCGGACGCGTACCGCCGCAGCGCCCAGGCGTTGCGCGCGCAGCCCCCGGCGGGCGTCGCGCCGGAGCGCGCCGACGACGAGAGCCGGCGGCGGTTCGCCCGCGCGGCGGCGCTGTTTGGGGAGTTGGCTGGCGAGCTGGGCGGCGAGGCGGCGGACGCGGCGGAGGCCCGCGCGTACGAGCGCTGGGCGCTGCTGCACCGCGGCGATTGCCTGCTCGAACTGAACGACGCTCCGTCGCTCGACGAGGCGCTGAACGCGTTCCGCCAGGCGGCGGCGCGCTTCCAGTCGGAGCCGACGGCCCTTACCGCGCAGGTCCAGATCGCCAACGTGCACTTGCGGCAGGGACGCCTGACCGAGGCGGCCCGAGCCATCGAGCGCGCCCGCTGGCTGCTGCAAACGATGCCCGACGCCGCCTTCGCCGCGGCGCCTGGCGGATGCGACCGCGCCCACTGGGACCGATTCCTCGGAACGGTCGTGGGGTCGCAATTGCTGCGCGACGTGTTCACGGAGGCACCGTAGCCGCCGCCGAAGCATCGAAAGGTGTGCGGGGCAGGTCCGGCTCGGCGGCCGCCACAGAACGTGGTGCGGGAGATGCAACACGCCCGACGGGGCGCTCGTCCCGCGGGGCCGGCGTCGTACACGGGGAGCTTTGGGATGGACGCGACGAAACTGACGGCCGAGCGCATCGTCAAGCTGCTGCGCAAGCAGCGCGAGCTGTACGAGCAGTTGCAGCACCTGAGCCGGCGGCAGCGTTCGCTGATCAGCGGCGACCAGCCGGAACAACTGCTGTCGATCCTGCGCGACCGCCAGTCGCTGGTGAATGCGCTGGCGCAGATCAATCACCAGCTCTCGCCGCTGCGGGCCTCGTGGCAGAGCGCGTTCGACAAGCTGCCCGAGCCCGAGCGGAGCGAAGTCGCGGCGCTGCTCGAGGACGTGAACCGGATGCTCGCAGCGATCATCCGGACGGACCAGGAGGACGGCGCTCTGCTCTCCGCCCGCAAGCAATCGGTCGGACAGGTCATCGACCGCGCGCAGGACGGCCGCGCCGCGAACGCCGCCTACGGGCGGTCCGCGCCGCAACGGCCGAGCGGCGGCGCCGCGGATCTACAGGGTTAATTGGGCGGCGGCGATCAAGTCCGGAGGGTACGCCGGCATGCACAGTCAGGGTCGCGGATCCCAGCGAAACATGACGGAAGCGCCCGTACGGGACGCCCGCGGGGCCGCGCGCTCGGATGAGCTGAGCCAGGTCCTGCATGACTGCATGCTTGCGACCGAGCGCTTGCAGCGTACGCACGAGACGCTCCAGCAGGAGGTCGCCCGCCTCCGCCACGAGCTGGAGAGCAAGGACCGCGAGCTGGAGCGCCGTCGGCGGCTGGCCGCGCTGGGTGAACTGGCCGCGGGCATGGCACACGAGGTTCGCAATCCGCTGGGGGCGATTCAGCTTTACAGCGGGCTGTTGCGGTCGCGCTGCGGCGACGCGAGCGCGGCGCTCGAACTGCTCGAGAAGATCGAGGCCGGCATCCGGGCGATCGACGGCGTGGTGCAGGACACGCTGGCGCTGGCGCCTCGCGGGGCGCGAATGGCGCCGCACGTGCTGCTCGAAATCGTGCAGCGCGCCGCCGATACGTGCACGCGGGTCCTGGAGCTGCGCCGCGTGCGCCTGGAGATCGAGGCTGCGGACCCGGCTGCCCAGGTCCTGGCAGACGCCGGCGCTTTGCAGCGTGTGCTGGTGAACCTGATCGCCAATGCGGCCGAAGCGAGCGCGCCGGACGCGCGCATCGTCGTCCGGGTCGACGCTCCCCGCGCGGGGACCGTCGCCATCCGCGTGCTGGATGAGGGCGTCGGCCTGCCCGACGGCCTGGCGGACCGCATCTTCGATCCGTTCTTCACCACCAAGGAAACCGGCACCGGCCTTGGCCTGACCATCGCGGCGCGCCTGGTGGAGCTGCACGGCGGCACGCTTACGGCGGCCAACCGCGATTCGGGCGGGGCGGAATTCGTCATCGAGATCCCGGCAGCGGACGCCGGGCAGGCTGGAAGCAAGGAAGCGTACGGCGTCGGGCGCTCCGACGCCGCTTGACCCCACGAGGTGTATTCATGGCGGACGTTTGTGTAATCGACGATCAGGCGATGATGCGGGACTCACTGCGGGCCACGCTCGAGCAGCAGGAGCATCGGGTCTTCGCGTTCGAGAACGCCCAGGACGGGTTGACCGAAATCCGGCAGCGGCCGTTTGACGTGGTGCTGACGGACCTGCGGCTTCCGGGCATGGACGGGGTGAGCCTGCTGCGGGAGATGCGACGGCTCGGGTTGGACGTACCCGTGATCCTGATGACCGCGCACGCGTCGGTGGACACGGCCGTTGAGGCGATGAAGCTGGGCGCCTTTGATTACATCCAGAAGCCGTTCAACGGCGAAGAGCTCGCGATCGTGATCGAGCGCGCCGTGCGCGAGCGCCAGATTCTCCGCGACAATGAAATCCTGCGGCGCACGGTCGAGGACCTCAGCGCCGACCGCAGGATCGTCGGCAAGTCCGCGGCGATCCGCGAGCTCCAGGAGCGGATCGAGCGCGTTGCGCAGAGTGCGGCGACCGTGCTCGTCACGGGTGAGAGCGGGACCGGCAAGGAGCTTGTCGCGCGGGCCGTTCATGCCGCCTCGCCGCGCGCCGCGCAGCCGATGCTGTGTGTGAACTGCGCGGCGCTCTCGCCGACGCTGCTGGAGAGCGAGCTGTTCGGGCATGAGAAAGGCGCGTTCACCGGCGCGGACCGGCTCCGCAAGGGTCGCTTCGAGCTGGCCGACGGCGGCACGCTGCTGTTGGACGAAGTGTCGGAGATGGATTTGGGCTTGCAGGCCAAGCTGCTGCGCGTGCTCCAGGAGCGCGAGTTCGAGCGCGTCGGAAGCTGCGTGACGCGCCGTGTGGACGTGCGGCTGATCGCCACCACCAACCGCGACCTGCGCGACTGGGCGGCCAAGGCCCGCTTCCGTGAGGACCTGTTCTACCGCCTGAGCGTGCTGCCGATCGAGATTCCGCCGCTTCGCGAGCGCCGCGAGGACATCCCGCTGCTGCTGGAACACTTCACGGCCGCGGTCTGCGACCGCGAGGGGCGCAAGCGTCCGAACTTCACGTCCGAGACGATCGCCTTGCTCACCGAATATCACTGGCCCGGCAACGTGCGGGAGCTACAGAACCTGTGTGAGCGCATCAGCGTGCTGGAGTCGGGCCGCGACGTGGCCCCGGATGCCGTCCGGCCGCTGCTGAACGGAGTCGTCAAGTCCGGCGTGGCGGCGGCGCAGGACGTGCAGTACCGCGACGGGCACATTCTGGACGATGCGGAGCGCGACCTGATCCTCAAGACGCTGGAGCGCTTCGCCGGGCACCGAGAAAAGACGGCCCGCGCGCTGGGCATCGGGCTGCGGACGCTGGGGCTCAAGCTCAAGAAGTGGCGCGAGGACGGCACGCTCCCAGAGGTGTTCATCCGCCACGCGCACGCGACGACCTTCGCGTGACGGTGCGCAGTCGTTGCGCCCGCCGCGCAGCGCCGGCGGGCGCCTTCGCGACCGCGCCGCGCGCCGTGCGGCGGGCCGTTCGGCAAGCCGCAGCGCGAATGCGACTTGCGCGAGCCGGGTCAGCGTGAGCCGCGCGAGTCTGCCGCCGGGCGACTGGCACGGGGTTTGCACGGAAGTCAGAGAAGTTGTACGGCGCCGTGGAGTTCGGCAATGTGGCTGGACCGGATCACGACTTCACGTACGGCCGAGCTGGTCGAGCTTGCGGCGCGCTTCTACGAGGAACGCCACAAGGTCCTGGCCGAGAACGTCGCGAACATCGACACGCCGGACCACCAGGCCCGGACGCTGGACCCGCGCGCGTTCCAGTCGGAGCTGCGCAAAGCGGCCGAGAAGGCGGACGGAGGCGACGGTGGTCCGCTGGCGTTGCACGGCGAACAGGCGTGGACCGACGGCGCCGGGCGGCTGCACGTGTCCCCGGCCATCGAGCCGGCACAGAACGTGCTCTTTCACGACGGGACCAACGCCCGGCTTGAAGCGCTCATGACCGATGCGCAGGCGAACGGGCTGCAATACAACCTGGCGATCAACCTGCTGAAGGGCCGGTACAACTCGCTGCTCGCAGCAGTTCGAGGTAGGACGACGTGATTGAAGCACTCGACATCAGCGGCTCGGCACTATCGGCGCAGCGCGTCCGCATGGACGTGATCGCTGGAAACATGGCCAATGCGTTCACCACCGCCAAGGCCGACGGGACCGTCGAGCCGTATCGGCGGCGGGTGGTGACGTTTTCGCTCGGCGCGGCGGACGGCGGACCCGGTGTGCACGTCGCCGACGTGAGCCATGATCCGTCGCCGCCGCGGATGCAGTACGACCCGGGTCATCCGCACGCATTGCCGGAAGGCCCGTGGGCGGGCTACGTGCAGTATCCGAACGTAAGCTTGACGCTGGAGTACATCGACGCGCTGGAAGCGAGCCGGGCGTACGAAGCGAACGTCGCCATGATGAACGTAACGCGCAGCCTTACGCAGCAGGCGATCAGCTTGCTCGTCTGACGGCCCCGCGGCGCTCAACGGTCATCGTCACTCCCACGCAGGCGGGAGTCCAGACCTGCGATCGCGGGACCGCGCGAAGGGTATCGCGGTCGCAATATCGCGGTCGAGGTGTTGCGGTCGGAGACCGCTCTTACAGGAACGCGTGGTATGACGAACCCCATCCACCCAACCGGAAGCGGTTCGGCGGCGCCGGCGCAGCCCGCCGCGCCGGTCCGGTCCGCCGATCGCGCCGGCGTCGGCGGCGATTTTGCGGCCCTGCTCCGCGAGCAGCTCCATCGCGTGAGCGAAATGCAGAACGAAGCCGACGAGCGCGTACAGGCGCTCGTCACCGGCCAGTCGCAGAATCTCACCGAGGTGTTCACGGCCACGCGCAAGGCGCAGGTTGCGTTCAGCCTGCTGATGGAAATCCGCAACAAGCTCGTCGATGCGTACCAGGAACTCCAGAACATGCGCGTCTGACGAGGCGGCCTACGGGTCTTCCACCCGATGGGTCAGTTGCTGTTCGAGCCGTTCTCGCTCCCCGGACTCAAGAAACGGCAGATTCGCGCGCACGTTGGCCTCCGCCGCGCGCGCCGCCGCCAGCGCCAGGTGCTGCCCCGCCAGCACGTCGGGCTTCAGCGCCGGGTTCCCCACCGACTCCAGCCGCCGCAGATCGTGCCAGACCTGCTGACTGATGGTCATGGTCTCCAGCGGGACGGCGGCGGCCAGGCCCGCCGCGGCCGACACCCGTTCGCCGCGCGCCGCGTCGTCCCTGGGGAGCTTGAAGGCCGCGCTGAGCTCAGCGTACGCGGCCGCGTCCTCGTCGATCAGGTGCTGGAGCATCGCCGCGGCGCGCGTGAAGCGCGACGCGAGCTGCCGGACCTGCTCCTCGACGGCGGCGAACTTCGGTCGGCCCTGCGTCAACGCGCACACCATCCGCCCCAGCGACGCGGCAAGCGCTCCGACGAGCGCCGCGGCCGAGCCTCCACCCGGCGTCGGTTCCGCTGATCCGAGCCGCGCGAGGTATTCCTTCACGGACAATTCGGCGAGCGGCAGCTCCGGCATGGGTTTGCTCCTCGGCGGGGCACAGTCATGTCCCGGCCGGCATAATACGCCGAGAGGAGGCTCACGCCAGTGGAGCCGAAGCGCGCGGAACAGCGCCAGGACGAGCTTGATCGCCGATTCATGCGGGAAGCGCTTGAGCTAGCGCGCCGCTCGCTGGAGACGGAGGATGTTCCCGTCGGGGCCCTGATTGTCCGCGCCGGCCGCATCATCGGGCGCGGGTTCAACCAGCGCGAAAAGCTGCAAGACCCCACGGCCCATGCCGAGATGATCGCGCTGACCGCCGCGGCCGCGGACGTTGGTCACTGGCGGCTGGAAGACTGCACAGCGTACGTGACGCTCGAACCTTGCGCGATGTGCGCCGGCGCGCTGGTGCTGGCGCGCGTTGCGCGGCTGGTGTATGGAGCGACCGATTCGAAGGCGGGAGCGTGCGGCTCACTATACGAGATCACCCAGGACCCGCGGCTGAACCACCGCGTCGTGACGGTTGTGGGGGTGCTGGCCGAACCGTGCGGCGAATTGCTGCGCTCGTTCTTCCGCCGGCGGCGCGAGCTGGGCGAGAAGTGAGTCCGCGCGGCCGGGGGGGCGCGACGCCACGCTGCTTCCATCGGAACCCCGGCACAAACGTGCGGGGCCCCGCTGCCCGTTGCCGGGGCCGGACCGGCGCACTCTCGTCGCCGCGAACCGCAACCGATAAGCTCGAATCGTCGTTTTCCATCGGTCCCGCTCGCTCCTTCGCCCCACGGATTGAAGTCCACGTCGCCGCCCCGTTCGTGACATCTGCGTGATAACGAACGACGCCACGCTGAGCCGAAGGACGGAACACCATGCTGCGCTTTTGTGATGCGAACCGACCGTCTCGAAATCCTCGCGGACGCGCGCGAACCGGCGCGCTGCTGACCCTGGCTGGGCTGGCCGCCTTCGGCCTCATCGGCGGCTGCCCGGACCCGAACCTGGGCCGCGACACGGACCGGCAGACGGGTTTCCCGACCGGCGACCCGGCACAGAACACCGGCGAGCGCGCCGATGACGGCGAAAGCGGCATCGGCGACGGCGGTGTGCGCTCGATCGTGCCGACGACCTCGGACAGCGCGCCGCCGACGGGCGGCGGTTCCGGCGGCACGGGGCAAACCGGCGGCTCGACCCCCGGCGGCGCGGACGTCGGTTCCACGGGCGACCCGACTGGGGACATCATCGCGCAATTCACCGCGCTGCTGAGCGACAAGTTCATGCAGATCGACAGCACGCTGGCCTCCAGCGACAGCGACCGCTTCAGCAGTTCGCGCACGGACCTTGGTCTGTGCGCCTCCGGGCGATTTGGAATGCACGAGTTCATCAGCTTCTCGTTCTCCGACCCGTTCATCAGCTCCGGCGGTTTCAGCAGCGAGGAAGATGCGCTCGGGACGTGGGCGGTGGTGGTGCGGGACGGCGGCGTCTTCATCGAGCTGAACGTCGAACAGTCCAGCGATTCGAACTTCGAGCCGGTCCGCCGCTTCCGCCTGGAGCAGGACGCCGACGGAACCTTGTTCGTCGCCGGCGCACCGGTGACGCTTCAGGACCTTTCGGCGGACTGCGCTGCGGACCAGGCGGGCGGCGGCGCGCCGGATGCCGGCGCCCCGGACGACGGCGGCGGCACGGGGCCGAGCGGCGAAGGCGACGGCTCCGATGACGGCACGGACAGTGACCCCATCGCCCAGATCGAAGCGGCGCTGGCGAACTCCGCGCTCGTCTTCGAAAGCCAGACGCGAATTCTCGTCCCCGCAGTGAGTGCGACGGCCGACATGACGCTCTCGATGTGCGAAAACGGCGAGGCCAACCTCGTGCAGGTGCAGACGCCGCGCGCTCCCGGCGAAGAGGTCGTTGACGAATCGACTGGGACCTGGTCGGTCGTTGAGATCGCGCCGCAGACGGTGGCGATCGTGTACGACGTGGCGAATTCGCTCTCCGGCGTGACCGACCAGCAGATCATCTTCGAACTGGGCGTGGACGACGCGGGCAACCTGCTGGTCGACGACAGCATTGCGCAGCAGTTCTCCAACGGGGGCGACTGCTCGCTCGGCGCGCCCTGAACTTCAGCGTTCCTGCTCTGCCGCCGGTCCGCGGGTGCGAAAGTGCCCGCGGGCCGGCGTGCTCGTTTTTCTTCACGGCAGCGAGCGATGGGGGAAGATCGGCGCCGCGCGGCCGTTTTCGATCTCGGCGGGAACGACACATGACCGCGGGATGCACGAGTGCGCGTTGACCCGCGTGCGCCGTGGCGGTATTGGATTCACATGACATCTCAAACTGCGCGACGGCGACAATTCTAATGAAGGAGTTCGTCATGAGGCGCTTCTGCGGGTTCGCGGGCGTCGTCTTGTTGTGCGGCGCTGGATGCGGCGTTGTCCCCTCCACGGGCATCGACCTGAGCCAGCGTGGTTCGCTCTCGATGCTGATCTCGCGCGAGTCTGATTCGGCCCAGGCGAACGTCGGCGCGTCCATCGCGGACACCGCCGCGCTGGCGACGCTCTTCGAGCTTGGCGCCAACCAGTCGCTTTCGGTCAACGGCGTCGAGCTGCGCGAGTCGCTGCTCTCGAAGATCGGGCTGGGCTTCTTCGACGCGCAGATTCGCGCGGCAGTGGGCGCGCGGGACGCCCCGAACGGCTACGAGATCGAGTTCAACAACGCCGGGACCGTCACGAGCATGACGGTCGTGCCGCCGGCGGATTTCACCGGGCTGACCCCCGCGGCGGGAAGCGGCGTCTCCGCGTCCGGATTCACGGTGCAGTGGAGCCCTTCGAACGAGAGCGGCGTCCTGGTCGACATCTGGACCGAGGGGCTGACGGTCGACGGCGAGTTGGACGACGACACCCTGCCCGACGCCTATTTCACATCGCTTTCGAATCTGAGCGACAGCGGATCGGCGAACATCGGCGCAGCCGACTTGCAAGGTTTCCTGGCTGGCGAAATCACGGTCTCGGTGGTGCGTTACCGCGAGGTAACGCAGACGCTGGGCTTTGCGGCCGGATCAGTGCGAGTAGAGGTCGTGGCCTCGACGTCATTGACTCTCGCGCCGTAATTACCGCGCGAGAACCTGCGCCGCCGAGTCCGGGACTTACGCGCAAGCGAAGGTCTGCGCGGAGCGCGTGCGCACGCCATCGCTTGCGGTTCAGGTTCCGGCGGACACACGCGCGGATCGAGCGGACCCGGCCGCCGAAAGATGCCGCCTGCGACGCCGCCGACACTTTCGATTAACATGCCCGTACCAGCGTCATAGCCGGCGGCTGCGCAAGTCATGCGACGTTCCACTCTTGGGGGAGAACGATGTCTGATCGTCGCAATGTCGAGGGTCCGACACACTGGACCACGGCAACGTATCCCTCGCCGCGCCTCGTCCCCGTGAACCGCCCGCGCTTTCGCTCCGCACTCACCCGGGGGCTGCGCTTCGCGCGCGGTGGCAGGTGGTGGCGCATGACGATCGCGCTGCCGGCGTGCTGCCTGCTGGCGGCCTGCAATACGGAGGGGGAGGCGACGAAACACGCTCCGCCGCCTGCCGCGTCGCGTCCCACGCGCCGCGTGGCGGTAAGAGAGAAGTGGCAGCAGCGGATGGCGGAGCTTGATGCGCGCGTACGGGAGCGCCCCAGCGACGTTGAAGCTCTGATCGAGCGCGGCATCCTGCGCCGCAAGCTCGCCGGCGTCGGACCTTGGGAGAAGCGCGAGGAAGGCTACGCCTGGGCATGGGCGGACTTCCGCGCGGCGCACCAGGCCGCCGGCGGTGAGTGGACCTTCGGCGAACTGCTTTCCGGCGAGGAGTCGGACAAATCTCCGCCGCTGCCCGGCGTCCCGTTCGCCGCGCGGCCGGGGGGAATGTCCGGCAGCGCCCGCGCGCTGGTCGAAGCCGCGATCATCTACATCAACCACGGGATGCGCCAGCGCGCCGCGCCGCTGCTCAACGCGGCCGAGCGGATTGCGCCGGACGATCCGCACGTGAAGGCGGAGCGGCTGCTCTTCGACGCAGAACAATCGCGGGATTGGGCTGCGGCGGCCGACGGCCTTCGCGCGCTTGTTTCGCGTCCTGAGAGTTCGCGGGACGGTTCCCTGTGGTCGATGCTGGGAATCGCCCTTGCCCGGTCCAACGATCCCGCAGGCGCCGTCGGTGCGGCTCAACGCGCCATCGAGCTGGACGACTCCGATCTCACGGCATACCAAGCCATGTTCATGCAACTGAGGGGCATGCACCAGCCGGGTGAGGCCATCAAGTGGATCGAGCCGGTCCTGGAACTGTTCGAGAGTCACCCCCAGTTGACCAACGACTACGCCCTTGCAATCGCGGATTGCGGGCGGGTCGAGGAAGCCGCGGACGTGCTCCGCAAGCTGGTCGAGCGCATGCCCGACTTCCCCGCCGGCTGGCTGAATCTTGGGAACATGCTCTCCGAGACGCGGCAATTCGAGCGCGCCGCCGAGGCGTATCAGCGCGCCGCCGAACTGATTCCGGGCGCGGCGGTGGCCTGGAGCCGCGCTGGCCGCGCGTGGATGGACGCCGGGCAGCTTGAAAAAGCCACGGCGGCGACGGAGCGCGCGTTCGCGCTTGCGCCGGACGATTCGGAGGTGCTCTACAAGCGCGGAGCGCTGCTGCTGAGGCAGGGGCGATTCGACGACGCGCTGGACAACTACCGCAGGCTGGCGCGGGTCGATGGCAGCGCGGACGCGTACAACGAGCTTGGCCGGACGCTGATGGTGCTGGAACGCTACGCCGAGGCACGGCGCGCGTTCGACGCCGCGCTCCAGATTCAGGCCGATTGCGCGCCGGCGCGGTTCAACCTGGCCGTTGTCGAGCTTACCAGCGGCGACCCCTGCAAAGCCGTACCGATTCTCCAGAAACTGCGGGAAGAAAAGCCCCACGCAGACGATATCGCCGATCGCCTGGTGCAGTCGCTCGAGAACTGCGGGCAGGTCGGCGAGGCGCTGGCGCTGGCGGACGCGCGCGTCCGCGAGCAGCCCGATTCACCGATAGGGTATCGGTGGCGGATGTACGCGCACATACACTCGAAGGCGTGGGCCGACGCGCTGCGCGACATCGATGAGGCGAATCGACGCGCGCCGGATGCGGAGCTGCGCCTCGAGCGTGCGTTCATCCTGTGCGTCCAGGGAGACTGCCAGGCGGCACTCGCTGAAGCTCGCAAGGCGATCGACGCCAACCCAACGCACGCCGCGGGGGCCCTGCTGCTCTGGAGGATCGAGCACGCCTGCGGGAAGGCCGATGCCGGCCGGCGTGCGGTTCAGATTGCGGCGAAGGGAACCGACAGGCGGATGTGGTTCGCGAAGCTGGTGCGCTACTATG
Source organism: Phycisphaerae bacterium (assembly GCA_039961675.1). Classification (GTDB taxonomy): domain Bacteria; phylum Planctomycetota; class Phycisphaerae; order UBA1845; family Fen-1342; genus JABRWC01. The sequence goes on from JABRWC010000039.1 coordinate 14,764, forward strand.
CCGACGAACTGAGCCAGGACGAAATCCTCGCCGCCGCGGAGACGGACCGCATGCGCTGCGAAGCGTACTATTACATCGGCGAGAAAATTCGCGTGCAGCGCGGCCCGGCCGAAGCGCGCGAGTGGTACGAGCGCTGCGTGGCGCTGGGAATCGAGTACTACTGGGAGCACACGCTGGCGCAGGCGCGGTTGGTGGAAAAGTAAGTCCGGCCTGCACTTGTATTATGCGAGCCGAATACGGCGCCTCGTCAGTCCCGCCCCGCACGGCTATAGTGCCGGACGCTCGCGGCGGCGCGCGGGATCGGCGCTTGACCCGCGGCGCCGAGCCAGGTTCCGTTCTCAAACGCGGACTCGCGGAGCCGCGCATGCGCGCTGTCGGCGATATTCACATCTACGTGACGGACTTCGACGCCGCGCTCGGTTTCTACCGCGACGGACTCGGGCTGGCGGTCGTCGAGCAGCAGCTCAGCGCCAGTTCACCCTTCGCGGTTCTCGAATTCCCCGACGGCGGTTCGGCGGTGCGGCTGCTCGGCGGGGCGCGGCCTTGGCCGCCAGGGGCACGGCCGGACGTCGGCGAGCATCCCACCGTCCGCTTCGACGTGATCACCGACGAGTTTGACACGGTCCTGCTGCGGGCCGCGGAACAGGGTGGAACGCAGATCGGCGACATCGAGACCTATGACGGCATGCGCGTGGTGACGCTGGCCGACCCGGACGGGAACACGTTCGAGCTGATTGAGGTCCCCGCGGACGACGACTGAGCGGTCTCGACAAGCTGGTGACGTCGAGCGCGTAGCGTCGGATTTCCGTGTCCGACGGCGACTCGAACGCCGGACACGGAGGTCCGACGCGACGGAGTGCGTGAGGTCCGACGCTTTGGCCGGCGCTACTGGTCTTGCGGCTCGGGTTCCTCGGGCTCCTGCGCCACGACCGTGACCGGCGCGATCGAAGCCAGCGGCTCGCGCAGCTTCTCCGCCGGTCCGACCACCACCACGACCATCCGCGTCGGGTCGATGGTCTCCGTCGCCAGTTTCACGCAATCCTGCGCCGTGCACCTGGCCACGCCGTCCAGAAGCTGCTTGAGGTAGTCGTCGCCCAGCCCGTTCGAGCGCACGAGCCACAGGTCGCCGGCCACGGCCTGTGGCGTCTCGCGGTCGCCCGCGAAGCTGCCGAGGATGTAGGCGCGCGTGTCGCCCAGTTCCTTGTCGCTCGGCGGCTCGCTCCGCAGGCGCTCGATCTCGTCGAACATCGCGCGCAGCGCCTCGACCGTGCTCTCGGTCTTGCTGAACGTGCTCACCACGAAACGTCCCGCCATGCGATCGGCCGACCAGCCGCCGCGGGCGCCGTACGTCAGGCCCTTCTTGACGCGGATCGTGTCGTTCAGCCGGCTGCTGAAGGCGCCGCCGAAGTAGCCGCCGGCGACGCGGCTGGTGAAGTAACCGGGATGCCGCCGCGTGATTCCGAGCTGCCCGACTCGAATCTGGCTCTGCACGCCGGGGAAATCCACGAGGTAAATGTGCGTCGGCGCCGGTGCGGGCGGCTGCGGCACGTCGATCGCGACCGGCGGCGTTTCGTTCTTCCAGTCGCCGAAGTACTTCGCCGCCAGGGCCGCGGCCTGCCCCAGGTCGATGTCGCCGGCGACGATCAGCGTTGACTCCTCCGGACGGATGAACTGTCTCCACCAGTTGCGGGCGTCCTCCGGGGCGAGCGCCAACACGTCCTCGTACTCGCCGGTCGCAGTGCGCGCGTAAGGATGCGTGCCGAACATCTGCCGGCGCAACTCGCGGTCCGCCAGGTACGACGGCTCGCTCTTCGAGATGCCCAGGCCGGTGAGCGTCTGCCGCCGCAGCTTCTCGAATTCGTCGTCCGGGAATGTCGGCCGGCGGACGACCTCGGCCATCAGCCGGACGGCGCGGTCGGCGTGCTCGGTCAGGAACGAGCAGCCCACCGAGCCGTTGTCCAGCCCGGCGAAGCCGGCGAGCGTGATCGCGTATGTATCGAGCTCCGCGGCGAGCTTGCCCTCGTCGTAATTCTCCGTGCCCTTGGTGAGCATCGAGAACGCCATCGTCGCCGTCCCCGGCTTGGACTCCGTCCAGCCGCCGGCCCGCGTGTACAGGGTCGCGCTGACGAACGGCAGCTCGTGGTTCTCGACCACGAGCAGCTCGATCCCGTTGGGCAGCTTTTGCGAGGCGTACTTGAGGGACGCGTCGTACGGCATCGCCGGCGCGGCGGGCGGCTGCCCCGGCACGTCGGCCGGCCGGGCGAGACCGGGCCGTCCGGGCGGCGGCGGCTCCGTCTCGGGCGCGGCGGTGATCGGCGCGTCCTCCTCGGTCTTCTTGAACCCCAGCCAGCTTCCCAGCGTGCCCATCAGGTTGCGCTCGACGGTCCCCTTCATGGCACGCTCGGGCGCGAGGTGCGTGCGGGCGACGCGCAGCAGGTCGTCGGCGGTGATTTGCGCGATCGTGTTCAGGCGCTCGTTGACGCGCGCCGCGTCGCCTTCGAGCACCGCGGCGCGGCCGAGCGCCGAGGCCTTGCTGGCGACGGTCTGGTTCTCGGTGACGATGCCGCGGAGCATGTTGTTGCGGGCCTTGAGCAGTTCGTCCTCGCTCACCGGCTCGTTGCGCAAGCGTTCGATCTGACGCTCGAGCGCCTCCAGCACCGGCTCGGTCTTGCCACCCAGCGGCGTCAGCACAGCGCCGGTGCCGAAAATCCCGTCCTGCTCGAAGGACATGGCGCCGGCCGCGGCGAAGGCCGCGAGCTGCTTCTCCGCCACCAGCTCGCGGTAGACGCGGCTGCTGGCCCCGCCGCCAAGGATCGAGGCGAGCATCTCAAGCGCGGGGACGTCCGGGTGGTTCAGCGGCACGGTGCGGAAGAGGATTCCGGCCGCGGGCGCGGGGGCGTTGTCCTCCTTGAGCGTGATCGACCGCGCCGAGGTCGGCAATGGGTCGCGGACGGTGATCCGCGGCGGGTCTTCGTAGCGGGGAATCCAGCCGAAGCACTTGCGCGCCAGGTCCTGGGCGGTCTTGTGGTCGACGGCGCCGACGATGACGAGCGTAGCGTTGTTCGGCACGTAGAAGCGGGTCCAGAAGGCACGCAGCTCGGCGACGCTGGCGGCGCGGAGATGGGGAATCTGGCCGATCGTGGACCAGCGGTACGGGTGCTGCTTGTAGATCTCGGCCAGGATTTTCTCCGGCAGCGTGCCGTAGGGCCGGTTCAGGCCGAGCCGCCGCTCCTCCTCGACCACCTTGCGCTCCGTGTCGAACGACTCCTGGTCGATCTTGAGGAACGACATGCGTTCGGCTTCGAGCCACAGCACCATTTCGAGCTGGTTGGCCGGCACGGTCTGCACGTAGACGGTCTGGTCGAATGAGGTGTAGGCGTTGCAGTCGCCGCCGGCGCGGCGGACGTGGTCGAAGTGGTCGGTGGGGCCCAGGCGGTCGGTGCCGCGGAACATCATGTGCTCGAACATGTGGGCGAAGCCCTGGCGCTGCGGGTCCTCGTCCTTCGAACCGACGTGGTACCAGAGCTGGACGGCGACCACGGGGCAGGAAAAGTCTTCGCAGGTGATGATGCGCAGGCCGTTGTCGAGCGCGGCCTCCTGGTATTCCAGCCGGCCGGCGGGGGCAGGCGCGCCGGTGGGGGCAGCGGCTGTCGCGGAGGTGGCGGCGCCGAGGATCACCCCGGCGGCGCATAGAATCCGTCGGACTGCGGTCGATTGCATTTCAAGGCTCCCGTGCGTATTCGAAGTTCGATCCGCACCGCCGACAATTCGCGGTCGGCGGCGACCCATCCGCCTGGCCCGGTTGCTCGTGGAAAGACACATCAGGCCACGCGGAGTTCATGAAGAAGTTCAACCTGAGCGTCAGCCTCCCAACGCCGGCGCCCGCGACCATTCATGTCCTGACGCCTGCCGGTTCGGCGGTCGGTGCAACGGCCTCCACCGCCGGACACGTGCAGAACAAGTGCCGGTCGCCGTACACGTTGTCGATCCGCCCCACCGGCGGCCAGAACTTGTTCTCCCGCACCCACGCCGCCGGAAACGCCGCCTGCTCGCGCGTGTACGGATGCGGCCACTCCGTCGCCGTCGTCGCCGCCGCCGTATGCGGCGCGTTCACCAGCGGGTTGTCCTCGCGCGGCCAGCGGCCGGTCTCGACCGCGCGGATTTCCTCGCGGATCGCGATCAGCGCGTCGCACAGCCGGTCCAGCTCCCGCTTCGGCTCGCTCTCGGTCGGCTCGATCATCAGCGTGCCCGCGACCGGCCAGCTCATCGTGGGCGCGTGGAAGCCGTAGTCCATCAGCCGCTTGGCTACGTCCTCCGGCTCGATGCCGGCGGTCTTCTTGAACTCGCGCAGGTCGAGAATGAACTCGTGCGCCACGCGGCCGCCGCGGCCGGTGTAGACGATCGGGTAGTGCGGCGCGAGCCGCCGGGCCATGTAGTTGGCGTTCAGGATCGCGGCCTGCGTCGCCTTGCGCAGTCCCGCCTCTCCCATCAGCCCGATGTACATCCACGAGATCGGCAGGATGGACGCGCTGCCCCACGGCGCCGCGGACACCGGGCCAATGGCTTTCGCGCCGCCGCAGCGGACGACCGGGTGTCCGGGCAGGAACGGCGCCAGGTGCGCGGCGACGGCGATCGGCCCCATGCCCGGCCCACCGCCGCCGTGCGGAATGCAGAAGGTCTTATGCAAGTTGAGGTGGCAGACGTCGGCGCCGATGTCGCCCGGCCGGCACAAGCCGACCTGCGCGTTCATGTTTGCGCCGTCCATGTACACCTGCCCGCCGGCGGCGTGGACGCTCTCGCAGATTTCACGCACGGCCTCCTCGAAGACGCCGTGCGTGGACGGATAGGTGATCATCAGCGCGGCGAGCTGCTCGCGGTTCACCTGGGCCTTGGCCTTCAGGTCGGCCACGTCGATGTTGCCGTGCGCGTCGCAGGCCACCGGCACGACGCGATAGCCGGCCATTACGGCGCTGGCGGGGTTCGTTCCATGCGCGGAGACTGGGATCAGGCATACGTCGCGCCGTCCCTCACCGCGGTCGGCGTGATAGGCGCGGATCACGAGCAGGCCGGTGTACTCGCCCTGCGCGCCGGCGTTCGGTTGCAGCGAGACGGCGGAAAGTCCGGTGATCTCCGCCAGCCAGCCTTCCAGGTCGGCGAAAAGCCGCTGGTAGCCCGCAGCCTGCTCGCGCGGTGCGAACGGGTGGACATTGGCAAATTCCGGCCACGTCACGGGGATCATTTCCGACGTGCCGTTGAGCTTCATCGTGCATGAGCCGAGCGGGATCATCGACGTCGTGAGCGACAGGTCGCGCGACTGGAGCTTGAAGATGTAGCGCAGCATCTCGTGCTCGCTGTGGTGCGAGTTGAACACGGGATGCGTCAGGTATGAACTTGTTCGGCGAAGCGCGCCTTCGAACTCAAGCTGAGGCCGGACAGCGGCCAGCAGCTCGCCGGCGTCAACCCGAACCTCCCTGCCGCAGCCGAATGCGGCGCACACCTTCTGAAGCTCGGCCAGGTCGCTCAGCTCATCCAGCGTGACACCCACCGTCCCGTCGTCGTAATAGCGGAAGTTCAGCCGCTGTCGCTCGGCTTGCTCTCGCACGCGGCCCGCGTCGCCCGCGCCGCCCTTCGCGGCGCTCGGCCGAACGCGGATCGTGTCGAAGAACGGCCCCGACTGCACTTCGTGCCCCAGCCGCCGCAGCCCATCCGCGAGCACGCAGGTCAGCGCGTGGACGCGCCGCGCGATGCGGCTCAGCCCGCGCGGACCGTGATACACGGCGTACATCCCGGCCATGATCGCCAGCAGCACCTGCGCCGTGCAGATGTTGCTCGTGGCTTTCTCCCGGCGGATGTGCTGCTCGCGCGTTTGCACCGCCAGCCGCAGCGCCGCGTTCCCGTGCGCGTCGCGCGAGACGCCGATCAGCCGGCCGGGCATCTGCCGCGCGAACTCCTCGCGCGTCGCCATGAACGCCGCGTGCGGGCCGCCGTAGCCCATCGGCACGCCGAAGCGCTGCGCCGAGCCGACCGCGATGTCGGCGCCGAACTCGCCCGGCGGGCGGATGAGCGTCAGCGCCAGCAGGTCTGTGGCCATGACGACCAGCGCGCTGGCGTCGTGCGCGCGCTTCACCACGTCGGAGTAATCGATCAGCCGACCCTCGGTGTTCGGATATTGCAGCAGGACGCCGAAGAGACCGGCGCTCACGTCGCCCAGCTCCGCGGGCGAGCCGACGACCACGCGAATGCCCAGCGGCTCGGCGCGCGTTCGCACGACGGCGATGGTCTGGGGGTGGCAGTCGGCGGCGACGAAGAACGCCGAGCGCTTGCCCTTGTCGATCCGGTGGCACATGGTCATCGCCTCGGCCGCGGCGGTGGCCTCGTCAAGCAGCGAGGCGTTGGCCAGCGGCAGGGCGGTCAGGTCGGCGATCATGGTCTGGAAATTCAGCAGCGCTTCGAGACGGCCCTGCGAGATTTCCGCCTGGTACGGCGTGTACTGCGTGTACCAGCCGGGGTTTTCCAGAATGTTCCGCAGGATCACCGGCGGCGTGATCGTGCCGTGATAGCCGATTCCGATCAGCGAGCGGTACGGCTGGTTCATCCCGGCGATCGCGCGCAGCTCCGTCAGCAGCTCATGCTCGCCGCGCGGGGCGCCGAGCCGCAACGGCTTGGCAAGTCGGATCGAGGACGGGACCGTCTCGCGGACCAGCTCGTCGAGCGACGCGCAGCCGATCGTCGCCAGCATCGCGCGGATGTCGTCGTCTCGGGGACCGACGTGACGGTGTACGAATGTGTCGGACGGGGCTAGCTCGGGAAACTCCTCGACGGTGCTCATCATGTTGGGCGTGGCTCCCACCTTGGCGGCGTTGCGCGGCGGCTTGGCTTCCCGCCGCGGGATTCACTGAGCGGTTCATGCGGCCGGGCTGGATTCGCCGGGCGATTTCGCGCTCCCGCGGCGCGGTCGTTCAAGAATCGCGCGGCCGGCACTACGCCGACCAGCGCGGCGACCCGGCGCGGGAAGAGCGGATTATAAGGCGGACGGGCGGGAAAAACCGAACGCGGCGTGTGGCCGTTCAGGGAGGAGAAGAGGCGCGACGAGGAAGCGCGGGGTTCGCGCGTCGGAACACGTGCGCCGGCTTGCGGGCGGCGCCTCGGTTGCTAGGGGCGGGCCGCGGCTTTACGCGTACTGCAAGACCGGTCTCCTGACCGGTCTGTCGCGTCGGGCGCAGTCCCTGCGACGAATTCCCGCCGGCGTGGGAATGACTCGTAGCGTGTAGTCGCTTTGTGGGAGCGCCGCAGAATGGACGTGCAACGAGGAAGGGACGGGGCGGCCCTGCCCGTCCACGCTTAACGGATTGCGAACGCCGCCCCAGTCCTCGTATCGGCACACAGCGCTTCGAACGTCGCGGTGCGACGGCGAGGGGACGCCCGGCGGGCGGAGGCGCGTACCCGTTTGGGCACGCGGCCGTTTGCGCGTGGCCCGCCGTTAACGCTGCATGACTTCCCGCATGTTTCTAGGCCGTTGCGCGCGCAACAGTCAACTACGCACGGGATTGCCGAGCGAGCGATTCCGGCGGCGCCGCGCCGCGCGCTCGCGCGCCCGCACGGAGCGCGAAGCGAACGACTCGGCGTCCTGTTTATCTGGGCGGTCCCTCCGGGCGCCAGCGCGGGGCGCGCGGCGAACCCGCGCGGCTCAGCCCGCCCTGCCGCTCTTGCCGCCGCAAGCGCCGGGCGCCAGCGCTGCCGTTCAGGCTTCCACTCCTGCCCGGAGCAGGTCGAACAGGAACATAAGCAACTGGGCGAAGAACATGTACAGGAGGTTTGTGAGGATCATGCTGGCTCTCCCATGAGGGCATGCGGGCTGCCGGCCGACGCGTGCGGAGTGCGGCGCAGCTCGAACTGCTTGGCGACCGAGAAGATCACCGGGTAGATGAGCAACTCCATGATGAAGCTGGTCGTCAGGCCGCCGATCATCGGGGCCGCCAGGCGCCGCATCGTGTCGGCGCCCGTCCCCTCGGCCCAGAGCAGCGGTACGAGTCCGATGAACGTCGTGGCGACGGTCATCATCTTCGGGCGAATGCGCATGACGGCGCCGTCGTGAATCGCGTGCCACAGGTCTGCGCGCGTCGCCATGCGCCCTTCCGCGCGGAAGCGCTCGAAGCTGTTGTCCAGGTAGAGCAACATGACCATGCCCGTCTCGGCGTCGAGGCCGGCCAGCGCGATCATGCCGATCACCACGGCGAGCGAGAGGTTGTAATCGAGCAGGTAGAGGATCCACACGGCGCCGACCAGGCTGAACGGCACCGCCAGGAGAACGACGATGGTGCGGAACCACGAGCGCGAGTGCACGTACAGCAGGAAGATGATCGCCAACAGCGTCAGCGGCACGGCGACTTTCAGTCGCGCCGACGCGGCCTGGATGTACTCGTACTGCCCGGACCATACGACGTTGCAGCCGGCGGGCAGCGCGACGCGCTCGTCCAGCAGCCGCTTGGCGCGCTCGATCCAGCCGACGACGTCCGTGGTCGTCAGGTCCACAAAGACCCATGCCGACTTGCGCGAGTTCTCGCTGCGGATCATCGGCGGTCCGGGCGTGACGCGGACGTCCGCGAGTTGGGCGAGCGGCACCTGGGCGCCGGCCGGCGCGGAAACAAGCGTGCGCCGCAGCGCGGGCAGGTTGTCGCGCAGCTCGCGCTTGTAGCGCACGTTGACGGGGTAGCGCTCCAAGCCCTCGACGGTCTGTGTGATGTTCATTCCGCCGAGCGCAGTGAGGATCACGTCCTGGACGTCGGCGATGGCGAGTCCGTAGCGGGCGATCTCGTCTCGGTTGATGTCGAACTCGACGTACATGCCGCCGATCGTTTTCTCCGGGTACGCGCTCAGCGTGCCCGGAAGCGTGCGCACCTCGGCCGCGATGCGGTCGGCCAGGTCGCCGAGCGTCGGCAGGTCGTCTCCCATGATCTTGATTCCGACCGGAGTCTTGATGCCGGTGCTGAGCATGTCGATCCGCGTGCGGATCGGCATGGTCCAGGCGTTCGTGACGCCGGGGAACGCCACGACGTCGTCGAGCCCCGGCACGTCGCGCCCGTCGGCGTCCTGCCAGCCGTAGCACAGCTCGTCGACGGTGATGGGCCGCGATTCCGGCCAGAAGTACGTCAGTCCGGAATACGTCTTCAGCCACCTCGGCAGGCCGGAGAACCAGCGGTCGACGGGGCGCTGGCGCCATTTCGTGCGGTCGGGTTCGAGCATGATCGTGGTTTCGACCATGCTGAGCGGGGCCGGGTCGGTGGCGCTCTCCGCACGGCCGATCTTGCCGAAGACGTGATGGACTTCGGGCAGGGTCCGGATCAGCGCGTCGGTCTGCTGGAGCAGCTCGCGGGCCTTGGTCACGCTGATCGCAGGGTCGGTGGTCGGCATGTAGAGCAAGTCACCCTCGTCCAGCGGCGGCATGAACTCGCGCCCCAGGCCCGGCAGCGCCGCGGCCAGCGCTGGGAACCGCTCCGCGAGCCAGCGGCCGACCAGCGGCGTGTTTTTCAGGCCGATCAACGGTGGAACGGTCGAGAGCACCAGCAGCACGGCCGCGGCGAGCGTCAGGTAGCGCAGCCTCATCGCGAGAACGAAGAAGGGGTGGTACAGCCGCTGGAGCAACCAACTGATCGGGTTGGCGTGCTCATGAATGATCTTCTGCGGCACGAGCAGCATCCCGGCCAGTACGGCCCAACCCAGTGCTATCCAGTGGCGCTGGGCGTCGAGATCGCCCAGCGGCAGCCAGCGATGCCAGAACATCGCCGCGGGCACCAACATCGTGGCCAGCGTGACGAGCAGGTTTCGCCACCGGCCCCAGCGCTTCGGCAAAACGCGCGCGGTGATGAACGAGATCATCAGCACCGGGATGATCGTGATCGCCAGCAGCGAAGCGGCGGCCATCGAGAACGTCTTGGTGTATGCCAGCGGTTTGAACATCCGGCCGCTCTGCTCGCCGAGCACGAACACCGGCAGAAAGCTGACGGTGATGATCATCAGGCTGAAGAACAGCGTCGGGCCGACTTCCCTGGCGGCCTCGATGATGATCTCCGCCCGCGGGCGGTGCACGGGAGGCGCGGGCCGCTGCCCTGCCTCGAACGCCGCCGTCTCCGCCCGGATGCGGTCCTCCTCGCGATCCAGGTGCTTGTGCGCGTTCTCGACCATGACGATCGAGCTGTCGACCATCACGCCGATCGAGATCGCGATGCCGCCGAGGCTCATGATGTTGGCGTTGATGCCCAGCAGGTGCATGACGATCAGCGCGCACAGCACACCGGTGGGCAGTACGAAGATCGCGACGAGCTCGCTGCGCGCGTGCAGCAGGAACAGGATGCACACCAACCCGACGACGATCATCTCCTTGACGAGCGTGTGCGTGAGCGTCTCGACGGCGCGCTCGATCAGCCCCGAGCGGTCGTACTCCGTGAAGACGTCGACTCCGGGCGGCAGTCCGGACCGCAGCTCGTCGAGCTTGCGTTTCACGTCGCCGATGACCTTGTGGGCGTTCTCACCAAAGCGCATCACGACGATGCCGCCCACGACCTCGCCCTCGCCGTCCGCCTCGGCGATGCCCCGCCGCATCTCGGGTCCAAGCTGGAGCTGCGCGAGGTCCTGGAGGTAGACCGGAGTACCTTCCGGCGTGGCGCGGACCACGACTTTTTTGAGGTCCTCAAGGCCCTGCTGCGCCCGAGCGCGCATCAGCGGCATGCCCTGCTCTTGCGCGCGGCGCACCTGCTCGGGCGAGAGCTGCGCGAGGTAGCCCTTCCCTCGGATCATGTACTCCATCTCGGACATCTCGAGCACGCTGCCGCCGACGTCGATGTTGGACTTCTGGATCGCCTGTACGACCTGGCCGAGCGGGATGCCGTAGGCCAGCAGCCGGTCCGGATCGACGACGACCTGGTACTGGCGGACGAAGCCGCCGACCGGCGCAACTTCGGCCACGCCCTCGAGCGCCGTCAGCTCGTAACGCAGGTACCAGTCCTGGATGCTGCGGAGCTCTGCCAGGTCGAACTCTGCCAGCTTCAGCTCGGTGCGGTTGTCCCAGGGACACAGCCCGCCGTGTTCGAAGTTGCGCACGCGCTCCAGGCGGTCGCGGATTTCCGCGGGCGCCTCCGCGCGCGTGGCGTACCACGTCGTGCCGCGCCAGCCGCGCCGCGCGTGTTTCGCGTGCTCGCCCCGGCTTTCACTCGGTGCCGTCGCGTCGTGCGATTCCAGAGGATCGAAGTACATGCCGTCGGGGTGCTCCGGGCAGTAGTAGCCGTTGCGGACGGAGTACTCGTAGACCCACCCGACGCCGGTAGCATCCGGCCCGAGTTGCGGCGTGACGCCCTTCGGCAACCGGCCGGACACGTAGTTGAGGTATTCCAGCACCCGGGAGCGCGCCCAATAGATGTCGGTGCCATCCTCGAAGATAATGTAGACGAACGAGTACCCGAACATAGAGTAGCCGCGCACCACCTTCGCATACGGCACTGCGAGCATCGAGGTGGTGAGCGGGTACGTCACCTGCTCTTCGACCACTTGCGGGGCCTGGCCGGGGTACTCGGTGAGGATGATGACCTGCACGTCCGACAAATCCGGGATGGCGTCGAGGCGGATGTTGTAGATCGTCCAGACGCCCCCGGCGATCAGAAAGCCGGTGAGAATCAGGACCAGCAGGCGGTTGCGGGCGCAGAACTCAATGACGCGCGCAATCATCGAATATTACCACAGAGACACCGAGGCACAGCGAACGCCAGGGATCGTCGTCCAAAACGCTGGTATTGCCGGTTCGATCGCTCGCGCGTCAAGCCGACGCAGTCTGCGCCGCCAGTCGCATCTGCGATCGCGCGGCTGCGTTTACCACACATGGATGTAGATTACCTCTTTGTGTTTCTGCGGCTCTGTCTTGCTCAGCGGGTTTGGACCAGCTCGCCGCACTTGAGCATCTCAAAGCCGTAGAACGGGTTCGCCATGTCGTCTGTGGATTGGAGCCAATCGCCCTTCGTTATGGGACAGTGAAAGATGTAGAGCGTCGGGTAACGGTCTGGCGACGGGCGCACATGGGCCGTCATCTCGCGCAGCGCGCTGCCCAGCGCCACAAACGTCACACGGTCGTCCTGTAGACTCTTTCCCGTGAGCCGCAGCGCCGCAGTCCGAAGCGCCACGGCCGCCTGCGCAAACGGCTGCGGCAAGTGCAGTCTCGGCGCCTGGGCCTGCCTGAGGATCTCATCCGCGGCACCCACAAGTCCCAGCGCGTGCAGCGCGACGTCGCGCTCGCTGTCGGCGGCGAACCGCCGGTGCAGCTCGAGGTAATGCTCCATCAGATAGTCCATCTGCGTGCGAATCGCCGCCGAAGCGTCGAGCGGCTGGGGCAGGTTCTCGACCGCGACAAGCTGCATGCCGCACACCGGACACGCGCCCGCACTGTCCGACCCGACGCCGGGGTGCATCGGGCAGACCAAGCGCGGCGTGGCGGAGACCTCACTTGCAGCCGGCACGCGCCGGGTACGCACCCAGCGAACATCCGCAAGCGGCTTGAGGGCCATCCCGCACTTCGGGCAAGTCCCCGCGGCAATGGAGAAATGCTCACACTCCTGCATCGGGCACACGAACGCTGCATCCGGTGGAATCGCCGTTTGCGTTGCCGCGTGCGCACGTACGTCGGGAGACAACTCGCGGGCGCAGACCGGGCAGTTCGCCGGCACGTCGCTGGCCACAAGCGGATGCAGCGGACAGCCGAATCTCGCCCGGCGCGCCGCACCGGGCGTTGGTGGCGCCTCGCCGCCGGACATCTCCGGCGAAAGCCAAACGCCGCGAAACGGCGCCAAGGCGCGTCCGTCGTGCGGGCAGGCGCCGGGCGTGGCGCGAACGATCGTCGAATGCTGCGGCTCCGGGCAGCAGTACATGACGCGAAACGGTTGCAACGCTCGATCGCATCGCGGACAGCGCCCGCTGGCCGCGGAATATACGTGCTGGTGCACGGGACAGGTGTAGGCCATGTCGCCGCCCTGCGCCGCGCGGCGGGCGCGCACCCAGTCAAGTTCCTCGGCGGGCCGCAGCGTCATGCCGCACCACTCGCACGTTCCGGGTTTAAGTGAAAGATATGCGCCTTGGCGGACGGGGTCGGGCTCGTCGGGATGCGCCTCCATCGGGCAGGCGAATTTCGCCTCGTCGAGCGAGACCGGCGCCAATCGCGATTCAGCAAGTCCCGACGCCGCCGGTGATGAAGCTGGCTGGCCGGCGTGCGCGAGGGGAATCACTACCGCCAACGCGCCGAGTCCGACCACGGCGGCCGTGCAACGCGTGCGAGGCATGCGGTCGGTCCTTTCGCTAGTGCTGGTGTCCGGGTGCCGGCCGCGGTTTCGGCGCATCGTCGTCGGCGTGACGGCTTGTCAGCGGCGGCGTCTTGGACGGCTCGGCTTCGAGCATCTTGGCGATCGCCTCCTTGAGCTTGCTTTCGGCGTCGAGCAGGAACTGCCCGCTGGTCACGACGCGGTCGCCCTCGTCGAGACCGTGGCGAACCTCGACCCAGCCCTCTTCGGCCTCCACGCCGACATCGATTTCGCGCGGCTGAAACCTTCCACCGCCCAGGTCGACGAACGCCACCTTTCGCAGGCCGGAGTCGAGATACGCCTCGCGCGGGATCAGCAGCGCGTCACGGTCGAGATCGGCCCGCAGCGTTACGCTGGCGTACATTCCCGGCTTGAGTTCAAGCGATGGATTTTCGAACTCCAGCCGCACCTTGACGACGCGCGTCATCTGCTCCAAATACGGGTAGAGATAGACCACGTGTCCCACGAACTCCCGGCCGGGCACGTACGGAAGCGTCATCCGCGCTTCCTGCCCGACGCGCACCCAAGGCAGCTGGTACTCGTAGACATCCACGTACACCCATACCTTGGAAAGGTCCGCGATGGTGTACAGCCGCATGCCCGGCGTCAGGTATGCCCCATCCAGAGCTGTCTTCTCGGTGACAATTCCACGCGCCGGCGAGTGGATGGTCAGCGTCTTCTGTATCTGCTTGCTTCGGGCGAGGGCCTCGATCTGATCCTCGGATACGTCGAAGTACTCCAGTTGCTTCCGGGCCGCGCCCAGCAGCCGCTGGGCCTCCTCACGCGCCTCGGGCAACGTGCTCCCGGCCATCCGCTCGATGCCGCGCTGCGCCGCCAGGAACTCCTCCTGCGCAGCGTAGAGCCGAGGCGAGTAGACGTCGAAGAGCGGCTGGTCCCGCTCCACCTGCGCGCCGGTCTGATCGACGTAGAGCGTCTCGATCCAGCCCTCGAACTTGGTGTTGATGAAGTACAGCGACTGCTCGTTGTAGTCCACGCGCCCGACAGTGCGGATCGTCCGGGCCAGCGGCCCGCGCTTCACGGTCGCCGTGCGTATGCCCATGTTTTGAATCGTGACCGGGTCGATCGTGATCGTCTTGCCCGCCGGCGACTCGCTCTCATCCGCGTACACGGGCACGAGGTCCATGCCCATCGGGTCCTTGCCCGGCTTGTCCGACACCACGTCCGGGTGCATCGGGCTGCGCCAATAGAGCACCTTGCGTTCCCGCGGCCCCGTCGCGGCCGCGCGTTCGTCGTCGCTCTGCCTGAGCGGCGTGAGCTTCATGTGGCAGATGGGGCATCCGCCCGGCCCGCGCTGAATGACGTTGGGATGCATGCCGCAGGTGTAGAGTTGCTCCGCGTCGGAGGCGCCGGTCGATTCGACGCCCGGCGAGCCGCTCCCCTGGTCGACGCCCGGCTCGCTCGCAGGACCAGCGGACGGAATCATCCCCCGCTGTGCGGCGTGCCAGACCGCCGCGCCCCCGGCCAACCCGCCGACCAACAGCGAAGCGAGAATTGTGACTACCCAGGGACCAGCGCGGCCGGGCCGCTGAAAGCGTGCGCCGGCCGGGGCCTGGCCGCCTCGCACGCCTCGCCGCGCTGCGGCCACGCGAAGTTCGCGAGGGTCAAGAGAATTCGCCGCCCGACGTGCGCTCACGATCGGCCCCCGACATCTTCGAGGCTCACGCCGATCGCCGCTTCGAGGTCCGCGATGCCGCGCTCCAGCTCGCCCAGCGCCCGGTGATATTGGATCGTGAACATGAGCCACTTCTGCCAGTTGTCGATGACAAACAGGAAGTCGCTCTCGCCCGCCGAGTATGCGGCGCGGGATACTTCGTAGGCTTGCTGCGCCTGCGGAACGATGGTGCTCCCGAAGATCGCGGCCAGCTCCTGCTGCGCCCGCACCCGCGCCAGCGCGTCCTCGATCTCGAAGCTCACGCGGTTCCTCGCCGCGGCGTACTCGTGCTGGCTGGCCGCCAGCCGGCTGCGCGCCTCGCGGATGCCGGCCTCGATCTTCTCGATCCACACCGGCATGTTCGCCCCGAACAGGATCGCCCAACTGTCCGTGCCGGCCTCGCTCATGCGGTCGATCATCGGCGTCATGCCGGTCGTCGGGTCCGGCGGCGGAACGAACGCGGCGCGGGGCCGCATGTACATCCACTCGAACCCCACCGTGAAATCGGGCCAGTACGCGAGCCGGGCCAGCTCGACCGCCTGGCGGTCGCGCTCAAGCTGCTCGCGCAATCGCTGAAGGTCCGGGCTGCGCTCGGCGGCGGCGGCGATCAGGGCGTCGAGTTGAAGTTCGGCGCTGCGGACGTCGAACTCCTCGAGCGGGGCGACGGCGGCGCCGGGCGGCCGGCTCAGCACCTGGTTCAGCATGGCCGCCGTCGTGACGCGCTCCTGTTGCAGCTCCACGAGCTGGCTCTCGATGTTGGAGAGTTCCACCTGGGCGCGCAGCACGTCGTCCTGACGCCGGCGGCCGGACGCGACCTGCGCCCGGGCGGCATCGATCAGCCCGCGCAGCAGGTCCTGGTTGGTCCGGTCCACCTCGATCATGCGGTCGACGATGTACAGCCGGAAGTATGCCCGCTTGACGTCGGCGATCACGTTCAGCCGCGCGCGCTGAAGCTCCTGAAGCGCCATGCGGGCCTCCTGGAGCGCCACGCGTCCGGCGCGGTCCAGCTTCTCGGGGACCGGCAGGACCTGCTGCACGCCGAGCGTGAAGTAGTTGCTGCCGTCCGCGAACTCGTTCGGCTGCGGCAGCGTGCGCGTCATGACCATCGGGTCCGGCAGCGCCGTCGCCTGCGGGACGCGGGCTGCGCGCATGCGCGCCATTTCCTCCGCGGCCCTGATTTCCGGGTTCTGCTCCAGGGCCAAGACGATGTACTCGCGCAGCGAGGCCGGTTCGGGCCGCGTGCCTTCCGCGGACGCCGCCGGGCGCGTGGTTGCTTGCGGCGCGAGGCGCGTGCCTCGCGCGTACGATTCGCCGGCTTGCGTGCGCTCCCGGGCGAAACGGGCGATCGTGTCCGCCACCTCGCGGTCCGCGGCCCGATTCAGGACGCAACCGCTCAGCGGCGCCGTGACCGCCGCGATCACGAGCCGGGTGAGAACGAGCCGCGCCCATGCCGAGCCGCGATCCATTCGCTTCCGCATGCCGCACCGCCGAGATTCACCGCCGAGCCGACGTGTCGTCCACGCGCCGATCGGTTCCAGCGCTAGACGGCGTCATCGTCGTTCTGACCAGTTGGATGCGGGTCCGAGGGCGTTCCTTCCCGCAGGTGGTGGGAATCGTCACGGTCGGGCGACGATGCAGGCCGACCGCCGGACCCGCGACGGGCGCAGCCCGCCCCGCATCGTGCAGGTGCCCGGAATTCGACCGCGACCGAGTCAGGTCACGCGGCGAGCGGTCCGATAGGCGCAGTGGACGCCGGCCCGCGGGTGGCGGCAGTTCGACTGGACCGGGTCGGCCGAGTGCAGAGAGGCCCGGCCGCGGGGCCAGCCGTCTGCGGCACGGGGCTGCGCTCGTGACCCAACTTCCGCAACGCAAGATTGTCCCGCTGGATCAGCTCGTGCAGATTCTGCGCCGCGAGCGCGCCGCCGGCCGCACGATCGTGCAGTGCCACGGCTGCTTTGACCTGGTCCACCCGGGGCATGTGCGCTACCTGATGTTCGCGCGGCAGCTCGGGCACGTGCTGGTCGTTTCGCTCACCGGCGACGCCACGATCGTCAAAGGTCCCGACCGCCCGTACATCCCGCAGGAATTGCGTGCCGAGAACCTGGCCGCGCTGGAGTTCGTGGACTGGGTCGTGATCGACCCGCATCCGACGGCCTGCGAACTGCTCCAGACGCTCCGGCCCGACGTGTACGTCAAGGGCCGCGAGTACGCCGTCAACACCGATCCGCGCTTCGCCCGCGAGCGCGAGATCGTCGAAGCCTACGGCGGCCGGGTCGTCTTCCACAGCGGCGACGTGGTCTTCAGCTCCACGCGGCTGGCGCAGGACCTGGCGCGCGACAGGCACCTTGATACCTGCCGCCTGCGAACGCTTTGCCAACGCCACGGCATCGACCTGCACTCGCTCCGGCGGCGGCTCGATGCGCTGCGGCAGTGTCCGGCGCTGGTCGTCGGCGACGTGCTGCGCGAACGCTACGTGCTGTGCGATCCCGACGACGCCGTCGACGAGTCTCCCGCGCCGGTGCTGAACGCGCTGGGTGAGCGCTGCTACTGGGGCGCGGCCGCTGCGGCGGCGCGCCAGTTCGCTGCGCTCGGCGCGCGCGTCACGCTCATCACGGCCGCCGGCGCGGACGCCGCTTCGCAGTCGCTGTCCGGGGCGCTCGAGCCGGATGGAATCGAGGCGCATTGCCTGCCCGTGCGATCGGACATGGCCGAGCGTTGCACGTACGTCGCCGACGACGCGCGCGTCTTGCAGGTCTGCCGTGGGGCTGCTCTGCCGGCGGACAGTCGCTGGGAGCGGAAGGCGATCGACACGGCGTGTGCGTGCGTGCCGCATGTTCGAGTCGTCCTGGTATGCGACTCGGGTCTGGGCGTCGTCACGCCGGCCGTGCGCCGCGCGATCGCCGGCGCCGCCCGCCGCGCGGGCGTCGTGCTCGTGAGTTGCGCTCCTTCGCCGCAGGGCGAGATCGGCCACGCCGAGAGCGCCGACCTGCTCTTCGCCAGCGAGCGCCGCCTGCGCCGCGCGATGCAGGACAAGACGTCCAGTCTGCCCGCCGTGGCGTGGAACGTGCTGCGCCAGACGCGCAGCCGCGCGGCGATCGTGTCGCTGCACAAGCGCGGCCTGATCAGCTTCGAGAGCCGCTTTCATCCCGCAGAGCCCGCAGCGGCCGAGGATTCCGCCGTTCACGATCGGCTCAAGAGCGACTTCGTGCCCACGACGGCCGAGAGCGTGATCGACATCGCCGGGGCCACGGAAGTCGCCTGCGCCGCCGCTGGGCTGGCGCTGGCCGCGGGAAGCGGGCTGGCCGAGGCGACCTACCTGGCGACGGCGGTCGAGGCCATCGCGGCGCAGCGGCCGGGCGTGGCGGTCGTCTCGTACGCGGACCTGAACGCATGGATCGACGGCCGCGCGGAGCTCCGCCCGGAAAGCCGCTTCATGCCCGATTCATCCACTCTCTCCGACCTGGCGCGCATCGCATTGCCCGTGGACCACCAGCCCGCGGGCGCCGCCACTTCGCCGGACGAGGAAGTTGCGAGCAGCCCATGAGCACCCTGCCACCGCTGAGCGTAGTCATTGCCAGCCACAACCGTCGCGACGTGCTGCTCGGCACGCTGGACCGCCTGCGCGACGGCCGGCTGGGCGTGCCCGGCTGCGAGATCATCGTCGTCGACAACGCCTCGACCGACGGCACCGTACGCGCCCTGGCAGCCCGCAGTGACGTGCACGTCATCGCGCTGGACCGGAACCTGGGTGCATGCGCCAAAGGGATTGGCGTGGCCGACGCGCGCGCCCCGCTCCTGCTGTTCCTCGACGACGATTCGTATCCCCGCGCGGGTTGCGTGCCGCGCATGATCGAGCGCTTCGCATGCGACCCGCGGCTCGCCGCCGCGGGCTTCACCGTCCACCTCTCCGACGGCTCGCAGGAATGCAGCGCGATGCCGCACGTGCACGTCGGCTGCGGCGTGGGGCTGCGGAAGTCCGCCGTCCAGGAGTCCGGCGGCGTGGACCTGTCGTTCTTCATGGCGGCGGAGGAATACGACCTGACGTTCCGCCTGCTTCGCGCTGGCTGGCGGGCAGAGATCTTCGCCGACCTGCAAGTCGAACATTTGAAAAGCCCGGTCGGCCGGCGCTCCGAACGCATCACGTTCTACGACATCCGCAACAACCTGCGCGTGCTTGCGCGCTACGTCCCCGACGGGCCGGCCGGAATCTACGCCGCCGACTGGATCGAGCGCTACCGCTGGATGGCAGAGGTCGCGGGGCACCGCGACGCGTTCGAGCAGGGCCTGATCGTCGGCCAACGCCTCGCGGCCAGCGAGCGCGAGCGCTTCTGGCGGCTGCGATTCGACGAGCGCCAGTTTGAAGCCGTTTTCCGATGGGGTGAGATCGAGCGCAGGTCCTGGGCGGTCGCGCAGGGCGGCGCACGGCGGGTCGTGCTCGCTGACCTCTCGAAGAACGTCCACGCGTTCGTCCGCGGGGCGCTGCGTGCCGGTCTGGAGATTCTGGCTATCGCGGACGATGCGCTGAGCGGCGGCGGCCGCGCGGGTGACGGTCTGCGCGGAGACGTCCGCCGCTACCGCGGCATCCCGGTGCTGAAGTGCGCCGACGCGCTGGCTCTTGCGCCCGATGTCGTGGTCGTCAGCAACACGTCCTACGTCCACGCTCAACGCCGCTCGCAGTGGCTGCGCGGCGTGACGAAACGCCCCGTGCTGAACTGGTTCGCTCCGCCGTCCTTGCAGACGACGGACGCCCTCGGCGCGCCGCAATGCGGGGTGGCCGTTCCCGCGGCGTAGGCGGCGGCGCGGCGTTGCCCGTGGCCGCCAGGGCGTATCGACCACGTCGCGAACGTGGATGTTCGGGCCGCCGGGCTTGACGCTCGGCGGCCGTCGCCGTAGGCTCGTTCGTTCGCAAAACAGGCCGGCGTTGTTCCGGCCAACCTGGCGGTCAGGTAGCTCAGTTGGTAGAGCATGGCACTGAAAATGCCAGGGTCGCCGGTTCAAGTCCGGCCCTGACCACTTGGCCGCGTCGCTGACTCTCTACGGTCTGCACGCCGCGAAGGGCGCGCGACCCGCCGGCCCGGTTCGGGCACATGAACCGGCGGCGCACGACGAAAGCAGCAGGACAATCCTGGGGCCGTAGCTCAGTTGGGAGAGCGCTTGCATGGCATGCAAGAGGTCGTGAGTTCGAATCTCATCGGCTCCATTCCGCTAGCCCTCGCGGGAGCACGAAGTTAGGATCGACGCCAGAGCGGTGACAGCGATGCACGGGCCGAACAAGTGCGCGGTGATATCACCGCGCGGGAGCGGCCCGTTGTTGGGGCAACGCTCATGGCGCGACCGTCGAAGCAACCTCCGAAGTACCGGCTGAAGCTCAATCACGGCTACGAGCTCGCGTGCGTCACGTTGCACGACGCGGCGACGCGCAGACGGCGCGACGTCTACCTCGGCCGCTACGGCACTCCTGAGAGTCGGCAGGCGTATCACCGAACTGTCGCCGAGTGGGAGGCGCGCGGCCGGCGCCTTGATCCCGGGCGAGCAAGCCAGAACCGCATCGACGAGCGACTGACGGTGACGGAACTGTGCGCGGCGTTCCTGCGCTGGTTCCAGGGCGAGGGCTATTCGGCCTCGCACGTGGCCGTGGCGCGCTCGGCGATCCGGGCGCTGCGGACGCTGTACGGGGCCACGGCCGCGGAAGAGTTCGGGCCGCGGGCGCTGGCCGCGGTGCGGCAGCAGATGCTGGCCGGCGACGCTCGCCTGCGGCTGAAGCAGAAGCAGCCCAGCGTCGCGCAGCGCATGGCCCGGCTGATCGTGCGAATCTTCCGCTGGGGCGCCGGCATGGAGCTGGTCGCGGCCGCGACCGCCGACGCCCTGGACAAGCTCCCGCCGCTGCGGCTGGCCGGGCTGAAGCGCAGCCGGGTCAAGCCGGTGCCTGAAGCGTACGTCGAAGCGACCAAACCTTACGCCGCGCCGCAGGTACGGGCGATGATCGAGCTGCAAGCCCTGACCGGCATGCGCCCGGGCGAGGTGGTGCTGATGCGGTCCGCCGACGTCGACACGCGCGGCAAGGTCTGGATCTACCGGCCGCAGCACCACAAGACCGCGCACCTGGACCTGACACGCGAGATCTGCCTGGGCCCGCGGGCCCAGGACGTGCTGCGACCGTGGCTTCGGCCGAACATCCAGGAGTACCTGTTCCGGCCGCACGAAGTGGTCGACCGGCTCCGCCGCGAGCGTGCTGCGCAGCGCAGCACGCCGGCCGGCCGGGGCAACGAGCGCGGGAACGAACGCGGCGCGGCGCCCCGCCGGCAGCCTGGCGAACGCTACACCGCATCCAGCTACCGCAAGGCGGTACAGTCGGCCTGCGACGCGGCCGACCGGCAGGCGCGTGGCAATCTCGGGCAATTCGCGTGCCCGCGCTGCGCCGAGACCTTCATGCGGCACGCGTCCTGGCGGCGGCACTGCCGGGAGCAGCACGAGATGCTGGACTTGCCGCGCGTGGAGGCGGCCGAGCGGATCATCCATCGCTGGCACCCGAACCAACTCCGGCACAACTGGGGCACGGCGGTGCGGGCGCGCTTCGGGGCCGAGGGGGCGCAGGTGGCGCTGGGCCACGAATCGATCGATACGACGCTGATCTACGCGGAGCGCGACCTGGAGTTCGCGCAGCGGATCGCGTTGCAGATGGGGTGAGGAGCTGGGCGGCCCGGGGCGGTCCCGGGCGATCGACAGACTGACCATGCCGCATGGGCGGCGCCCGGCCAGCGCGGATACGCCGGCCGGGTGCCTGACCACGGCGCCTTCCATGAAAGGCGACCATGGCTGAGTGCACTGTACGCAATTCGCGGGCCGAAATCGAATTCGTACAACTCGCAGACACCGACGGGTACGTCGTGCTTGTGCCGGCGGTGCGCGTGGAAAACCTGCGAGCGCGTGGGGTGCCTTTCATCAGCGTGACAATCCCGATCCCCGGCGGAGCCGCCGCGGCACCCCCGATGCCATCCGCCGGCGATTGGCTCACCGTCACACAGGCAGCGCAACAGCACCTCGCGGACGTGGACGACACGACGATGACAACCGCGAAGTCCAAGATTTCACGGGCTTGCGATCAGGGCGCGCTGACTTGTTCGGGCAGGGGCCAGCACCGCCGGATCGAACCCCACAGTTTCGCGGCCTGGAGGCTCAGACAGCGCGAACAGCATCTCGACGACGCGAGCTGACCTCAGCGCTCGACGTGGATCACGCCGCGCCGGCGATCGGCCCGCAAAGCTTCGGTCTTGACGCGCTCGTAGATGCGGCGCGGGTTCGGGACGCCGCGCAGATCGAGGCGCGGGTGAGTCTCATCCGTGGTGCGCAGCACGACGGTCCCGATGCCCTGGAGTCGATCGAGAATGCCGATCCGCAGCTGCACGTCATTGATCCGGAACAGGTCGATGTTGTCGATGCGCTTGGAGACCAGACCGCGCTCCACCTCGACGCGTTCGGTCGTGACGCGGTAGATGGTGAACCGAACGCGCCACCAGCAGGCCAGGCCGTACAGCAGGGAGAGGCCCGCCAGGATCGCCGGCGACCAGCGGAGGAGCGATGCCTGCTCGGGCGAAACCCTATGGATGTTCAGGGTGATGACCTGGCGGGCGATGGAGGCGAGAAGCAGGCCGAAGAAGCTGACCAGGAAGTTCCCGACATTACACCACTGGGAAACCGGCCCTTCGAAGATGACGTCCTCGCCCGGATGCGAACGCTCGCTTGCCATGCTCAGCCCTCGCGGCAGTCACAGGACGGGGCCTGAATTCTTGCCATGACGATCCCGTTTGTCCAGCGTCGCGGACCGGTTCCGCGTGCAACAACTCTGCAACTGTTGCAGAGTTGTTGCACAACTCGCGAAATCTGAGTTTTCCGAAAATCGTTATCCACTATCGGACAAGCACTTAACGCACGCCTCACTGCAACAAGTTGTTGCAAGTCTGTTGCACATGTTACGACCGTCCCAACGCTCCGCGGCCCGCGTTGGACAAGCGGCACACGTCGGACCTGGAGCGGATGGGAGTCATGCAATGCGTGCAGCGCGTGCAAGCTCCGCGGTGGCCCGATCGGGCTGCTGCTCTGAACCCGCTCATGGTCTGGGCGCCCACCTCGACGCGCGAGAGCTGGACTACTCGCGGCGGTCGAACCGCTGCCCGCTCTGCGGCGGGCGGAAGGGCGGGGGGAAGGCGGTGTGTTTCTCCTGCTGGCGCGGCGTACCGGCGCGGATCCGGCGCGGGCTTACGCGCCCGATGGGGCTGGGATACGAGCAGGCGATCGCGGAGCTGTTCGAGCTGGCCGGCGTCTCGGTTTCGTCCCTGGCCGCGCGCTTGCGGGGCGGGACCGGCGGGCAGTGCCGCATTTGCGGCGGGCTGGAGTCGATCGTGGACCCCTCCGGAAGCACGCGCCCGTGCCCGCACTGCTCGCCGGCCGTGGCGGAGCCGAGGCCGACGGGCGTGCGGCCGGGCGTGCTGATCCAGGGGAGTTCGCCGGGGCAGATCGTGGACCTGGAGGCGTGAGAGGGCCCCGGTCGTCAGCCGCATCGCGAGGCAACCGCATTGACACGCACAGCACGAGGGAATGGACTCCGACCGAGCGCGCGAGACCGGCGCAGGCCCGACCCATCGAGTGGATCGCCCCAGGCGGCGCGGTGGAGCGCGGGCGATACCTGGGCGGCGCGGTCTGGATGCTCGATGACTCAGATTGCTACGTCTACTACGTCCCGGTCTTCTGGCGCTACCGGGTAGATGATCCATCATGGCGGCCGTAGAGGATGCGAGATGACGCAGGAAGCGGCGCGTGCCAGCAGAGAACCACAGGCGTTTGTGCAACGCGTGCAGAGTGCGTCGATCAGGCTATGCAACGCCTGCGCCGCGTTGATCGATGCCGAAACTCCGGACTACCGACTCGCGGAAGCGCGCGCGCTGATTGCAGACGTGCTGATGCGATCGCTGGGCATCGCGCAGTTCCTCCGCGACGCGGCCAATGGCGCAGCAATCCCCGACGAGCGTTGTTGCGAGATTTCGAGACGGTGCGCCTTGGCGTTCGGCGCGCCCGGCGACTGGGGCGGCGACGTGGAGTCGGCGCTGCGGGCGCTCTATGACAGCCCGCGTTCGGAGGGCATACGCACGTGAGATAAACCCGCGGCTGCGGCCGAAAGACGGGAGATGATCTTCATGGCCCGGAGCGTAAGCCGGGCCGCCGGGCCGGCGCGATCGAACCCGAATCCTGCAATCCTCGACGTTCGATCGCGCGGCCCATCTTCTGGTACCCGGGCAAGGAGTTGACACGTGGACTGGATCATCATGGAAATCTGGCGGGCGGTAACGGGTTCTTACCGGTGGGTGCTCCTGGGAAGCGAGGCGTAGCGTGCCGAGCGCGGTGATCACGATCGAGGAGCAAGCGGCGGACTGGATCGCCGCCGGCCTGTGGACGGTAAGTGCGCTGACCCTGGCGACCCTGGCGGTCTGGAGCCTCGGGAAGGCGCTCTGATCGAGCTGGTTGGATCAAGCCGGCCGGCGGGCCAACCCCCGCTCAGCCCGAACGGCCCGCCGGCCAATCTCTCACGGCAAGGGCGTTTGGCGATGTCGTCGCCTGCGGCGGCCGCGGACGGAAACGTGCAGCTCAGCATGTTCCCGGAGCAGCCGGAGTACAACCCGGACACCGAGTACCTGAGCGCGGCGCAGCTCGCGCCGGAGTTGCCCGGCGCGCCGCACCCCTCGACGCTCTCGCGCTGGGCGTTGCGCGGCGTGCTGGCGGGCGACGGAGTGCGGGTGCGGATGAAGGCTGTGAAGGTCGGCGCCCGGCTGCTGTTCACGCGCGCCTGGGCCGCGGACTTCCAGCGCGAGCTTACGGGCCGCAACCTGCGGCACGTCGAGCCCACGGCCAGGGAGCGCCGCAAGTCGACCTTCGACGCGGCAGCCGCCTACCTGAAACGGGCCGGCGCATGAAACGCAACTCGAACCGGCTGGGCCAGCTTGGGCTGTGCGGGAAGCTGTGCTTCTGCCGGGCCCGGGCGCGCTACAAGGCCTCGCGGGCGCGGTCGATCCACGGGCAGCCGGTACACGCGTATCACTGCGTCCGCTGCCACGCCTGGCACCTTGGAAGCCTGGTGAGCTGGAGCGAGACAATGGGGCATCGCGACCGGTGCGGCGAGCCGGGGCTGGTATGGACCCGCGTGCGGAGCGGCTGGTGGCGGACCTGCTGGCGCGGGATGTACGTCGAGCTGTTGCGCGAGGAGCCCGACGGCTGGCGCGTGCGGATCGGCGGGGACGAGGTGCAGCGCCGTGCCCCCTGGCCGCTGGGGGCCGCGAAGCGTTGGGCGCAGGCGGAGCTGCGCCGGCTGCTCTTCGGCCGCTACGTGGCCGCGGGCGGCCGGGCATGATCTGACGCAGTTCAAGACCGTCTGATCCGCGCTGCAACCGATCGAAGGGACCGACTGCCCATGGCCGAGGAGCAGGAACGTGCGCTCTACATCGCCTACTGGCATGACCAGGTGCGCGGGTTTGAGGGCCGCGATCCGCGCAGCCGCAACGGGCCGCCGTCCGGGCCGCTCTCCTGGTACCGGGCCAACGTGCACACCGGGCGGAAGCGGCGGGCATTGTTCGAACGATTCGGCGAGCCGGCCGGGCGGGCGATGATCGGCTACTACGACCACATCTGTCAGCTCAGCACGGCGCAGCCGATCGCGCGGCGCGGCTATCTGATCAACCAGTTCGGCACGCCATACCGCCTCGAGCAGCTTCCGCTGGCGCTGGAGTGCCTGAAGGAAAGCGAGGAGTTCGCCCGCGACTGCATCGAGAACCTGATCGCCGCCGGCTGGCTGGTCTGGCGGCCCTGGCCGCCCGACGCGACTTCGGCTCGTGAAATACCGAGAAGCCGCGCGTCGGACGGAGAGGCGGGACCTGGGGTGCCCGACGCGACTTCGGCTCGTGAAATACCGAGAAGCCGCGCGTCGAACCAACAGCGCGTGAACCGCGCGTACGTCGCGCGTGAACAGCGCGTGAACCGCGCGTACCAAGAAGCAGAAGCAGAAGCAGAAGCAGCAGAAGGAGAAGGAGAATTAGAAGCAGAAGCAGACGCGCGGGCCCGCGCGCGAGCCGACCCCGCCGCGACCCAGGGGCCTGCTGCCGCTGCTTTTCAATTCGGGTTTGAGACTGCTGCTTCTGCTTCGGAGTCGGCCCAGTCCGGCGCCGCGCTGCCCGACGATGACCTACGGGCGCGCCGCAGGATCGGACTGTTGCGGCTGGTCGGCTTCTCTGAGCGGCAGGCGACGCGCCTGCTGTCCGAGCACGACGTCGCCTTGGAGACGATCCAGACCTACGTCGAGTGGGCGGCGGCGAAGGAGTGGGCCAAGACACTCCACAGCTCGCCGGGCGCGTTCGTCCGCAGAGCGATCGAGTTCCGTTACACGTCGCCGCCGGCGGAGTTGGAGCGGTACCGCGCCGCCCGGAGCCGGGGGCGCGGCTCAGGAGGTTTCACGTGAGCACAAAGGCTGTTTCGGCCGTCCCCAGGCCCGTGGAGCATTCGGACTGGGACAAATCCAGTCGGCAGCTGGTTGCGCTTGCCGGCGGACCGGCAATCGCGGAATCCGCCGCGTCTGGCGCGGCTCATCCGCCCATGGAGACGGGCAGGAGCCGGGTCACGATCACGCACCTGGCGCTCGATCGGCTCATTCCCACCGCGGATAACCCGCGGGTTATCCGCGAGGACGCGGCGTTCGCGGAACTGGTGCAGAGCGTCCGCAGCCAGGGCGTGCTCCAGCCGCTGATTGCCCGGCCGGTGAATGACGCCCTGGCCGAGGCCCTGACCAGACCCGAAGCAGCCGCCCGCGGGCCGCTCTATGACCTGCGCGCCGGCCATCGCCGGCTGCTCGCCGCCAAGGCGGCTGGCTTGGCGACCGTCC
Source organism: Phycisphaerae bacterium (assembly GCA_039961675.1). GTDB lineage: Bacteria > Planctomycetota > Phycisphaerae > UBA1845 > Fen-1342 > JABRWC01. The sequence goes on from JABRWC010000039.1 coordinate 41,690, forward strand.
CGGTGATTGTGCGAGAGATGGACGACCGCACCGCCATGGAGGTGACGATCGCCGAAAACCTCCAGCGGGAGAACCTCCAGCCGCTCGAGGAGGCGAACGGCATCCGCAGAATGCTCGAGCTGGGCTGGACGCCCGAGGCGATCGGCGAGCGGTTCGGCAAGACGCCGGCCTGGGTCGCCAAGCGGTCGCGGCTGAACGACCTCTCGCCGGCGTGGAAGAAGGCGCTCTCGGACGACAGGGAGCACGTCTCGACCTGGCCCGCGGCGCTGCTGGACCAGGTCGCGCGCCTGCCGGCCGCGTCGCAGGACCAGCTGCTCGAGCGCTTGAGCGGCGGGCGCTTCAGCGAATTCCCGCGGCTCCCAGGCCAGAAGGGGGCGATCCCGACCTCGGCCGAGCTGAACCGTTTTCTGGCCGCACAGATCCTGCGCACGCTCCGCGGCGCGCCCTGGAAGCTGGACGACTTCGCGCTGCTGCCGGCGGCCGGAGCCTGCGCGAACTGCCCGAAGCGCTCCAGCGCGCAGCCGCTGCTGTTCGACGACCTGGACGACGGCGCGAAACGCGGCCGGACCGACAAGCTCGGGCACGACCGCTGCCTGGACTCCGCCTGCTATCAGGCCAAGCTCGACGCGCACGTCCGCCGGCGGATCGATGCACTCAAGGCCGAGCACAAGCGCGTGCTTCCGGTCGTCGAGGATGGCGACGGCGGCCTGGACTACCGGGAGCGACAGGCGTTGAAGAAACGTTTCCCGGACCTGGCCGAGAGCTATGGTTGGCAGCCGACGCCGAAGCCGGGCGAGCAGGGCGCCGTGTGCGGCGTGATCATCCACGGCCCGGCCGCGGGCACGGAGCGCTGGGTCTGGAACAACGGCCAGCAGCCTGCGCCTCAGAAGGGCCCGGGGCACGGGAAACGCGAGGCGAGCAAGCCGACGCCGCTGGCCGAGCGGCGCAAGGCGCTGAGCGCCCGGCGGGCGGCGCACGTCATCACGGCGATCCGGGAGCGGTTGGACAAGCTGGAGAGGGGGACAGCCGCTCTGCCCAAGGCGCTCACTGCTCCGGCGCGGGCGATCGCGTTGGCGGCCATCTTCGGGACCAGCGAGAAGCAGGATTCCGGGCATAACCGTGCGGCCGCGGCCAGTGACTGGAACCGGCTGGACGCCGGACGGGACTGCGGGCCGGCCGAGCTGGTCAGGTGCGTGCTGCCGGTGCTGCACACGCGGCTGAACTACTTCAATGGCGAGGCGGCGCTGCAACGGATCGCGGACGCGCGGCGCATCGCGGCGCTGATCGAGATGGACTACGCCGGACTGGAGCGCGAGGCGGCGGAGGCGATCCCGACGCCGAAGGGTTGGGCGAGTCTGAGGCCCGACGGCACGCCCAAGGCCGCGGCCGGAACTAAGGACGGGCAGCAGGCGAATAGCGACCGGATGAAGAACGTCTCCCTGCGGCGATCCAAGGCCAGGCCGACGCGGGCCGTGGCGGAGGACTCGCCGTGAAGCGTTTCGCCCGCTGGAGCGAGTTCGAACGCTGGCTGCTGCGCCAGGTCTATCCGAGCCTCGGGCTGGCGGTCGCGGCGCGCATCCTCGGGCGAACGATCGGCGCCACCGGATACCAGGCGCACGCGCTGCGCCTGCGGAGCATCAATCCGCACCAGCGCGGCAGCCGGATGCTGCGCGATTCGGCGAAGCTACGGACGTTTCGGCGGCTGCACGCGGCCGGCTGGAGCGACGCCGAGATCGCCCAGCGGCTGGGCGTCGACCGGCACGCCGTCTGCGACCTGCGGCACCAGCTCGGCATGCCGAGCAACGCGTACAGCGCCAGGCGCCGCCGGCGGGTTGCACGCCAGACGCGAATGCAGCTTCGCCGGGCCGGCCTGCGGTCGCTTGCCGAGCTGCGAATCAAGGCGCATCGCGAGTTCGCGCGGCGCTCGGGATGGCCAGAGGACCTGCGGTTCCGCGCCGTGCAGATCCTCAACGCGCTCTGGGAGCGCGGTCCGATGACACGTATGGAGATCGCAGCCGCCACCGGAATGCCCTGGAAGGGCGCGAAGGGATCTCTGGCCAGCAATGATCCGGAAGGCTCGTACCTGGCCCACCTGATGAAGCGCGGACTCGTCGTGTGCGTGCCGCGTTGCGTCGGCGGCCGCGGCCGGGGCCGCAACGTGTCGGTCTACACCTTGCCCATGACGATCTCGCGGAGGACTCCAGCATGAGCGCTAAGTTGACGACGTCCGATCTGGCCCGTCAGGAGACCGCGGTCATGCCGCCCTGGATGGCCGCGATGCGCAAGGCGGCAATGGGCGCGATCAGCGAGCAGGACGTTCAAGCGATCGTCCGCGCACAGATTGAGGCCGCCAAGCAGGGCGATCGGCACGCGATCAAGTTCGTGTTCGACTACATCCTGGGCGGGAACACCATGAAAGGCGGGACCTTCGTGCAGAACAACTTCTACGGCCGCCCGGACGACGATCCGGCGGCTCCGACGGACCAGGTGCCCGGGACGAACGGCAAGCTGCGGACGATGCAGCGGCGGAAGGAAGCTGGACTGCCGCTCTGCGATCCGCGTGACAGAGCGAATGTGAACCTCGACTGAGCGGGTGGGATGGGCGGTCCGCTTCACATCGGGACGACATGCGAGCACCGGCCGCGCGAGCTGCATATCGACGCGGATGTGCAGACCCTGACGACGGCGATCCTCGGGATTCGCGGCAGCGGGAAGACCAACACCGCCGGCGTGATCGTGGAGGGCCTGCTCGCCCTGGATAGGCAGATCCTCGTAATCGACCCGACCGACGCATGGTGGGGACTGCGCCACTCCGCGGACGGCAAGCGGCCGGGATTCCCCGTGGTCGTTTGCGGCGGCCCGCAGGGCCAGTTGCCGCTCCGGGAGCAGGACGGCGCTACGTTCGCGAACTTCGTGGCCACGCGGCCGGCGACGCTGATCCTCTCGCTGCGGCACCTGCGCAAGGGCGCGCAGCGTCGCTTCGTCACAGAGTTCGCCGAGCAGCTCTACCACCGCAAGGGCGAGCGTGCGAACGCGAGGCCGGTCCTGATCGTGATCGACGAGTGCGACCTATTCATCCCGCAGCGCGTCGCCGGCGGAGAGGCGCGCATGGTGGGCTCGATCGAGGATCTCGTCCGCCGCGGCCGGCTGGCTGGCATCGGCGTCATGCTGATCAGCCAGCGCGCCGCGAGCATCAACAAGGACGTGCTGACGCAGATCGAGCTGCTTGTGGCGCACCGGCACACGTCGCCGCAGGACCGCGCGGCGCTGCGGGAATGGGTGCGGGCGCACGACACCGAGGCGCGCGGGCAGGAATTCGAGGGCGGACTCGCGGCCCTGGGGCGGGGCGAGGCCTGGTTCTGGTCTCCGAGCTGGCTGGATCTTTTCGTCCGCGCCGCTGTGAAGAAGAAGACCAGCTACGACTCATCGGCGACGCCGTCCGGCGCCAGGTTCGCGGCGCCGACAGCCGCGGACGAGGTCGACCTCGACGCGCTGCGCGCCGAACTCGGCGAGGCGATCGCCGAGGCCGATGCGATCGATCCTCGGAAGCTGCGCGCCCGGATCGCCGAGCTGGAGCGGGAGATCGCGCAGGCGGCACGGCGCACGCCGGCCGTCCCGGCGGTCGCTCCGGCGGCGCTCAAACGGATCGACACCACGGCCGAGCGTCTCGCAGTTGGGCTCACGAAGCTGACCCAACGGCTCGAGGCCGGCCTGCAAGAGCTTCGCGGCATGACGGAGCGTCTGGTCGCAACGATCGAGCGATTGCGGCCGATCCCGGACGCTGCCACATCGTCGCCCCGCCTCCTCAACGCGCCGGCCATCCATGCCGAGCGGGATCGCCCGTCGGACGCGGGCGGCGCCGCCGCGAACGGCGAACTGAGCGCGTACGCACGCGAGCTGCTCCGCGTGCTGATCGATCGTTCCCCTCACGCTACGACCGAGGCGCAGCTCTCCACGCTGTCGGGCAAATCGCGCCGCAGCTCGCAGTTCGACGCGCAGCTTCGCCATTTGACGAGCCGCGGCTTGGTGGAGCGGCATCGCGGTTCACGCGGCGCTGAATTCCGCGCGACAGCAGCGGCCGCGGCGCACTTTCCCGGCTACGTCCCGCCGCCGGCTGCGGGTCCAGTTGCGCTGCAAGACTGGCTCCGCAAGCTGGCGGCATATGAACGGTTGCTGCTGGAGAAGCTTGCGGCGAGCTGGCCGGAGCAGAACGTCTTTCGACGATGCGCGCGTTCCTCTCATCCGCCTCGGCCAGGGCGATTACCAACGCGACGTTTTTCCGGAGGACCTGGGCATGTTCGGCGGCAATGGCAAGGTTTCAAAGCTCGACCTGCGATTCCTGGTCCGCGAACCCGCGGGCACTTATCACGGCAAGGCGAAGGACTTCCTGTCGGCGCACGCACTCGCGGAGTTTCGGCGCTGTCCGCTGCTCTACCGCAAGAAGGAGCTCGGCCTGGTGCCCGAGCGTGACACGACGGCGTACATCGTCGATCGCGCGGCCCACGCCCTGATCCTGGAGGGCCGACAGCGCTACGAGCGCGAGTACGCCATCGGTGGATCGATCAATCCGAAAACGGGGCAGCCCTTCGGCTCGCTCACGAAGGCCTTCGCAGAGTGGGCCGAGCAGCAGAACAAGCCGGTCCTCAGCGACGCGCACGCCGCGCTGGTCGAACAGATGACGGCGTCGGTGAAGGAGCACCAGGCCGCGCGCGACCTGCTGGCCGAGGGCGTGGCCGAGGGCGTGGTCCGCGGCGAGTACGCCGGGCACCGCTGCCAGGCTCGCATCGACTGGATCAACCCGCTCGGCGGCTGCGGCATCGTCGACCTGAAGACCGCCGACGAAATCGACTCATTCGAGTTTTCGATGCGCGCCTTCGGCTACCTGCACCAGGTCGCGTTTTATCGCGCGCTGGTCGCACAGGCCTCGGGCCACGTCCTGCCGGTCCACATCGTCGCCGTCGAGAAGCGCGAGCCGTTCCGTACGGGCGTGTGGCGGATCGCGACGAAGGTGCTCGACGAGGCCCAGCGCGAGAACGAAGAAGCGATGGCCGATCTGCGGCGCTGCCGTGAGACGGGCAACTGGTTCACACGCTACGAGTCGCTGCGGGTGGTCGAACGGCTGTGAACTCGGGCCTGGGGCCGGATGGCGTGGCCGGGGCGCATTCCAGCACCTCGCTCGAGCCCCGGCCGGGACTACCTGAGCCGGCCCCGCGCCCGAACGCACTGAGGACAACGTGACTGAACGAGGAAGGAGAACGATTCCATGAAGTTGCTTGAACAAGTGCAACGCGGGCGTTTGGCGGCGCCGCGCCGCACGACGATTTACGGCCCGCACGGCGTCGGCAAGTCGACCTTCGGCGCGATGGCCGAGGCGCCGATCTTCATCCAGACCGAGGACGGTCTGACCAACATCGACTGCGAGCGCTTCCCGCTCGCGACGAAGTATGCCGACGTGATCGCGGCGCTGGGCGAGCTCTACACCGAGCCGCACGAGTACCGCACCGTGGTCGTCGATTCCGCCGACTGGCTCGAGCGGCTGATCTGGGCCGAGGTGTGCCAGAAGCGCGGCGTCGAGTCGATCGAGGACATCGGCTACGGCAAGGGGTATGTGTTCGCGCTGACGAACTGGCGCGAGGTGCTGGCTGGGCTTGACGCGCTGCGCAACGAGCGCGGGATGAACATTGTCCTGATCGCCCACGCGCAGATCGAGAAGTTCGCCAACCCCGAGACCGACACGTACGACCGCTACTCGCCGCGCTTGCAGAAGCTGGCGTCGGCCCTGGTGCAGGAGTGGTGCGACGACGTCCTGTTCGCGACGTACCGCATCCACACGAAGACCACGAACGAGGGCTTCGACCGCAAGCGCGTGCAGGGCATCGGCACCGGCGAGCGGATCATCCGCACCACCGAGCGTCCGGCGCACGTCGCCAAGAGGCGCAGTCGCGCGAGGACCTGGCGGCCGCGGCCGGCCGCAGCGTGAAGAGCAGCGCGTTCGACCAGGCGCTACGCGACGTGGTCGGCCTGGGGCTGATCGAGAAGACGTCCGGCCAGTTCCGGGCGGCGGATCATTTCTTCGAGTGACGTACATCGAGCGATCGAAAAGGCAGCGGAAGGTCGAGGACTTTCAGAGGAGATTGGAAATGGCCATGACGCCAGGGCAGGTCTGTCTGCGGCTGCATCCTATCTTTGGCAAGCTCGCGACGTACGGGCAGGGTACGCGGTGGTTCGTGTTCGTTCCGCTCGGGACCAGCGGGCACCCACTGGGCGACTGGCTGCGCTACGAATTCACCGTGCCCTATGCGATCGCCGGCCAGAACAGCCTGACGTACCCGTCGCTGAAGGGCGTGATGCGCGGTAGGTGCTATAGCGGAGTTCGCGCGAGCTGGGAGCAGTTCAGCTCCCAGGGCGGCTCGAACGCGGAGAACGGCGGCGCCGGATACTTCTCCGCCAGCCTGACACAGATGAACGCGGCGGCCGACTTCCTCAGCTACGTCCTTCCCTCGCCGCTCTCGACGCGCACGGGCCGTCTCTATCGGATCGCGGGCTACAAGCCCGCGACGCAACGCAGCGACTTCAAGGTTGAGCACCGCACCTCAGCGGGCGTGCAGCAGACGGACCTGATCCCGTGTTGGCACGCCGGCGGGGAGGGTCCTTTCTACAGTGCGTGGAGACCGTTTCGGGACGGGTGCGACCGACTCCGCGTTTACGCGAACGTCTACGGTGGTTCGAGCTACGACCTGCGCTATTGCGGATTCGACGTGATCGACCTGGCAACACTGTCCGACCCCGATGCGACTGCGTCAATCGGATCACACACGGTTCAGGGGGCACTGTTCTACGACGGCGACGACGTGGAGAACATGCCCGGCGCTGCGCTCGAGGTGGTTCCATTCGCGAACAAATTCGTCGAGCAGCTCATCACGAGCTTTCCGACCAATCACCAAATCGTCGTCTATCACGACGCCGGCTCCGGCGGGCACCTCAACGGCGCGCGTTCGTTCGGCGGCCTGAGTCACCGCGGCGTCGACGGCGGAACGATACAGGTCCAGACCCAGGGCGGCGCGAACGGATTCGACGACATCTCACCGGCGTCGATCGGCGAGGCCCACGTCGCCGACCTGATCCGCGTCGGCGTTTCAGGCGCGAATTTCTACCTCCAGAGCGACCTGGGTGGCGGCGTGATGGGCACGCTGGACAGCGAGTTCCTGATCGGCGAGGACGGCTGCCGGCTGAATGACGTGGCTACGTACACGGCCAGCGGGCGCATCTACGATCACTACACGACGTTGTTGAGCATCGCCCCGAGTTGGCGTTGGGTACGGTTCGGCAACCAGCCTGCCCTGGTGCACCGCGATCCAGCGGCCCAGGCCTACGCGGCCAGGAAATGTGACAGCCTCATCGCCGACCTCGGAGACAGCGGGCTCATCCTCTACCAGGCGGACAACGGAAACGAGTGCAGGGCGTCCGATTACCCGAGCTTCCCGCGGATTTCCAGCTCGGACGGCAGCTACAAGACGCGCTTCACGCGCAACGTCGACGCCAATGGTACGATCGCCGTCTCGCCAGGATCGAAGGTCTCGTCTCGCGCCGTAATCCGATTCATCGATCGTGCCCTGTTCTGGCGTGGTGGCCCGGGCATGTCATCGATGCTCATGTAGCGAGAGCAGGATGCTGGCACTGCGCCGACCGCGATCGGCTGTTCCGGAGGCGCGCTGATGGCCGCGCGGAGATTCATCCCAATGGTGGGTCGCCCGGACGGGAGCCCGGGCGAGGCTGCCACGGCATGGTGGCTCGACACGGAGCGTCCGCTCACGGCGTTGGACGGTGGCACCTACGTCCCGGTGCAGACGCGCGCCGGCATCGATGCGAACGACTATCGACGGATCGAATGCGGGATGCGGCTTCTGTTTACCGACCAGGCGGAGTACTACTTCGTCTGCCCCCGATGCTTCGAACGGTTCAGTGGGCAGCAATGGTCGGGCTCGACTCGCGGCCGCCGCGGCTGGCGCGAGCGGGCGGAGCTTCAGTTGCTTTTGCACCAGCTCGTGAAGGGCTGGTGCGAGTTCTGCGATCCGGTGTTTGGGAACGGTGGCTGGTGTTAGGAGCCAATGATGTCGGAATCCGAGACAGCAAAGAGGAGCGAGTACGAGGGCTGGGCGATCGTAGAGGTGATGGGGCATCGGCGGCTCGCTGGTTATATTCGCGAAGCGTCGATCGCCGGCGGCGCGTTCGTGCGCATCGACGTCCCTGACGACTCGGGAATCGCGTTAACCCAGTTGTACGGCCCTGGATCGATCTACGCGATCACGTTCGTCACCGAGCAACTCGCCCGGTCGCTGGCCAAGATGTGGCAGCCGCAGCCGGTGCGGCCGTGGGAGCTGCCCGGACCAACAAACGCGGGCCATGCGGCGGAGGAAATCGATGTCGAAACGCCCTGCCCAACGGACGAGTTCTGATCGGCGGGCTCCAGCGTTCGCCGGTGGGCTCACAATCGAGCAGCGTCCGACGGGCTCGATCAAGCCGTACGAGAAGAACCCACGCGTCAACGACGCGGCCGTCGAAAAGGTGGCCGACTCGATTCGCGAGTTCGGCTTCCGACAGCCGATTGTCATCGACGTGGCCGGCGTGATCGTCTGCGGCCATACGCGCTGGCTGGCCGCCAAGCAGCTCGGGCTGCAAACCGTTCCCTGCCACGTGGCGCTGGACCTTACACCGGCCCAGCTACGGGCCTACCGGCTGGCCGACAACAAGACCGGCGAGTTGAGCGATTGGGACCCGGTGCGGCTGGTCGATGAGCTGGCTGCCGTCCAGGCGGAGGGGATCGACGCGACGCTGCTGGGCTGGACAGACGACGAATTGACGGCGCTGCTTGAGCCACGCGACGTCCGGCTGATCGACCGCGAGGTGCGAGAGCCGCCGACGATGACGTGGGTGCTGATCGGCATTCCGACGGTGCGCTACAGCGAGATCGCCGGCGAGGTGGAACGCATCGCCGCCGCTCCGGACGTTTTGTGCGAAGTGTGCGCGAACTCGGAGGCGGAACTTGGTCAGTGCAGTGAAGACCGACAACGCTGACCCGGCCGCGAAACTTGAGCTCCGGCGAGAGTACCTGCGGACATACCACGCCAGTCAGCCCCCGGCGGTGTTCGATTGCTGCCAGGGCGGCGGCCTGCTCTGGCGCACTCTGCGCGCGGAGTTCGAGATCGGCTCGTATTGGGGCGTGGATCTGAAACCCAAGCACGGGCGGCTGAAGATCGACAGCGTCCGCATCCTGGAGCAGCCGGGCTGGAGCTTCGACGTTGTGGACGTTGACACATACGGCAGTCCCTGGGGGCACTGGGCGGCGCTGCTGCCGCACACCATGAAACCGCTGACGATCTTCCTGACGTGGGGATCGGCGGTCTTCCGCGCCTGTCCGAGCGAGGCCCTCGATGCGATGGGCGCCAGATTCCGGCGTCACCGCGTGGCGGTCACGCTCGGCGCGGCCGCATCGGAGCTGGCGCTGGACTACCTGCTGGACCGGGCTCGCCAGGCTGGGCGGCGGATTACGCGCTGCACGGAAGCGCTGGCCGCGGGCACGGCGCGGTATTTCGCGGTCCGGCTGGAGCCGTAAGGCCTGATTTCACACCGGCTTCCAATCAGCAATAGGACATAGCAGTAATGCGAGATAGGCGTAGATAATGTGTTGCAATCAGGAGTGAAATGACGTATCATGCGTGAATGAATGAGGCCGCGCGAGCATGGCAGAACGCGCGGCCCCAGAACCGCCTGTTGGGGAGACGGTCCGATGAATAGTCTAGCACCTCGGTTCGCAGCTTCCAAGAGCATCCATCCGGCGGGGAAGGGGTGCGGCGGTGCTCGCTGAGAAGTACCGGCCCAGAACTTTCGGCGCCGTGGTCGGGCAGGCAGCGGTGGTCGATCACGTGCGATCGATTCTCGCCCAGGGCTGGGGCGGTCGCCGCTGGTGGCTGTCTGGACGGCCTGGACACGGCAAGACCATGCTGGCGCACCTGATCGCGGAGGTGGGCACTGACCGATGGTCGATCACGGACATGGATGCGAGCGAGCTCACCGCGGCGCGACTGGCGGAACTCCGGCAGGAGGTCCATTTCTTCGGCTTCGGCGGCAAGCCGGGCCGGGCGTGGATCATCAACGAGGCGCATGCATTTCGGCGCGGGGACGCGCTGTTGCAACTCTGCGTCCTGCTTGACCAGCTGCCGCCGCACACGTGTTTTGTGTTCACGACGACGGCCGTGGGCGAGGCGATGTTGCTGGAGGACTGCGCGGACGCCGGTCCGCTCATGTCGCGCTGCCACGTGGTGCGGATCGGAGCTCCGGACGAGGGAGCCTGCGTCCGGTACCTGGAGCGCGTCGCGCGCCTGGAGGGACTGCCGAAGCGGCCTCGGTCGGATTATGTGCGGCTGGTCCGCGGCTGCGCTGGCGACGTGCGCGCAATGCTAAACGCGCTTGAGGGGAGCAACTGGGAGTGGCACGTGCGAGTCTCGGAGCGGCGTTGTCCCGGCTGCGGGGATCTGCTTCGTCCGGGCAAGCAGTGGTGCCGGACGAAGTGCTACCTCGACAATCTGCGCAAGCGCAGGAACGGCACGGCCATCTCCACGGAGGCACGGTGATGGGGCTGGACACGGCGATCGCCTGGACGCACCACACGTTCAACGTCGCGTGGGGGTGCGAGAAGATCAGCCCGGGGTGCGCTCACTGCTACGCGGACGCGCTCTCGCGCCGTAAGGGCTTCGACGTGTGGGGGCATGGAAAGGCGCGCCGCACATTCGGCCCCGAGTACTGGCGGCAACCGCTCCGCTGGAACCGTGCCGCGGAACGCGCCGGCGAGCGCCGGCGTGTCTTTTGTTCATCCATGACGGACTGGGCCTTGGACGATCCGGTCCTGGCTCGGGAGCGCCGCAAGCTCTGGCCGCTGATTTTCGCGACGCCCTCGCTGGATTGGCTGCTGCTGAGCAAGCGGCCGGAGAACGCCGAGCGGATGCTCCCCGCGGATTGGGGGCGGGGCTGGTCGAACGTGTGGCTGGGGGTCTCGATCGAGAGCAACGAGTACGTGCAGCGCGCGGACATTCTGCGTCGGCTGCCGGCGGTCTGCCGGTTCGTTTCGTACGAGCCGGCGCTGGGGCCGCTGGACCGGCTGGACCTGTGCGGGATCGACTGGGTGATCTACGGCGGAGAGTCGGGGCCGGGGTTCCGGCCGCACAAGATCGAATGGGCGCGCTCGATGCGGGCGATGTGCGAGGCGGCCGGCGTGGCGTTCTTCTACAAACAGGGCCCGGGGCGCTACCCGGGGACCGGCGTCGAGTTGGATGGCGAGGTCGTGCAGGACTACCCCAGGCCGCGCGGCACACGCGTGCTGCCGGTGCTGAAATAAGGCCGCAATGGGGCGGCCGGAACCAGGAGCAGTCGATGACCACATATCCCACGCTCGATGAGGCCCGCAGGGCGGCCACGAGCGAGACTTTCGAGATCGTGGAGATCGACCATGCCAGGGATGGGCGCTGCTACGTCTGCTGCCGCAGCAGCGCACAGGGACTCCGGGCAGCGTTAGCCCGGGCACCAGTGGTGGAGATCGTCCGCGTTATTGGCGGACACACCATCAAGACCGCTGAGCAAATCGAGGCGGAGCGGGTCGCGTACCTGCGCGAGCATTGCACGTGTGAGCGCTGCGGCGTCCACATTGACGGCAACGTCGCGTACCGCCAGGAGGAGTGGGGGCGGCTCGGTGGTCGGGCGGTCCCCGTCACCGCGTACTATTGCGATCCCTGCCGCGTACTGCTGCAAGCCGTGGGACAAGGTGAGTACACCGCCATGCACGAGCGGGCCGTCGATGTGCCGTCCGTAGAGCCGTACACCAAGGAGTGACCCATGACCAGGTTGCCAACGGGACCGTATCGGACTGAACATTGGCGCGCTGTAATCGAGGCCGCGAAGTTGCGCCCCCGGCTCAAGCACCTCGTGCAATGCTACGAGCGGACTGGTCATCCCGCGTGCCTCAACGCGATCATGACCAACGCCGATGCCAATTTGTGGCTGACTTATAACACCGGAAAGATCACTCAGCCTATTGTAGGCTGACAGACCGAGCCGCAATGGTACTGCCGGAGACAAACATGAATCGGCACCTGGAGCGCGTGACGGCTGTCATGGCGCTCGAGGCCGAGGAACGCCGCCAATTAGACTGCTTAATACTAACGGGTCCTTCCGGGACAACGCCGGGTTCGCCGTTGGTGGGGGAACCATCCACGAGGGGGGTTGAGTTTGTTTCCCGGGCGCGCGATGCTCGCCCTGCATGGACGAGGTGGTCGAGAAGCTGCTGCTGCTGATCGTGCGGGGGCTCAACTCCGAGACCGACCTGCGGCGCGCGGCCGCGCAGCTCGGGGTGAAGGCCAAGCGGGCGGCGGACGCGGTCACGTCGGCGCGCCAGAAGCTCACCCGCGCCGCGGCGGTCAGCGGCGACGAGGAGCTGGGCAAGGCGATCCGGCGCCTGGAGGACCTGTTCGGCAGCGCCACGCGGGCCAAGGACCACCGGACCGCGTTGATCGCCCAGAAGGAACTCCATAAACTCCTGGGGCTCTACGACCTGGCGGCCGCGCGCAAGGACGCGCCCGCCGACGCGGCCCAGTCTCCGGCGGAGGCCGAGCTGGCTGCGATACGCCTACACCTCCTGCCGCTCGGGCTGGCGGACGCGGACTATCCGCTCCGCGAGCACGCGCGCATCGCCGCGGACCTCGTCCGCCGAGCCCGCGGGCGCCAATCCGAATAGAGCAGACACAGGGGGGACCCTCGCCCGCCGGCCGACCGGCGGCGCGCTCCGAAGGCCGTCGCCATGTCGCAGAACTACGACCGCAAGCGCGAGCGCGCCCGCGAGCGCTCCGTACGGCAGTCCCGCTCCGGGCGGGACATCGGGGACATCCCCGTCGTGCAGGACTCGGCCCGGAAGCAGGAGGCGCTCCGGTCGTTCCGGGAATTCTGCCAGGCCTACTTCCCGCACCGATTCCACCTCGCGTTCTCCGCGGACCACCAGCGCGTGATCGCCAAGCTCGAGACCGCGGTCACCTCCGGCGGGCAGTTCGCAGTGGCGATGCCGCGCGGCTTCGGGAAGACGGCGCTTTCGGTGGTGGGCGGACTATGGAGCGCGCTGCTCGGTCTGCACGCCTACGTGCTGCTGCTCGGCGCGGCGAAGGCGCACGCCCTGGACATGCTGGACCAGATCAAGATCGAGCTGTCGACGAACGATCGGCTCGCGGCCGACTTCCCGGAGGTCTGCTTCCCGATCCGCCGCCTCGAGCACCAGACGCGGCGTTGCGTCGGGCAGCTCCACCACGGCCGGCCGACGCTGATCGAATGGCGCGAGAGCCGCATCCGCCTGCCGACGATCCCGGGCAGCCGGGCGAGCGGCGTGATCATCCGCGTCGCCGGCCTGCTGGGGGCGATCCGCGGCGCCTCGCACGCCCGCGCCGACGGCCACGTGGTGCGTCCCAGCCTGGTCGTGATCGACGACCCGCAGACGCAACAGAGCGCCCGCAGCCCGTCGCAGTGCGAGAAGCGCGAGGCGGTGATCACGCGCGACGTGCTCGGCCTGGCCGGCCCGGGAAGAGCGATCTCCGCCATCATGCCCTGCACGGTCATCGGCCCGGACGACCTGGCCGACCGGATCCTGAACCGCGACCGCAACCCGCAATGGCACGGCGAACGCTGCAAGATGGTGCTGAGTTGGCCGACCGACACCGAACGCTGGAAGGAGTACGCCGAACGGCGGCGTGCCGCGCAGCGCGAGGACCTGGCGCCGACCGACGCGAACGAGTTCTACGCCGCGAACCGATCGGCCATGGACGCGGGGGCTGCGGTGTCATGGCCGGAGCGCCGCAGTGCGGACGAGCTCTCCGCGATCCAGCATGCGATGAACCTGAAGATCGACCATGGGGACGCGTACGTCGCGGCGGAGTGCCAGAACGAGCCGCTCCGCGAGGCCGACCAGGCCGAGGACATGCTCACCGCGGACGAGATCGTCGCGCGGCTCTCCGGTCACGAGCGCGGGCTGATCCCGCTCGGCGCCAGCATCATGACCATGTTCGTCGACGTGCAGCAACGCTGCCTCTTCTGGGCGGTGGTGGCGTGGGCGGACAACTTCTCGGGGTGGCTGGTGGACTGCGGCAGCGAGCCGGACCAGAAGCTCAAGTACTTTACCCTGTCCGAGGTGCGCCGAACGCTCCAGGCCGCCGCACCGCGGGCGGGCCTGGACGGCGCGATCTACGCCGGCCTGGGCCGCCTGGCCGAGCGCACGCTGGGCCGCGAATGGAAGCGCGATGACGGCGCCGCTGTGCGGATCGATCGCTGCCTGGTCGATGCGAACTGGGGCCAGAGCACGGACGTCGTCTATCAGTTCTGCCGCGAAAGCGCGCACGCGGCCATGCTCACGCCCTCGCATGGCCGCTACGTGGGTGCGGCCAGCGTGCCGATGAGCCTCTACCAGAAACGGCCCGGCGAGCGGGTCGGGCTCAACTGGCGCATCCCGGTCTCGGGCGGGAAGCGCGCCGTCCGGCACGTGGTGTTCGACACGAACTTCTGGAAGAGTTTCCTGTTCGCGCGGCTCGGTGTGGCGATGGGCGATCCCGGCGCGCTTACGCTCTGGGGCCGCTCGGCCGACGCGCATCGCATGCTCGCCGACCACCTGACCGCCGAGTACCCGGTCCGCACCGAGGCCCGCGGCCGCACGGTGGACGAGTGGAAGGCGCGCCCGGGCCGCGACAACCACTGGCTGGACTGCCTGACCGGCTGCGCTGTCGCGGCCAGCATGCAGGGGGCGGCGCTGCCCGAGATGCGCGAAGGCCCCGGGAAACCTCGCCGCCGATTCGCCCAGAAGTACGCGGCATGGAGGAAGGCGCGATGATGCCGGACGACCAGGACGGCGCGGCCGCGCAGGAGGGCGTGCGCTGTCCCGACTGCAACTGCGCGCACGTGCCGGTCTGGTCCACGCGGCGCCGCGCGCGCCACGTGCTGCGGGTGCGCATCTGCCGCCATTGCGGGCGGCGGTTCGTGACGCGCGAGCGATCCGACGGGCCGGCCCAGCGGCGCGGCGGTGTCCAGTAATGGAACTTTTCTTCCATACCGTCCATTAGTGGACGATTTTCGCCTTCACACTCCTGTTTCTCGGGCCGTCCGCCACGGGCGGGTCTATATCCATGGCGTAGGCGGTCGTTCGAGTTGCGTCCGCGGCGCGGCTCATCCCCGCGCTGCGGACGTCGCATCACCAGGGGGCGTTCCGTGGCCGACGATCTCGCGGACTCCATCCGCACGAACGCGCAGGCGCCGCGCAAGGTGGAGGGCGACGAGGCGACGGTCGAGCAGCACTCGCTGCCGGACCAGATCGCGGCTGACCGCTACCTGGCCAGCAAGGCGGCCGCCAAAAAGACGACGCTCGGCATCCAGTTCCGGAAGATCGTCCCCCCGGGGGCTACCTGATGTCGGTTCTGGGCAATATCCGCCGCATGTTCCGGCCGCGGGCAGCGCGGCCGGACATGGCGCGTTTCGCCGCCCAGGTCGCGCGCACCGTGCGGGCCAAGTACGACGCCGCCGAGACCAGCGACGAGGACCGCCGCTGGTGGGCGTCCGCCGACAACCTCTCCGCGGACGCCGCGAACAGCGCCGACGTCCGCCGGAAGCTGCGCAACCGGACGCGCTACGAGGTCGCCAACAATGGCTTCGCGCGGGGCATCGCGAACACGCTGGCGAACTACGTGGTCGGGACCGGCCCGCGGCTCCAGGTCCTGCTCCCCGACCGCGAGCAGCGCCAGTTCGTGGAGCGCGAGTTCTCGCTCTGGGCTCGGCGGGTGCGACTGGCGGACAAGCTGCGCCTGATGCGCGAGACACGCGTGGTGGATGGCGAGGCATTCCTGTTGCTGCGGACCAACCGCGGCCGGGAAGAGACCTCACTGGATCGCGAAGGTGTCCGCCGGCCGATGGTCATGCTGGACGTGCAACTGATCGAGGCGGACAGAATCGCGACGCCGACGTTGCCATATCCGACCGCCAACGCGATCGACGGCATCCGCTTCGATCCGGCCGGGAACCCGATCGAATACCACCTGCTCCGCCGGCACCCGGGCGACATGCACTTGCCGTCGATCTCACCCTGGGACTACGAGCCGGTCGAGGCGCAGCTGGTGATCCACTACTTCCGGCACGACCGGGCGGGCCAGCACCGCGGGGTCCCGGAGTACACACCCGTGCTGCGGCTATTCGCGTTCCACCGCCGGTTCGTCCTGGCGACAATCCGCGCGGCCGAGGCGGCCGCGGACTTCGCGGTCATGCTGGAGACGGACGCGCCGGCCGACCCGGACGCGGTCGAGAGCGCCGAGGACATCCCGCTGATCGAAATCGAGCGCGGGATGCTCACGCCAATGCCGGCCGGCTACAAGGCGAACCAACTCAGGCCCGAGCATCCCTCCACGACGTTCGAGTCGTTCCACCGCCGGATCGTCGGTGACGTGGCGCGGGTCCTGAACATGCCGCTGAACATCGCGCTCGGTGATTCGTCGGGGCTGAACTACAGCTCCGGGAGGCTGGACCATCAGAGCTTCCACCGCTCGATCGCCGTGGATCGCCGCGACCTGGAAGACACCGTGCTGGACCGGCTCTTCGCGGCCTGGCTCGATGAGGCGGTGCTGATCGACGACTACCTGCCGAGAGCGCTGCGTGCCCGGGACGCCGAGGTCCCGCACACGTGGATGTGGCCTGGGTTCGGCTCGATCGACGCGCAGAAGGAGGAGACCGCGCGCGAGAAGCGGCTCCAGAACGGGATGTCGTCGTACCCGACGGAGTTCGCGGCGGCCGGCCAGGACTGGGAGATCGAGCAGGAGCAGCAGGCCGCGGCCCTGGGCGTGAGCCTTACCGAGTACCGCGAGCTCCTGCGGCGCAGGCTGTTCGGCGCCGCGGATGCGACAGCCGGCAAGCAGGCCGATCGACCCGAGATCGAGCCGGAGGATGCCGACGAGTCGGAAGAGCGGAGGGCCGCTGCGTGAGCACCAGGCCGAAATCATCCTCCGCGCCGCTGAGTGCCTTCGCCCTGCGCGGCCCTGCCCGGATCGCGGCCGCGGCCGACGGCGCGGCGGACAAGCGCCCGACGTTCGCGATCGACGCGTACGGCGGCGGCGCGCTGCGCCTGATGTACTGGTACTACCCGGTCGTGATCGACCTCAAGGGGCTCAGCGCCAGCAGACGCACCACGGTGCTGCTCGAGCACGACTACCGGCGCATCGTCGGGCAGTCCCTGGAACTGCAGAACGACAGGCGCCGGCTGACGCTCTCGGGGATCATCACCGGCGATACGGACGACCCGAACGAAGCCGCCCACGTGGTGGTGACGCATGCTCGCAACGGCTTTGTCTGGGCGGCGAGCGTCGGCGTATCCCCGGAAGTCACCGAGCCGATCGCCGAGGGACAGAAGGTGCGCGTCAACGGCCAGGAGTTCAGCGGGCCGCTGACCGTGGTACGCAAGGGGCGGCTGGGCGAGGTCTCGCTCGTCGCCGTCGGCGCGGACGAGACGGGCCGCGCGAAGGTGGCGGCCTCGGGCCGCACAGGGGAGGCACTGGCAATGAACTTCGAGCAGTGGCTGGAAGCGCAGGGTTTCGACCCGGCGAGCCTGTCGGGCCAGCAGAAGACCTCGCTGAAAGCCGCATTCGCGGCCTCGAGCAAGCCGCCTGCGCAGGCGACGGCGCCGCAGCAGCCGGCCGAGGCTCCGGCGGCCGAACCCACGGCTTCGCCGCCCGCGAACGCGAATCCGGGCGTTGATCCGCACTCCACGATGCCCGCGGCGACGCCGAGCGTCGTGGCCGCGATGCGGGCTGAGGCCGCAGCGGAGACGCTGCGCATCGCCGCGCTCCGCAAGGTCTGCGCCGGCAAGCACAACGACATCGAGGCCAAGGCGATCCGCGAGGGCTGGACGCCGGAGAAGTGCGAGCTGGAGGTGCTGCGCGCCAGCCGCGCGGCGGCGCCGGCGATCCACATGCCGCAGCCGTCGAGCGAGCCGGCCGTGATCGAGGCCGCGCTGTGCCGTTCGCTGAAGCTTCCCGGGCTGGAGAAGCACTACAAGCCGCAGACTCTGGAGGCCTCGGAGCGGAGCTTCCGGCGCGGTTTCTCGGGCCTGCACCACCTGCTGAGCGTAGTCGCCCGCGCGAACGGCTGGAGCGGGGAGTCGGTGCGGGACGACATGCGCTCCGTCCTGCGGGCCGCGTTCAGCACGATGGACATCAGCGGTATCCTGTCGAACGTCGCGAACAAGTTCCTGCTCGCGGCCTTCACGTCGCTCGACCAGACCTGGCGGCAGATCGCCGCGATCCGTCCCGTGAACACGTTCCACCAGGTCGAGAGCTACCGGCTGACCGACTCGATGGATTACGAGAAGGTCGGCCCCACCGGCGAGCTGAAGCACGGCAAGCTGGGCGAGGACAAGTACACCAACCAGGTCGAGACCTACGGGAAGCTCTTCCGCCTGACGCGCACGCACATGGTCAACGACGACCTGGGCGCGCTGCAGGCGATCCCGACCATGTTGGGCCTGGGCGCCGCCCGCGCGCTCAACAAGGTGTTCTGGAAGGAGTTCCTGGATAACGCGAGCTTCTTCGCGGCGGGCAACAACAACTACCTGTCCGGGGCCGCGACCGCGTTGAGCTTCGACGCGCTTGCGTCGGCGGATGCGCTGTTCCGGAAGCAGAAAGACAGCGAGGGGAACCTGCTGGGGGTGACGCCGAGGATCGTGCTCACGCCGTCGGACCTGGCGGTGTACGCGGAGGGTTGGACGCTTTCGCCGGAGTACCGCGAGCTGCAGGACAGCACGGCCACGGGCAAGGCGGCCAAGCAGCTCTTCACGCGGAACGTGCACGCGGGCAAGTGGCGGCCGGTCAGCACGGCCTACCTCCAGGACGCGGCGTTCACGGGCTACTCGGCGAAGGCCTGGTACCTGCTTGCGGACCCGATGGAACTGGCGGCGATCGAGGTCGCGTTCCTGAACGGCCAGGAGATGCCGACGATCGAGTCGGCCGACGCGGACTTCGACGAGCTCGGCGTCCAGTTCCGCGGCTATCACGATTTCGGCGCCCGGAAGCAGGACCACCGGGCGGGCGTGAAGATGAAGGGCGAAGCGTAACCGACGGCGCCGGGGGGCGTTGTCTTTCCGCGGCCGCCGGCGGGCGGACCGCATGAGACTGTGAGGAGCTGCCAATGGCACAGACGTTTCAGGCTCGGCGCCTCTCCCGGGGCGACACGATCGACTACACGCCCGGCTCCGCCGTGGCGGCGGGCGCCGTGGTGATCCAGGGTCCGCTGGTCGGCATCGCCGAGGTCCCGATCGCGGCCAACGCGCTCGGGGCACTGGCGGTCGCGGGCGTGTTCGACATCGTCAAGGTCAACGGGTCGATCTCGGCGGGCGCCGCGGTCTACTGGGACGCCGACGGCGATCCGCAGGGCGGGGCGGCGGGCAGCGGCGCGCTGACCACGACGAGCACCGATAACACGTTCGTGGGCTGGGCGGTTGCGGCCGCCGGCGCGACGGACGAGAAGGTGCCGGTCAAGCTCGGGAACGTCACGGGCGTCACGGTCTACAACGATCTCGAGAACGTCATCGCCGACCCCGGCGACGGCGAGGCGATCCCGGTCGACGACAGCGGCTCTTGCCAGCTCGTCACGGCGGGCGCGGAGACGCGCACGCTGGCGGCGCCGCTGCGCGTGGGACAGTTGCTCGCGCTCAGCATGAAGACCGACGGCGGAAACTGCGTCGTCACCGCCGCGGCCGCGGTGAACGAGACGGGCAACAACACGCTGACGTTCGACAACACCGGCGAAGTGATCATCCTGGTCGGCATCGAGGAAGGCGCGAGCAAGGTCTGGCGCGTGGTGGCGAACGACGGCGTCGGACTGACGACGGTCTAACGCCGCGGCTGGTCCGAACGGCGGGGGCAGGCGTCCGTGACCGATCGGCTGGACGAGGGATTGAGCTGGCTGGCGGAGCAGCGCCAGCAGCACATGACGCGGACCGTGACGTACGTCCGCGGCGCCGAGTCGATCACGCTGTCGGCCACGGTCGGCCGGACGGCCGAGATCACGACCGACCCGCTGCGCGGGAGCGTGCACCGCGTGCGGATGCGGGATTACCTGGTCCGCGCCGCGGACCTGGTGCTGGGCGGAGAGTCGACGTTGCCCTTGCCCGGCGACGTGGTCCGCGAGACGGACGGATCGACCACCTACGAGTACGTCGTGGCACCGCTGCCCGACGAGCCGTGCTTTCGCTACAGCGACGCGGCGCGCCGGACGCTGCGGATCCACACGAAGCACAAGCAGACGACGGGGTAATGAAGTGGGTGCGCATATTGATGCACCGCCGATTGACGGTTCGGCGCGCCAGAAGCTGGCCTGGCTGATGGGCATCGTGCTCACGCTGCTGCTGCTCGCGTCGGCCGCGGCGACCGGCGCGATCATCAACCACGAGAGCCGGCTCGCCACGCACGATACGCAGTTGTCGGCGATGCAGGTGTCGCTGGTGCGGATCGAGGCGAAGCTGGACCGCGTAATCGAGAGGCAATGGCAATGAGCGCCGTGGTCGAGGTCGCCGACGCCGTCGCCGCGCTGCTCAGCGCCGGCGGGTTCGCGGAGCCGTTCGACGCCACGCGCACGTACATCGCCGAGCACGCGCCGGAGGACCTGCTCGATCTCCTCGTCTCGGTGGTTCCAGGGCCGCTGGGGATCGAGGCGAATGACCGGCGGAGCGACTGGTTCGACTGCACCGCGGTGGTGATCGTCGAACAGTTCCTGGCGGACCCGGGTGACATGGCCGCGATCGACGGCCGCCTCGCGCTGTGCGAGGAGATCGCGGACAAGCTGCGGGCGACGTCGTACCTGGCGCTCACCACGCTGGGGCAAGGACTGCTGAAAGATGTAGAGATCGACCCGCCGTACGACTTCGAACGGCTGCGGACGGAACAGGTGTTTACCGCGGCGATCGCCGCGACGTACCGCGTCGCCAAGACGCGTTGATCAAGAGGAGGCCTGGGAATGCCCACGTATCGGCTCGGTCGCGACGCGGAGCTGGCATACAACACGGACGGGATCGGCGGCGGGGGAACCTGGGTCGCGATCACGAACGCGAAGGACGTCACGATCAACGGCGAGACCGTCGAGACCGACGTCTCGATGCGCGCTACGGGGAAATTCAAGGCTACAGCGGTTGCGCTGATCGACCTCGGCGTCGAGTTCGAGATGGTCTGGGACCCCGACGACGCCGGATTCGCCGCGCTGCACGCCGCCTGGCTCTCGGCCGGGACGATCGGCATTCGCGTTTCGGATCGGCCGTACACGGACCCCGGCGCTCGCGGCCACCGCTTCGACGCGGTGGTCACGAACTTCTCGAAGAGCGAACCGCAGGAGGGGCACCAGACGGTGAGCGTGACGGTCAAGCCGACGCTCACGAACAACCCGCCGGAAGAGTTCGGGTTCTAGCGGGCAACGGGAGCGGCCCATGTCGCTGCGGGCGAGCTGGAAAGGCCGGATCAAAGTGGCGCGACTGCGCTTCGCGGTGGCGCTCTACGGCGCCACGGCCGCGCCGTCGCGGCTCTCGTTCAACCAACTCCATTCCGGCTGCGGCGCCCGGCTGCGCCAGCAGATGGCCTGCCCGGAGCATGGCCCGGTCGAGCGCGCGGAGATCGCCAAGGGCTACGAGTACGAGCCGAAACGCTACGTGGTCCTGGACGAGGCGGACTTCGAGAGCATCGCGATCGAAACGGACAAGACGATCGCCATCGATCAGTTCGTCCCGTCGCGGTCGATCGACGCGTTGCGCCTGGACACCCCGTATTACGTCACGCCCGACGGCCCGCTGGCCGAGGAGCCCTACGTGCTGCTGCGGGAGGCGCTGCGGAGATCGCGGGCGGCGGGCATCGGCCGCGTGACGCTGTTCGGCCGCGAGCACGCGGTGGCGCTGGCCGCCCACGGCCCGGGCATGCTGCTGACGACTCTCCGTGCAGGCGAGGAGCTGCGGAGCGCCGAGCCATACTTCGCCGCGATCCCCGCGACGGTCACCAACAAGACCGGACTGGGGTTGGCGCTGCAACTGATCGCCGGGCGCATGGCCGAGGCCCCGGACCTGGACGGCTTCCAGGACCGCTACCAGGACGCGCTTCTGGCGCTGATCCGGCGCAAGATCGACGGAGCGCCCGCGGCGGTCGTGCAGCACGACGATGACGAACCGGCTCTGGCGCTGCACGAGGCATTGCTCGCCAGCATCGGCGAGCAACAGCCAGAGACGAGCGGCAACTGCGAACGACCTAAGCGAGCGAAGCGGCGCAACTAGCGCGCCCACAGGAGCCTGTCCATGTTCACGAGCAGGATCACGATCGGCGGCGACGTGGCTGGCGTGCCCATGTCCGGCAACGTCCAGCGCCAAGCCGAGGGCCAGATCGGGCAGAGCGTGACGCTAAACGCCGCCAAGGCCGGGACGCTGACGACGCGGACCACCGACACGGCCGGCACGATCACGCTCGGCGCCGGGCACGGGATCGTCGATGCCGACGTCGTCGATATCTACTGGTCCGGCGGCCGGCGCTACAACGTGGTGGTCGGCACGGTCGCGGGGAACGACGTGCCAATCAGCGGCGGCGCGGGCGACAACCTTCCGGCCCAGGATGCGGCGCTCACGCTCGCCAAGCAGCAGACGATCGACATGGATTTCGAGGGCGACCTGCTGGAGGCCTGCGGGGCGGTGTGCCCGCAGCGCGGGCACATCGGGTTCTTCGACGGCGCGTCGCTGGTGCTCTCGGTGGACCTGGCCGCGAACACGCCCTGGCTGTGGTGGAAGAACGGCGGACACACGAACCCGCTGGCGAGTCAGACGATCACGCAGGCGAAGGCGACGCAGGAGATCTCGACGGGGACTGCCGAGCTCAAGCTGGGCGTCCTGTACGACAGCGCGTAATGGAGGCTGCATGCGGACCTTTAGCGACATGGTCGGCGATCGCTGGACGTTGGCGCTCACACTGCCGGCGATCCGGCGAATCAAGGCCGCGCTCGACGTGGACCTGCTGGAGGTGATCGAGGGCAAGCACCTCGACCGGCTGACGCGCGACATCGGGTTCCTGTGCGACGTGATCTACCTGCTCTGCAAGCCAGAAGCGGACGCGCGCAACCTCTCCGCGGAGCAGTTCGGCGAGCGGATCGCGGGGGACGTGATCGACGCGGCCGCGGCGGCCCTGGCGGGCGCGATCACGGATTTTTTCCCGAAGGCCCAGCGCCCGGTCGTGGAGCGGTTGAGCGCGATCGCCAATCAGGCGATGGAGCGGGCGGCCGACGCGGCGCTGGAGCGGCTGGATCCGGAGAGGGTCGAGACGGCGATGAGGCAGGCGATCGAGCAGGTGCTCGCCGGGAGCCCGGCGCCAGCGCCGCGGACGTCTGGCGACTCATCTACCACTGCCTCGGCGTGCTCGGACTTGAAGCCCGCGAGCTGACGCTGCGGGAGTTGCTGGAAATGGCCCGCGAGCGCCAGCGGGCCGAGTGGTCGCGGACGGCGTCGCTGCTGGCGCTGCTGGCCAGCGTGCACCGCGACCCGAAGAAGCGGCGCCGGCCGTACAGCGCCGCGGAATGGAACCCGTACGCGACCGACGAGGATCGGCTCGCTGCGGAGGACGTGGAGACGGATACGAATTCGGGACTGGCGCTGCTCGGGACATTCCTGCATGGCGTCGCCGCGGGGCGGCAAACGCGAAAGGAGAAGGGTGATGGTGCTGACGGGTAGGTGCAGTCTGCGGTGCGTGCGGCTGGCCCTCGCGGCCGCCGCGTTCCTGCTCGCGGGCTGCGAGCAGCGCACGGATTCGATGGTGGACCAGCCGGCGCGGAGCGTGCAGGCGCCGGACACCGACCAGGCCCAGCAGGACAAGGTCGAGACCGTGAACGAGTTCTACGTAAACGCGTGGAACGCGCCCGGCTCCGGGCATGAACCGCCGCCGGCGGCGCAACCGGAGAGCGACCCCTCGGGCGGCATGCCCTCACAGGCTGAACTCGCCGCGAACGACGGCGGGCTGGCGGCGCGCGACACGCGCGCCGGGTACAACCAGATCCTCGTGTTCAACGTCGACACCGGATCGACGAAGGGCACGAGCCAGAGCGCTTCGGGGAGCGGCGCGACCGGCCTGACCAACCAGCCGGGCAGCACGGTGACGCAGACGCCGACGCAGGAGCCGCGCGCGACCGTGAGCGGGTCGCTCGGGTTTGCGATGCCGGGCGGCATCGCGTCCCCGCAGGCCTCCGCGGCCGCCGAAGGCGGCACGCTCAGCGGCGTGACGCAGGACCAGCAGCACCGGTTGCTGACCGCCTGGCAGCGCGGCCTGGAGAGCGGGAATTTCGGGGAGTACTTCCGGCTGATCGAGGCGATCTTCGGCCGGCCGGCGAGCCAGCCCGCTCCGTAAGAATGCCACAAGATTGCCATAGTTACGCGCTCCGGGACGTCGGGGAGGCGAATCGTGGCGGCCAACGTGGACATGAGCCACAGCGTGCTGGTCGGCCCGCGGGCCGAGGTCCTGGCGCTGCTGCGCGAGCTGATCGCGCTGGGCGGGAACATCGACCTGAGCCGCACGCGGGTGGTGATCGCGGAGGGCGAGCAGTTGCTCGGCGCGCTGCGCGAGGCGCTGAAGACGCCGCGCAAGCGGTGATGAGCGGTGAAGAACGGTGCAACCTGGTGCAACCTGGTGCGAAGTGGTGCAGCAGGATGCGAGGCGGTGACGGTTACGGGCGGCTCTGGCGACGGGCCTGTTACGGGCTGCACGGGGTGATGCGCCGGCCGGGCCGGGCCGCGGGCGAATTCTGCTGGTCGCGCCGCTCGCGTCTGCGTTTCGCCGCCGCGCCGCTGCTGCGGCACCGAGTAAAGGGGCGGTGGTGATGGACAGTCCAGGGGAGCAACAGGGTTCGCCGCCGGCGGCGGGCTGGAGCCGCTGGCTCTGGCCGCTGCGGAGCCGGAAGGTCCAGATCGCGATCGCGACCATCGTGACGGCCTGGCTGGCTCAGGCCGGTCTCGCGGTCTCGGAAGAGACCGTCGTGACGATCCTGGGCGTGGGCGTGGCGCTGATCCTGGGGATCGCGCACGAGGACGCGGGCAAGCGGGCATGATGAAGTTCGACCTGCGGATGGCGCGGGCGGCGTTCTTCGATCGGGCGGCCGTGCAGCGGGCGGTCGATCGCGGGAAACAGCGCGCGCTGTCGAAGTGCGGCGCGTTCGTCCGCACAACGGCCCGCGGGCTGATCCGCCAGCGCCCGGGGATCTCGCGCTGGGGCCAGCCCCCGCATACGCATGGGCAGCGGCTGCTGAAGCGCTTCATCCTGTTTGCATTCGACCGCGCGTCGGATTCGGTCGTGATCGGTCCGGTGAAGCTGGCCAAGCCGGGGCAGGCGACACACGCACTGGAATTCGGCGGGCCGTCGGTCCGGCTGAAGCGCGGCAGGCTGGGGCGCGTGCGCCGGCAGCGGATCACGATCCATCGCCGGCCGTACATGGCGCCGGCGCTGGCCAGGAACTTGCGGCAGATTCCCGAGGCCTTCCGGGCCTCGGTGAGCGGGTGAGAATATGGCGGGCGCCAGGGCGATCGAGGCCGGCCGTGCGGTGGTGCGGATCAGCGCCACCGATACCCAACTCCAGGCGGCGCTGCGGCGGGCCCAGGCGCGAATGGCGGCGTTCGGCGCCAGCGTGCAATCCGTCGGGCGCAAGCTCTTTCTTGCCGGCGGCGCCGCACTCGCGCCGCTGGGAATCGGGAGCAAGCAATTCGCGGACTTCGAGCAGGAGATGGCCCGCGTCAAGGCGCTCACGAACGCTTCCGGGGCCGCGTTCGAATCGCTCAGCAACGAGGCCCGCCGGCTCGGCGCCCAGACCGTGTTCACTGCCACGCAGGCGGCCGAAGCCATGTCATTCTTCGCGCTGGCGGGCTTCTCGGTCGATTCGATCCTGAAGGCCACCGCGCCCACGCTGAACCTGGCGGCCGCCGGGCAGATGGACGTCGCCTCGGCCGCTGACATCGCGGCGAAGATCATGGCCGGGATGGGCGTGTCCGCCTCGGACGTCGGCTACGCCCTGGACGTGCTCACCAAGGCGATGACCACCGCCAACACGGACCTGCGCCAGATCGGCGACGCGTTCAAGTACTTGGGTCCGGTGGCCAAGGCGGCAGGCTTGTCGCTCGAAGAGACGACGGCGGCGATCCAGATCCTGAGCAACGCCGGCATCCAGGCCGACATGGCGGGCACGACGCTGCGCGGGGCGATCCTCTCGCTGACTCAGCCGAGCGCGGAGGCCAAGAAGAAGCTCGCCGAGCTGGGCGTCTCGACCATGGACTCGGCCGGGAACTTCCGCGGGCTGGCGGACATCATCGACGATATGAACGCCGGTCTGGCAGGGATGGGCAGCGGGAAGCGCCTGGAGGCGATCGGCACGATCTTCGACGCACGGCAGGCGGCCGGTTTCGCGGAACTGCTGACGCAGGGAGGCGAGCGGCTGCGCCAATTCACGGCCGCACTCGGCTCGGCCGGCGGGACCGCCGAGCGGATCGCCCAGACGCAACTCAACACGCTGACCGGTACGACGGTCATTCTCACGAGTGCCCTGGAAGGGCTGGGCATCAGCGTCGGCGAGGCGTTCAGCGGCGTCCTGCGCGTGGCGATCGGCCAGGTAACGAAGTTCGTCAACGCGCTCAACCAGTGGGTGCGGGCGAACCCGGACCTGGTGTTCATGATCGGGGCCGCGGCCGCGGCGACGGCGGCGCTGGGCGCGGCGTTGATCGGCGTGGGCGTGTTCATGCACGTCGCCGCGTTCGCGACCGGTGTCCTGGGCGCCGCGGTATCCGCGGTCGCAATCGCGTTCAAGGCGGCGCTGGCGGTGATGGTGGCGCTGCCCTCGATCACGGGCGGATTCCTGATCCTGCTGGGCGGTCTCGGCGCCGAAATGGCGATGCAGGCCAACCTGTTCTCGCGCGCAGCGGCGTTCATCGGCGAAGCCTTCGCCAATCTTCGCGACTTCGTCGGCAAGGTGCTGGGCGGCATCCGTGACGCGCTGGTCGCCGGCGACATGGAAACGGCAGGCGAAGTGCTATTCGCCGGGCTGGGCGTGGTGTGGGCGAAGGGCGTGGCGGTCCTGCGGGAGACCTGGGAGAACCTGAAGTCCTGGTTCATCCGAACCGCCTATGAAATCTGGTACGGCGCGCTGCAAGGCGCGCAGTGGGTCTGGCACCAGCTCGAAACCACCTGGTGGGACGTCGTGGCTGGACTTGCGCGGGCATGGGTCTGGTTCACGTCCGGCATGCAGCACGCCTGGAACGCGATCCAGAACTGGCTCCAGCACCGCTGGTTCGACCTGATGGAGCTGTTCGGCGAACTGACGCCGGAGCAGGCGCAGATCGCGCGCGACTTCGCGGACGACGAGTTCGCGGACCTGAGCCGCGACATCGATCAGGGCGAGCAGCAGGCACAGGCGGACATCGACCGGCGCCGCCGCGAACGGGCGCTTGACGCCGAGAAGATCCATCGCGAGATGATGGAGCGGCTCCAGGCCGACCTGGAGGCCGCGCAGCAAGCCGTCGCCACCGGCGCTTCCGCGCAGCTCGAAACCGCCCGCAAGAAGCTCGCCGACGCGCAGCAGCGGTTGGCCGAGGCGATCGCGAAGGCCGGTGCGGCGCGGCAGCGGGCCGAAGCGGACGAGCAGCAGAAAAGGGCGTTCGCGGACGCCGGTGGCCAGGCCCAGGCGGGCGTGATGGCGGCGCTGCGGACGACTTCGGCCGCCACGTTCAACCCGGCGGCGATCTTCGGCATCACGGGCGGCGGACCGCAGCGGCGGCTGGACGAGCTGACCAAGGAGGCGCGGATCGCCGCCTGGCAGCGCACGCGCATGCTGGTGCGGCTCAATGAGACGGCCGCGGCCTTAGCGGAAATCGTTGGTCGCCTCGCTTGAGGAGAAGAACGTGAACTTCATGCGCGACACGATCGTGATCGAGACCGATGCGTCCGGGTCGGGGAAAGGCTTCCTGACGTTCACCCCGGGCGCCGTGCCCTGGTCGCTGCACTACATCCCGGACCCGGCCGCGACGCAGTATGGCGGGTCGTTCAGTGTCGTGGTCACAGGGGCCGAGACCGGGAAGCCTCTGATGGACCGGACTGGCCAGGACGGCGCCGTTCGGTTCGATCACTACTTCAGCGTCGACCAGCACGACGAGATCGGCCTGGCGACCGGCGCGCGGACGCGCGCGGCGCTGGTGAACGAGAAGATCAAAATCTCCGTAAGCGGCGCCGGGGACGGGAAGCGCGGGACGTTCCACGTCGAATTGTTTGGCGACATTGTCGCCCCGAACTGAGCTCGGCCGGGGGAGTCATTGGCGCCATGGCGGCGACAATCACCGAGCACGTGGCCTCGCGCAGCTTCTACACCGGGCGCAACCCGTCCGCGGAGCTGATCTACACGGTCCGCGGGACGAACGACGAGTCCGAGGTGTATTCGCTGCTGGCGGCCACGTCGCCGGTTACGTTCGCGCCCTGGGGCAGCGAGCTGGTGACGCTGCCGCGCGAGTCGCTGCTGGCGGAGCCCGGCGGCGACCAGCTCTGGCACTGCCGCGTGCGCTACGGCACGGGATCGTTGCCAACGGACAGCAGCGAGTTCAGCTTCGACACGACCGGCGGAAACGAGCACGTCATCCACGCGCGGGCGACGGTCTCTGAGTCGTACGCGCCCGGGATCCTCGCCTGGAACCACCACAAGCTGATCGGCGTCAACGGCGACAACGTGGAGGGGATCGACATCGTCGTCCCGGTCTACACCTTCGCGGAGACGCACTACAAGGCTGAGAGCTTCGTCGACACCGCGTACAAGGGCGTGGTCTATGGACTCACGGGACGTGTAAACGACGCAACGTTCCGCGGGTTGGCCGCGGGCGAGTGCCTCTTCCTTGGGGTTTACGGCTCAAAGCGCGCGAAGGGTGATTGGGAGCTGACCTACCGTTTCTCGGCCAGCCCGAACGTCGCCGATATCCCCATCGGCGAGCACCCTACGAACCCGGGGCAGCCGCTCTTCACGGTCCCGGCAAAGAAGGGCTGGGAGATCATCCATTTTGCGATCGCCGACGACGAGGACGCCGACGGGCATAAGCTGATCAAGAAGCCGATCGCCGCATTCGTCGAGCAGTTGTACCTGGAGGGCGATTTCAGCGCCCTCGGAATCGGGAGCTGACGTGCCGGCAAACCCGTTCCAGAAACGATCCCCGTCCGGCCGGGTCGCCGTGCCCAGCGTCCAGGCGCATAACGCGATGCTGGACGCTGCCCAACGCGCCGCGATGGGCGTGCACGACCGGCGGCGCGGATCGCTCATACGCGCGGCCGGTGGCGTCGTGCTCGTGAAAAACGACACGGACCAGACCGTACCGCGCTTCGGCGTGCTGGCGATCGATGGGCCGATCGTTCATCCGGCCGACAACGAGCTGGAATTCAAGCAGCGGATCGCAATCCGCGGCGTCGTGCCCGACGTCCAGCACGCCGGCGGGCGCTGCGCGGTGCTGCTCGAGCCGCTGGCCGCCGGGCGGATCGGCCGTGCGATCATCGACGGCGTGGTCCAGACGCGCGTGACGATCCTTGACCCGACGCACGCGTTCGCCGACGTGGCGCCGGGCGCGACGGATCACCTGCAGAGCGGGACGTCCGGTCCGGGACAAATCCTGTTCGCCTCGGAGACCAGCGGCACGGCCTGGGCGCTGGTCCGTCTGGGACCCGGCTCGGCCGCGGGAGTCGGCGTACTGCTTGCGCGGATCGCCGCCTACGCGGCCGATGGGACCTATTACGTTGGCTACCTGCTCGACGCCTCGGGTCAGACGACCGGCGACCTGGTCGACATCGTCCCGGTGAACCTCTGGCCAGAGGGCGAGGACCTGCGCAACTGCATCCCGCGCTGGGGTCCGGGCCTCGGCCCGCGGTCGGTCCTGCGCGTGGAGCGCCAGCAGCGCGATGTAGACGGCACGGGCGTCGCGGAGCATATCGTCACCGAGGTCCCGTTCCTCGCGGCGTGCAATCCAGCCGCCGCGGGTGACCTGTCGATCGATTCGGAGTTCATGGACTTCGGCGACGTCGAGGTCGGCGACACGCCGACGGACGATTTCACCCTCACCAACAACGGTGCGTCGAACATTGACTACGATGCGGCGATCTCGGACCTGCGCGGCGTCAACCCATTCACGATCACCGCCGGCGCCAGCGGGACGATCACGCCGAGCGGCACCGCGAACGTGACGGTCGAGTTCGCTCCGGTCGCGCGCGGGGAGTTCGCGGCGCACTGCACGGTGACCGCGGGGACGCAGACGATCGTGGCGACCGTCCGCGGGCGCGGCATCGCTACAGAGCTCCAGATCACGCCGTCTCCGCTGGACTTCGGCGTGGTGCAGAACGGCGCGCAAAAGACATTGACGCTCACGGTCACGAACGTAGGCGAGGTCTCGGCTGGCGTTACCGCGGCGCTGGAGGACGGCGATCCGGCGCTGTGGCTGCTGGAATCGCCCTGGAACCCGTCGCTGGCCCAGGACCAGAGCGCGACGTTCGACGTCACGTTCGACGCCCCGGAGACCGGCACAGGCCTGCAATCGGGCGTCGTGCGGTTCACGGCCGGCGGCGTTGACTACGACGTGATCGTGCGGGCGACCGTGGTCGACAGCGACGTGACGATCACGCCACTCGATCCCACGGTGCAGTACGTGCCCCCGTCGCCAGGGCACTGCCGTTTCCGCATCCAGAACAACGGCACAGCCTCGGCCGACGTGGCGATCTCGATCTTCCGGATCGTGCCGTTTTGGTTTTGCTTCGCCCTCGACGATGCGGCGGTCACCGTGCCGGCGAGCGAATACCGCGACGTGATGGTGTATGTGAACGAGGAGGGGTTGGACCCGCCGACGGAGTGCGACGAGGTGCCATGCGGGCCGAGCCTCAAGACATACAAGGTCCGCGTCCACTTCGATGTGAATTCCGGCGCGGCGACGCACGACCGCGAGTTCACGGTGATGTTCTCCTTGGCGTGCCCGCAGGAGCCGGCGGGACCGCCGGGACCCCCGACATAGGGGAACGCTGTGGCCGACGATCGCATACGCCTCTGCCCGGATGGAGCGGCCATCCTGCTGTGCGCAGACAACTCTCGGATCATGCTCTGCGAACAGGAGGTGGAGTGCGAGGGCATTCCCGATTGGCTGAGCGCGTGGCCGGCGAGCGTGTCGGTATCGGTTTCCGGATCGGGCATGTGTCCAGAGGCGGTCTGCACGTCGTCGCTCGACGGGACTTACGAGTGCACCCTGGAGAGCTGTTTCGACCTGGCGGGCGGCGGATTGCCGGTACGTGGAAAGACCTGGACGCTCGACGCGCCGGGCGGGGAACCGCCGTGGATCATAGCGGTGGTGTCGATCGGCGAGTGGTACGACGGTCCCAACGTCGGCCATGGATTCGCATACGCATCGGTCTTCGGCTACCCGGACGACGATTGCGGCGAGTTCCAGCAACTTGATTTTGTGCGATTGGTCTGCGATGCACTGGGCGACCTCGAGGACATCGCCGGAGACCCGGGGACGGAGGTCTGTGACGGAGACAACTTTGTGCAGGTGGTCGGTGGACAAGCAACCATCACAGTCTGACCTGCGCGCATTGGCGCGCACCGCACACCGCACGATCGTGGAGGCCTACCTTCCGGCGCGGCGCAGGCCGAATCGCAAGACGAGTGAGCCACGTGCAGTCGCAGCGACACGCCACGCCGAGCGGCAGCGCCGCCTGGCAATCTGCGAGGATTGTCCCGAATCGCGCGCCCTGGCCGGCGACGCGCCCGGCTGCCGGCTGGTGACCTGTCACGGATGCAATCGGCCCGGTTCGCCGTCGCCCCGGCGATTGTCTGAGCTGCTCTCCTCGGTCGCGGGCCAGTGTCCACACCCGGACGGCGATCGATGGTCGATCCGCGCACGAACGGAGGTGCCACCTTGACGCGACGACCGCAAACTGGCCCTGTGGACCGGCTAACGCCCGGTACCGAGCGACCGTTCCGACCCTGGCCGTCGACGTTCGCGCACCTGGTCATCATGGCGCGGACCTTCGGGGCAGTGATCCCTCTGCTCGCGTTCGGCCCGCTCTGCGCCCGGGCCGCGTCGCCGCCGCGGCACCAGCACGCGCTGCTGCTGATCCCCGACGCGCTCAGCACGCCCGCCGACTGGCAGCGCTCCCCGGCGCTCATCCAGGAGACGGGGATCACGCTAGTGATCCTCGACTGCGCCCTCTGGTCGCGCGACGACGAAACCGCATATCTCGCGCCTGCGCTCCGCGACCAGGTCATCCGCGAGCTCCAGTCCCGCGGCAGGATCGTGGGGTTGCATTTCGCGCCGCCCACGCACGACACGGACCATTGCGCCTGGCTCGACCAGGCGATCGCGACCGCCCGCGCGCTGCCGATCGCGCCCCCGCTCCGGGCGCTCTACGCCGACGGCGCGGAGCGCTTCGGCCGCGATGCGGATCATCCGCACGGCCGGCCGCGCGAGTACGTCGAGCGCCTGCGCGCCGCATTCCCGGCGCTCGACCGCGTCGAATCCAGCTCTCCCCGCGAGACGCTGGACCTGCTGACCTGCATCATCGCGGCCGACGTTCCGCCCGCGGCCGAGTGCGCCTCGATGTCCGAGACCCTCTACAACCTGCGTCTGCGCCTGCACCTGCTGGACCGGCTGGCCGATGTGCAGGCCCTGCGCAGCAGCACGCTGCTGGCCGGCTCTGGGTATGGGTTCACCGTCGGATGGATCGGCGGCGTCACCGCCCGCCTGGACGAGCCGATGCGGCTGCCCTGGTCGGATTACTGGCGGCAGGCGTTCGCCGGGGCCAGACAGCAGGGCGCCGGGCTGACCGTTCGGCTTACGCTGGAGGCGCTCTTGCGCCTGGACAGGGCGGCGTTTCGGGCCGCGCTCGAATCCCGCCAGGCGACCGGCGCGCCGGACGACTTTTTGGATTCGCAGGCACAACTGGTCCAATCGGCGCTCGCGCCCGATCCGAGGCCCGCGGTTCCGCTCGACCCGGACCCGCCGATCCTCAGCGTGGCGGCTATCGGGTTGCTGGTCTGCGTCCTGTTGGAGACTGGCGCACGGCGGCTGGGGCGATCACGCGGAAGCTGATCGACTCTGGCCGCGCCGGTCCCGGTTTGACCGCGTTTAGTCGGTTCATTTGGACAAACTCACCCCGCGAATCTGCGGGGATTTACGACGCTGGAAACGTCGTGCTGCGCGTTTATTTTGCCGTTCCCAGGCACCGGAGATCCGCCGGAAAGTCTTTCGACGCCTCAGGAAAGTCGATCGCACACGACGCGCAAGAACTGCCGGCGCCGCTGGCGCGGTGTACACCGCGCAACCAGTTGCGAACGATGCGAACACTGCATACACTGCACGCCGCCGAACCGTTCTGGCGCGTGCAAGAGGACTTACGACCGGGCGAGCGTAAGCATGGCATGCAAGAGGTCGTGAGTTCGAATCTCATCGGCTCCATTGATCGTAACTAACGCCGACTCCGCGAGTTGCGGAGACCCGCCTGCGGGCGGAGCGGCCGTAATCCGAGGCCCAGAAGCGAGTAGTACTACTCGCGCCAGCCAGGAGGACGGCCGAGGCCCGTCGAGAAACCCGCCAACGTTCCCAAGCTCCGCACCCACAAAGCCACCGGCCAGGGCTACGTCGTGCTCAACGGCCGGGCGGTGTACCTAGGCCGCGCCGACCAGCCCGACACGGAGCGGCGCTACCACCAGGTGATCGCCGAGTGGCTCGCGGCCGATCAACAGCCGAAAGTCCAGCCCATCGAGATGACCGTCAAGGAGCTGCTCGCGCGCTACTGGCTGCACGCGCGCGGCTACTACCGCGACGCCGCTGGCCAACCGACCACGCAGCTCCATGTGCTGCGCAGCGCGCTCAAACCGCTGCGGGAGCTCTACGCCGAAAGCCGCGCCGCCGAGTTCGGGCCACTGGCGCTGAAGGCCGTGCGGCAGCGCATGATCGACCTCGGCTGGAGCCGCACGACCGTCAACCAGAGCGTCAGCCGAATCAAGCGGGTCTTTCGCTGGGGCGTCGAAAACGAGCTGCTGCCCGGCGGCGTCTACCACGCGGTCCAGGCCGTGGCGGGCCTGCGGCGCGGCCGCTGCGCGGCGCGCGAGCCGGAGCCGGTCGGCCCGGTGCCGGCGGCGATGATCGACGCGATCAAGCCGTTCGTGCCGAAGCCGGTGTGGGCGATGATCCAGCTCCAGCTGCTGACGGCCGCGCGGGCCGGCGAGATCGTCGCGATGCGGCCGTGCGACATCGACATGAGCGGCCGCGTGTGGACGTACCAGCCAGCGATGCACAAGGCCGCCTACCACGGGCACGCGCGGACCATCTACACGGGACCGCGGGCCCAGGAGGTGCTGCGGCCGTTTCTGAAGCGGCCCGTCGGGGCGCACTTGTTCAGCCCGGCGGAGGCGATGGCCCCCGCGGAACCACCTCGCAAACCAAACACGGTTTCTTTCGCGCGGCGGAAACCCGCGCGGCATAGGAAGCAAGTATGGTCACACCCGATGACAAGATGAAAGTCCCGATGAGCCGGCTGCTGTTCTGGGCGGCGCAGTGCGTCCGCCGCGTGGCGGCGATGACGGAAATGCCGCCCGACGTCTTCGAGCGGCCGGACGTACGGGCCGTGGCGCAGCGCGAGGACGAATTCGTGCATGCGTACCGCACGGTTCTGCGGCTGCGCGCGGCCGAGGTCGCGGCGTTCTGCGACCGCATCGGCTTGCGCGGCTGCACGGCCGAGATGGTCCGCCACAACCCATTCCTGATCGTCATGGCGATCGACAAGCACGTGCAGGGAGGCACACGATGAACGTGGAGCTGCGGCCGCCGGCCGCGATCAAGCCGTACGAGAAGAACCCGCGTGACAACGATGAGGCCGTCAACGCCGTCGCCGAGTCAATCCGCCGGTTCGGGTTCCGCCAGCCGATCGTCGTCGATGCCGACGGCGTCATCGTCTGCGGGCACACGCGCTGGAAGGCGGTGCAGAGGCTCGGGTTCGCGGTGGTGCCCGTGCACGTCGCGAGCGATCTTACGCCCGAGCAGATTCGCGCGTACAGGATTGCGGATAACAAAACAGCGGAACTGGCGAGTGGAACCTGGAGCTGCTGCCGATCGAGCTGGCCGAGCTGCAGGGCGCCGGCATCGACTGGTCGCTGCTGGGCTTCGACCAGGACGAGCTCGCCAGGCTGCTCGACCCCGGCGTGAAGCCGGGCCTCTGCGATCCGGACGAGGTGCCCGAGCCGCCGGACGAGGCCATCACCAAACCCGGCGATTTGATCGTCCTGGGCGACCACGGCTTGCTGTGCGGCGACAGCAGCTAGCCCGACGACGTGGACCGACTGCTCGGCGGCGAGCCGGTTCACATGGTCAATACCGACCCGCCGTATAATGTGAAACTCGAGCCCCGCAGCAAGAATGCCGTCGCCGGCCTGGCCACGTTCGCGGCATACCTCAGCGACGAGGCCAAGGCGAAGGAGGCGAAGAAGCGGCTCGGCAATCATCAGGGGTTCGACCTGGCTCGGGACCCCAGCAAGGCCAAACCGGTCACCGGCAGAATGCGGCCGAAGGACCGGCCGCTGCACAATGACTTCATCTCCGACGAGGCCTTCGACGGCCTGCTCGCGGCGTGGTTCGGCAACCTGGCCCGCGTGCTGCTGCCCGGGCGCGCGTTCTACATCTGGGGCGGCTGGAGCAACATCGAGAACTACCCGCCAGTGCTCAAACGCGTCGGTCTCTTCTGGCACCAGCAGTTTATCTGGGTAAAGAACTCACGCGTGCTGTGCCGCAAGGACTTCATGCTCGCGCACGAGTGGTGCTTCTACGGCTGGCGCGAAGGCGCGGGCCGCGAGTTCTTCGGGCCGAACAACATCCGCGACGTGTGTGAGGACAAGAAGGTTCCGCAGCAGCGAATGGTGCATTTGACGGAAAAGCCCGTCGAGCTGGCGTTCCGCGCCATGCAGTACTCGTCGCGCACCGGCGAAAACGTCATCGACCTGTTTGGCGGCAGCGGCTCGACGCTGATCGCGGCGGAACAGACCGGCCGGCGGGCGTTCCTCATGGAGCTGGACCCGCTGTACTGCGACGTGATCATCCAGCGCTGGGAGAAGTTCACCGGGCGGAAAGCGGAGCGCGTCGGCGTCGGGGCCGACAATGCTCAGGCCGAAGAGCCAGCGCTGGCGGTTGCCGACGCTGTGGAGGGGGGTGCGTGATGTGCGTCGCCTCAGTCGGCGTACTCAAACAATCCGCGGTCGGCCTTGCGGAAGCGGGCCTCGCTGCTCTTGTCGTTGATCTCGCGCAGGATCGCGGCGTAGAGCGCGGCGTGCGGCGTCTTGCCCGCCGGGCTGGTCCACAGACCCTGCTCGGCCATCGCGGCGATCATCTCCTGACTGCGCATCGGCTTGCCGGCCTTGCGCAGGACCTCGGCCGCCGCGTCCAGGGCGCTGACGCGCTTCGGCTTCGCATCGCTCGCGGGCTTGCGCTGGACCTTGGGCTTGGCGGCCGCCTTGGCGGCCTTCTTCGGCGTGGTCTTCTTCGCGCTCTTCTTCATCTTGGTTCTCCGTATTCCGGCCGCCCCATGCGGTCCGGGTACGCGCGTCGCGTACAGCCACATGAGTCCAGCCGGGCGGCCGGAAAGCAAGGCGGCTTCGCGAGAATTCCAAGAATTCCTCGCATGTCGCCGCGCCAGGTCCGAGTCTGTGGCCCGACGGGCGACATGCGGGGGAGAGCGCTCTCATGCGCGCCCGGGCGGCCACGGGCCTCTACTGGTTACGTACGCGGCCATACGGCCGCTCTGGGGCGGCGTGGGGCGTTCCCGGGCGGCCCGGGACGCCGTTGGGACGGGAGGGGGCGTGATGGGTGAGGGGATGCGAGCGGACCGCGGCATCGGTGAGGCGATCGAGTACTACGGCGCGAACCGCGTAGCGATGGACGAGGGCGCCGTGGTCGCCTGGCCGGAGCGGCACCATCCGGACGAACTCTCAGCGGTGCAGCACGCGATGAATCTCCGGCTCGATCGGGGCGACGTCGCGTTTTGGGCGGAGTACCAGAACGAGCCGCTGCCCGAGGAGCACGCGGACGACGAGCTGCTCACGGCGGACGAGATCGCGGCGAAGGTCAACGGCTTGCGACGCGGTGAGGTGCCGATCGGCGCAACGCACGTGACGATGTTCATCGACGTGCAGGCCAAGGTGCTCTTCTGGCTCGTGGCGGCGTGGGAGGACGACTTCACGGGGTTCGTGCTCGACTACGGGACCGAGCCCGACCAGAAGGCCGGGTACTTCACGCTTCGCGACATCCGCCGCACGCTCGCCGACGCTTCGCCGCGGGCCGGGCTCGAAGGGGCGATCTACGCGGGCCTCGAGCGGCTCACCGAGGCAACGCTCGGCAGGAAATGGCGCCGCGACGATGGCGCGATGGTGTGCATCGACTGCTGCCTGATTGACGCGAACTGGGGTCAGTCGTCTGACGTCGTTTACCAGTTCTGCCGGCAGTCGAGGCATGCCGGCGTGGTCATGCCCGCGCACGGTCGCTATGTCGGCGCATCGTCGATTCCGTTCGCGGATTACAAGCGCAAGCGCGGCGACCGCGTCCGCCTGAGCTGGCGCATCCCGCTCGTCAGCAACCGGCGGTCGGTCCGGCACGCGCTGTTCGACACGAATTACTGGAAGAGCTTCATCCACGCCCGCCTAGCGGTGCCGATGGGCGATCCGGGCTGCCTGTCGCTCTTCGGCCGAACGGGGAGGGCGGGCGTCTCGCCCGCCAAAGAGCCGCACCGCCTGCTCGCCGAGCATCTCACCAGCGAGTACCGCGTGAAAACCGAGGGGCGGGGTCGGACGGTGGACGAATGGAAGCTGCGCCTCGACGGCCTCGACAACCACTGGCTCGACTGCCTGGTCGGCTGCGCCGTCGTCGCGTCGATGCAAGGAGCCACGCTCTTTGGCATTGAGTCGAAGCCCATTGCGCGACCGCGCGTTCGCCTGTCCCAGCTTCAGGGGGCGCGGCGATGATCCAGAAGGAGCCGAAGCCGACTGAGAAGCCCGACGAGCGGCGCGGGCTTGTGTGCCCCAAGTGCGGCTGCGAACACTTCCGCGTCGTGTACACGCGCCGGGCGCCCGGCGGCAAGATCGTCCGCAGCCGCGAATGCCGCCACTGCGGCCAGCGGGTGATCACGTACGAGCGCGTTGCGTTCTGAACGTGGTTTGTTGGGGCGCCCCAATGACACCACCACCGCAACATGAGGATCACACCGCCGCGACGATACCTGGCGCGTTGCTTAAAGGCGCCTCTTACTGCGGATGGTCGTGCAGCGGGGGTCGACTTTGTCGATCGGCCGATTTGTGTTCGTCGCGAGCGCGGGCTTCTGTGGTATAATCCAGCGCGTGGCGACCCGCGTCGAGTACATGAAGCGCGTCGGCGAGGCGCTCTATCCGGGCCTGCGTGCCGAAGGCTTTTCTGGATCGGGCGAGACCTTGCGCAAAAGACTGGGCGAGGTGGTTCAGGTGGTCAATGTTCAGGGTGGGTCGGCGGCTGACCGCTGCTACGTGAATCTCGGCATCCACCTTTCTTTCCTCCCTGAGGTGGGTTCGACATCGCGGGAAGGCTGCAATCCGAAGACCGTCAAGCCGTCGCAATGCGTCATCCAGTCACGCCTGAAGCCGCCGGCGGAGTTTCAGTTCGGTTTCCCCTACGGTGCAACCGCGGCGGAGACTAAACGAAGCGTCGAAGCGCTCGTCGCCGCCTGGCGGGACCAAAGCCCGGCGTTTTTCAGGCAGTTGAGTGCCTTTCCGGAGGACTTTCTGCGCATCACGCCCGAGGACGTGCGCCAAGGCGCGAGCCCCCTGGGTGCGCTGCACTGCGCTCGAATCGCCTTCCATTTGGGCGACATCACGGCAGCGCGCGCCTTCGCCCAGGTCGGGTATGACCTCGTGACGGCGAAGTCCGGCGAACGGTCCGCCGTGTATTTCAAGCGCATCCTTGACAATCCCAACCCGCCTGCCTACTGGACGGGCTGGTGCCCGTCGGCGGAGTAAGAATACGGTCGCGCGGCTTGATCGCGTCTGCGAAGGCGGACGTGGAGTCCTCGGCTCATGCAGACTCTTTCGATCGAGCAGGTTCTCGAAGTGCTAGGGTTCCGGAATAGGCCGCTCACGATGGCGGCCTGGCGACGGTCCTTCCCGAACCTGCGCGCGTCGGTGGAAGAGACGCTGAAGCGCGAGCTGGAGCGAGTCGGATCCCCTTTCCGCCGACGGATGCCGGCGGTCTGACGCACGACGGGCCCGCAATCCGGCGATGCGAAGGCGGCTGGATCGTCTCGGACCGCGAGCGCGGCAGTTCACATGACGCTCAGTTCCAAGACATTCGCGCGGCCGTCGCGGCGTTAGTCAGTCTTTGCGAGCACGGATGGCAGCCGCTTGAGCAGTTGGAGTGAGGCTGTATGTCCGCGCAGGGCGTTGAAGAAACCCTCAAACAAATGCGCAGCGACATCCTGACCTACCTGCGGGGGCGCTGTTGCGTTGCCTGCGGTGTATCGTTGGAGGGAGTGGCCACGGAACATCTTGAGTTGTTCGAAGGCGTCGTGTTCCGCTGTCGGCCTCCGGCGCCTGTCTGCTGGCGGTTTTCATGCCCGGGATGCGGCCGGGTCCTGCGAGTCGCAGTACGCAAGGGCAAGGTATGGTCTCTTGAAGATGGGCAGATCAGCCGGCGCCGCGCGAAATGCTAGTTTGCAGACGACATGTCGAGCGCCCCGTCGCCGGTCCGGGACCGCGAGGGCACGCGTGCATCACACCGAGCACGGTTCAATGAATTCCGCGGCGGTGCATCCGGGCCAATCGACAGGCGGTGATTCGTGGACGCGGCACGGCAGGCCCGGTTTATGGCTCGTCAGGATTCCAGGATTCCCCGCCCTGCGCTTGGTTGACGGCATCGAGGGCGTCCACCCAGTTGTTGCTCTCGCTGGTGCGGACTTTCTGTGTCGCATCGATCAGCAAGGCGACGATCTGGCGCAGGCCGCTTTCCGAAGCTGATCTGAAAAACCAGCGCGCGACGCAAGGCCCCCGTCCCTTCGTGACGCTCAGGGAAATGCAACCAGTTGCGCCTTCAACTTCCAAGTGATCCAGGCCGCATCGCATCGCCGCTTCGCCGGCGATTTCGTGGCGAAGCTGCCTGGAGAAGCCGTACGCTTCCAGCCTGACGTCGATTCCCTGTGTGCGAAGGACGTCAACCGCATTCTTCCAACTGGCGATGGCCGCATTCATGTTTGAGATCTTGCGCCGTTGAGGATCGCCGCTCGCCGATAGTCCCAGCGCACCGGACGCTTGCCGTCGCCGCTGAGCATCATCCAATCCCGCAAGCGCCGGTCGGTCTGGCGCTTCTTGAAGGCCTCATCCACCGAGCGCAGCGCATCGGACGGGTCCTGGCCCGAAGACAGCGCGGCCATGAGCCGCAGGTACGGCTCCAGCGAGAGCTGGAGGCCCGACAGCTTGAACGCCGGCGGCTGGAACGGCCGTCGCTCCAGCAGTGCCCGCAAACCATCCGCATACGCCGTCCAGAACTTGTCCCGCCCTATGCACCCCATCTCACGGGCGGCCTCGCTCATTTCAATCGCCTGTCGCGCGGCCGGCTCCTCGTCCAGAAGCAGTGCCACGTGCGCTTCGTCGCCGACGACGAGGTCAAGCACGGCCACCGGCGCACTCGGCGGCCGCTTGAGGCGTTCGAGGTTCTGACGATTCAGCTCGAGCGCGAGGCGCAGCACATCAGGCGCTCCGCGTTCGCGTAAGAAGGCTACGCCGCTGACAGCATCGTCGCAGTACCACACGGCGTACTGAAGCGTGTCGTTCAGAAGGCTGTCCAGGATCCGCAGCTCGCCATTGCTGTCGCCTCGCCCGCGCGATTCGCTCAGCGCCACCTGCGTATCGCTCAGGATACGTTCAAAGTATTCTACGGACCGAACGTCGGGGTCGGGCATCCGGGAGACTCCAGTTTACGAATGCCCCACAATTATGACGCGCTCGCCGGGTCGATTCCACCGGGATCCTGGCGCCTGTGCGTTGCCATGCCCCGGATGATTGGTTCATCCGGGAATTCCGGGGAACGCCGCGCGGATTTTGAGGAAGAAGTAGGCATCGTCGCGGAAGCCGGTAACAGTTCACCCGTCTGCAACATTTTCTAAGAAATCCGTAACAGTTCCCCTGTTTGCAGCG
This sequence comes from Phycisphaerae bacterium, assembly GCA_039961675.1. Taxonomy (GTDB): domain Bacteria; phylum Planctomycetota; class Phycisphaerae; order UBA1845; family Fen-1342; genus JABRWC01. The sequence continues at coordinate 82,994 of JABRWC010000039.1, forward strand.
ATTTTCTCGGGTAGGGTCGGGAGTTGGCCGGTTTGGACGTAGGTTCGGAGGGTGGTTTCGAGGGTTTGGAGCGGGT
>JABRWC010000040.1:0-36100 GCA_039961675.1 Phycisphaerae bacterium
AACGCCAGACCCAGCAGCACGACCACGCCGTCCAGGCCGGCGATCAGCCACAGTTCGTCGCGCGGGACCATCAGGATGTTGCCGAACAGATAGCTCATCAGGTCGACCGCGTACCCTGGCGTCGCATAGATGAACAGCACGCCCGCGGCCATGCCGATGGCCCACAGGGCGCCGATGACGGTGTCCTCGCGCTGCCTGGCACGCAAGCTGACCAGCCCGATGGTCAGCGCTGCGGCGATGGCCGAGACGATTGCGCCATAGAGCGGGTCCAACCACTCCCAACCGAGCGCGACCTGCGCGTAGCGCGCGGCGCCGATCCCGCCCAGCACGCAATGCGCGATTCCGCCGGCGATGTACGTGATGCGCCGCACGACCACGTACGTCCCGACCACGCCGCACGCGACGCTCGCCAGCAGCCCGCTGATCAGCGCAGTTTGCAGGAACGGATAGCGCTGCACGTCAGAAAGGAACTCGATCACCGCGGCGCCCTCGCATCCGTCGCGTTGCGCGGCGCCTCAGACGGGCAGGTCTCGCAGTTGGCGTGCGCGTGCGGATGATCGTGCTCGTGCGGCACCAGGCGGATTTCGCGCCCGAACAGGTTCCGGATGACCTCGTGCGTAATCTCCGCGCCGCTGTGCGTGTGCACAGTGCGGTTCACGCAGATCGCCGTCTGCACGTACTTGGAGACGTACGCCACGTCGTGCGAGACCATGATGACGGTCAGCCGGCGGTTCAGCTCCCGCAGCAGGTCATAAAGCTGCTCCTCCACCTGGATGTCCAGGTTCGCGGTCGGCTCGTCGAGCATCAGGATTTCCGGCCGGCACGCCAGCGCCCGGGCGATCAGCACCCGGCGCCGCTCGCCGCCGGAAAGCGCGCTGAACGGTCGCCGCACAAAGCCCAGCATCCCGACCTCGCGCAGCGCCTGCTCGGCGACGGCCCGGTCGGCCCGGCGGAACGGCCCGAAGCGGCGCGTCTCGCCCAGCCGCCCCATCAGCACCACGTCGCGGACCGTGACCGGGAATTGCAGGTCGAACTGCGTGTGCTGCGGGAGGTACCCCACGCGGCGGCACGCGTTCCGCGGCGCGTCGCCGAGCACGCGCACCGCGCCGCGCGCCGGTGCAATCAGCCCCAGCATGAGCTTGAGCAGCGTGGATTTGCCGCCGCCGTTGGGTCCGACGATGCAGGCGAACTCCCCGCCGCGCACCGTCAGATTCACGTTTTCCAGCACGGGCGGACCGTCGTACGAGAACGAAACGCCGCGAAGCTCGACGGCCGCGACGCTCGATTCGGGTTGTTCGCAATCGGCGCTCATGACGGGGACCTCATGGATGCTCGGTTCGCTGCGCCTCGGCGGCGGCCAGCGCCTGCTCCAGCGCGGCGGCGAGCTCGTCCATCGCCGCCAGCCAGTCGCGCGGCTGCGGGTCGAGCGGCACGACCGAGGCGCCGATCGCCCGCGCGACGGCCTCGGCGGCGGCCTTCGAATACTGCGGCTGATAGAAGATCACCTTCGTTCCGGCCGCCCGGGCGCGCTCGATAAGCTGCGCCAGGGCGCGTGGTCCCGGTTCCTTGCCCTCGATTTCGATCGGCGCCTGCTTCAGGCCATAGGCGTCGGCGAAATACCCGTACGCCGGGTGAAACACGTAGAACTCGCGGCCGCGATACGGGGCGAGTAGCTTGCTGAGACGCTCGTGCAGGTGGTCCAGGTTGGCGGCGAACGCGGCGAAGTTCCGTTCAAACTCTGCGCTGTGCTGTGGCGCGAGGCGCGCGAGCGCGTCGCACATGGTGCGCGCCTGCCGTTTGACGCGCAGCGGGTCCAACCAGATGTGCGGATCGACGGCGCCCGCCGATTCGTCCGACACCGACTCCGCGCGCTGCGGCACGTCGTGGCCCTGTGCGTTTTCGTGCTCGTGCGCGTCGGCGGCCGATTCCGCCGGCGTCAGGCGGCGAAGCTCGATCCCCGCGCGGGTGTCGACGATTTCCGGCCCCGACTCGCCGCGCGGCAGCTTTGCCAGCAGCACCGATTCAAACGGGATTCCCACTGTGAAGTAGACGCGCGCTTGTGCCAATTGGGCCGCCTGCCGCGGAGTAGGCTCGAACGTGTGCGGCGACTGGCCGGGACCGACCAGGCACTCGACGCGCACGTTCGCCCCGCCCACGCGCTCGGCGAAGTACGCCTGCGGCGCGACGGAGACGAGCACGAGCAGCGGCGGTTCCGCGCCGTTCGCGGCCTGCGTCGCAGAAGCGCTCGCCGGTTGTGGCGCGGGGCCGCGTTCGCACCCGGACAGCCACAGCGCGGCGGCGAGCATGAGCGGGAGCGTCGCCTTCGTCGAACGAAGAGGCAGCGCCATTGCGCAGCGCGTGAACATCAGCCGGCGCTCCGCGGGGTCGCGGCGCGGCCGGCGGCACGCGCGTGTACAGCTCGCTCGCGCCGTCGCTCGCAGACCAGGTGCATCTCATGGCAATCGCCGCATTCCTCGAGCTCGTGGTGCCGCGCGAAGGCCTGCCAGTGCCGCCGCTGGTTCGGCGTGAGGAACCCGCGGCCCTTGCACAGCGGGCAGGTGTTCTCGAGTGCGGCGAGCACGGCGTTGCGGATGAATTCGGAGCGGTTCTCCACGCCGCGCATCGCGTCCAGCAGCGATTCGTCGGCCTTGAAGGTCACGATCTCGGAGCGTCGTGGAGCGCGGCGTGCGGCGATCATGGCGCGTCTCTCCTGTGCCGGCCAAGCGGAATCGCTTGTCTTCGGGCCGGCAATAATACATTGTATTACGCTCCGGCCGACAAAGCCAATGGTGGGGATGCGAAATGCCGAAGGCGCACGTGTCTCGGTCAGGCTGCGACCGTGCCCGGGCGAGCCGCGATTTCGAGGGGGCGGGTGGTGAGCGTCAACGAGCGCGTCGGAACCCCGCACGGCAGTGCGGGGCTGGCCCCTCGCTTCCGCGAGGGGTTCGGATTGCCGGCGGGGTGCCCGCGCGCCCCCTGAGATTGCCCGGGGGGCTACATGATCTCCGCCGCGACCAGGTCGTCGTACGTCTCGCGCCGGCGGATCAGCCGCGACTCGGCCCCCTCCACGAGCACTTCCGCGGCGCGCGGGCGCGAGTTGTACTGGCTGGCCATCACCATCGCGTACGCCCCTGCGGAAAAGACCGCCAGCAGGTCGCCGGCCTCCACGGGCGGCAGCGGGCGGTCCTGGGCCAGGAAATCTCCGCTCTCGCAGACCGGACCGACGACATCCGAGCGCAGCAGTCCCGCGAACGGCTGCTCGGCGCCGCGCGAGCGCGGCGCAACAGTGCCCGCGTCAACCGGCCAGACGAAGTGATACGCGCCATAGAGCGCCGGCCGGATCAGCTCGTTCATCGAGGCATCGACGATTACAAAGCGCTTCTCGCCCGAACTCTTCACGTGCAGCACGCGCGCCAGCAGCACCCCCGCGTTCGCCGCGATCGTGCGGCCCGGTTCCAGAATCACGCGCAGGCCGCGGCCCGCCAGCCGTGGAACGATCTCGCCCGCGTATGCGTCCCAGCCCGGCGCCTCGTCGCCGCGATAGTGCGCTCCGAACCCGCCGCCGATGTCCAGCGTGTCGATCGCCAGGCCGTCGCGGCGCAGCGAGTTGATCAGCTCCAGCCCGCGGTCGAGGCTGCGCCCGTAGGCCTCCACGTCGTGAACCGGCGAGCCGATGTGCAGGTGGATGCCGCGCAGCCGCACCGGCGATTCCCGGCCGTGCCGGCGGAACACGTCCGCGGCGCGCTCCAGGTCCACGCCAAACTTGGTCTCCTTCTTGCCCGTCGTGGTGTAACGGTGCGTGTGCGGGTCCACGTCGGGGTTGACGCGCAGGGCCCCGTCGGCGGTGCGGCCTTGCGAAGCGGCCAGCGCGGCGAGCTGCTCCAACTCCGACTCGGACTCGACGTTGAACAGGCCGATTCTGGCCGCAAACGCTTCGAGGATTTCGCGCTTGGTCTTGCCTACGCCGGCGAAGACGATCTTCGACGGATCGGCGCCGGCCTGGAGAGCACGGTAGAGCTCGCCGCCGCTGACCACGTCGAAGCCGCTGCCGCGCTCGCGCAGCAAGCGGCAGATGTGCAGGTTTTGACAGCACTTGATCGAGTAACAGATGAGCGGGTCCAGCGCCGCGAAGGCCGACCGCAGCCGCTCGAAGTGGTCGATGAACGTGCGCTGCGAATAGACGTACAGCGGCGTGCCGAAGCGCTCGGCGAGCGCGGCCACGGGCACGGCCTCGCAGAACAGCGCTCCATCACGGTACTGGAATGCGTCCATCGGTACGCCGGGTTCGCGTCACGCCGGCGCGGCCTGCCGCCGGCGCCACGCAGCGGGTTCAGTTCGATGCGCAGAGCACGACGCCGCCGATCGGCGGCAGCTTGATCCGCAGGTTCTTCCCGTCGAGCGTGGCCGCGTATTCCGACGGTCCGAAGACCGTGGACCAGTTCTGCGGCGATCGCTCGGGCAGCTTGACGGCGACTTCGCGCAACTCCGTGGAGGCGTTCAGTGCGACGATCAGCCGCTCGCGCGCATCGAAACGGGAGAAGACCCAAACGTCGGCGCGGTCGTCCGCGAGCAGCGACTGAAAATCGCCGGTGCGCAGGGCCGGATGCGCGTTGCGCAGCGCGATGGCGCGCTTGTAGAAGTCGAGCTGCTCCGTCATCACGAAGTTCTCGTCCGGCTTCTCGTACGGCTGAAGGTCCTCCCACAGCATCGGCTTGCGGCAGGTGGGATCGTCGGCGCCCCACATGCCCACCTCGTCGCCGTAGTAGATCATCGGGGCACCGATGTAGGTCATCTGAAGCAGCGCCAGAAGCCGCGCCCGCTGGTATTCCTCCGGCCCCGGCTTGGCGTCGTTGTACTTCGGGTTGCTGTCCTGCACACGGTTCTCGTGGTCGTACACCCGGTCCGGGTTCAGCGCCATGGATACGACGCGGTCGGTGTCGTGGCTGCCCACCAGGTTCTGGAGCACGTACGTGGCCGCCGCCGGGTACGCCAGCCGCAGCTCCGCCAGCCGGCGGTCGAGCTGCGTCGGGCGGATGCGCTTGGACTTGTTGAACAGCCATTCGATCGCCGGCTTTGCGAACTGGTAGTTCATAACGGCGTCGAAGTGTCGCCCATCGAGCCAGGCATCGGCGCGGTCCCAGATTTCCCCGGTGATGTACGCGTTGGGGTTCACGGATTTCACGACGCCGCGCCACTCGGCCCAGAACGGCATCGCGATCTCGTTCGGCACGTCGAGCCGCCAGCCGTCGATGCCGTCGCTCGGGTCGCCGTCGCCGTCGGGGTCCATCCAGCGCCGCGTGACGTTGAAGACGTGCTGCTTGCAGCTTGCGCTCGCCAGCCCGTCAGCCGACTTCTTGAAGACCGGCAGTGAATCATGCCCGGCCCAACCGTTGTACTGGAACGGCTCCCAGCTCGTGACGTCGAACCAGTCGGCGTAGCGCGAGTGCTTGCCGTTCTTCAGCACGTCCTGGAACGCCGGGTGCTGCCGCCCGACGTGGTTGAACACGCCGTCGATGATGACCTTGAAACCCTGCGCGTGTGCGGCTTTGAGGAACTCCAGGAACACGCGGTCGGAGCGCGTCCATTTCCACGTCGTCGGATCCAGCAGGTCCTCGCTGGCGGCCACCTCGGCGTAGTCTCCCGGCGCGCCGAGGTGTTCATCCACGTGCAGGTAGTTCACGGCGTCGTACTTGTGGTGCGAGGGCGATTGGAAGATCGGGTTGAAGTACAACGCGTTGACGCCGAGGTCCTTCAGATACGGCAGCTTCTCCTGCACGCCCTGGAAATCGCCGCCGTAGAGCCGCGAGAACACGAAGTACTTGAAGAACGTCTGCCCGTCCTTGCCTTCCCATTCCGAGGGCGTGAACCACTCGCTGGTCCACGGGCGGACCGGGTTCGGGTCGTTGTCCTTGCTGCCGTTGCGGAACCGGTCCGGCATGATCTGGTACCAGACGGCGTTGCGGGCCCACTCCGGCGTGCGGAAGATCGTACCAGGCTCGACTTTAGTCTTGTAGGTCATCGGGTCGCTCGCGCGCGTCGCGCCGTCGGTGAGAACGAATGTGTACTCCACTTCGCGGTCCGTCGCCGCGCCGCCTTCGCCTCCGGGCAGCGGCACATGGGCTTCCCACACCGTGAACAGCGGGTCCTCAAGCACGGAGTGCATCTCGCACATCGGCCCGTCACGCAGCGCGACGGCGATCTGCTCGACGTCGTGCGCGAGCGTGCGATAGCGGATTTCGACTTCGTCGCCGTCGAGCGGCTGGAAATATTGCGCCTGCGACGGCTGGTGCACCAGCCCGATCGGCTCGATGCGGCCGTCGCCCACCTGTCCGTTGGACTCGGTCAGCGACGCCAGCTTACCGACGCGCAGCACGGAGTTGAACCCGCCGTGGTTGTCCGGTTCGGCCGCGGGGTTGAGCGGGTCCTGCACCCACGTCTGGTCGTCGAGCACGAACTTGTACTGGTACGTCCCCGCGCCGAGTTCGACCTGCGTCGTGTAATGGCCTTCCGCGTCAGGGCCTTTCATGAGCAGCGCGGACTTGTTCCAACTGTTGAACGACGCCGCCAACGCGACCGTCCGCACCGGCCGGTCCGGCTTGTACGTGAACGTCAGCCGCCAGATGCGCGGCTCGATCATCTCGCCCGCGATCGACGGCGGAATCAGCCCCACGTCGCGGCTGGCCGACTCGTTGAGCGGCGGGGCTGGTGGCCATTCGGCCGCGGCTGCGCAAACTGCGAGCCAGACGAGTGACGACACTACCGCGCGCCACGGGCTTCGAAGCTGATTGCCCCAGAACGTCATTTTGAGGCCGCTTGCGGCCGAAGAATCTCTACCGCAACCGGTGCCTGCCAGAGATGTCAACACGTCGTCGCCCTCACGCATCCGCGGATCTCGGCGCTTCGAACCACTCGTCGGCCAATTCCCGCCAGCCCGGGTTCAAGGATTTAATCAAAGCGACTTTCCGCTCGCGTCGCCAGCCCTTGAGCGGTTTTTCGCGTTCGATGGCGCTGCGCGCCGTGGGGTATTCCTCGAAGTACGCCAATCGTGCGACGTGGCGGTGGCGCGTGATCGAACCGCCCCCATCGCTCTTGTGTTGCGCCACGCGTCGCACGAGGTCCGACGTCATTCCCACGTGCAGAGTGCGCGTCAGGATGGTCATGATGTAGACCCGGTAGCGGCGCGGCATTGTGCGAGCTCCACGTCGCCGGCGCAGAGATGCTTCAGCCGCTCCGCGGCGTCAGCATGACGCCACGTGGCGGTTGTTCGAAAGGTCGACCTGGCGCACGGCGTCGGAGCGTGCGCCGTGCTGCTCGGTATCCTCGTGTAGTGCTTCGATGAAACCTGCAATTGTCCCGGCTGGTACGGGCCTCTGGCCCATCACCGCGGCGGGCCAGAGGCCCGCGCTGTCCGTGAGCACGAAATTCTGAGGCACTACACTCGCCAGCCCCGTCCGGTAAGCTCGCCCAAAGTTTGCCGCCCGCAACGGGCCGAATTATATTCGCGCCTGCCGCCCTGCCCAGCGTCGGGCGGGCGCGGCCGCCCCTACATCGCCTGCATATGTAGCGCTGCTTGGACCAGATCGGACGCATCCTACGGGGAATTCTGGCGCTCGTCGCAGCGGCTGCGACGCTCGCGGCGTTCGCCTGGGTATTCGTGCTCCGCCCGCTGTCTGCCGCGGAAAAACACGATTCGCAGCGCACCGAGATCACCTTCATTCACTGGGGCGACGACACCGAGGACAAGATTGTCTCCGGCATCGTCGAGGCGTTCCACCGCGCGCACCCGGAAATCCACGTGCTGCGCGTCAATCCTGGGAACGCCCCAGACGTGACGCGCAAGATCCAAACCATGATCGCCGCCGGCGACCCGCCGGACGTGTTCTACCTCGGATACGAGAACGTCGCGAGTTGGGCCGCGAAGGGGTTGCTCGAACCGCTCGAGCCGTACATGAAGCGCGACCTGGAGTCGCGCCACCCGCAGGCGTTGGCGCTGATCGACTTCTACCCTGCGGTCACGGCCTGCTTCCGCTACGACGAGCGCGAGCAGATCACCGGGCAGGGTTCCCTCTTCGGCATCCCGAAGGACTTCACTACCGTCGGCTTCTACTACAACCGCGACCTGTTCCGCAGGGCCGGCCTGCCGGAGCCTTCGCCGGACGGCTGGACCTGGGACGAGTTCATCCACGCGGCGCGCGAGATCGGCAAGCTGCCGAACTGCTTCGGCGCGGACTTCGTCACCTGGGAAGCGATGCTGCGCGTCTACGCCTGGAACCTCGGCGGCACGATCACCCACGATGGCTTCAAGACCTTTGACTTCAACGACCCGAAGTTCGTCGGCGCCCTCGAGCAACTCCTCGGCTGGTTCAACGAGGGCCGCACGCTCGCCAGCGCCAAGACGCAGATCGAGACCAGCAGCGACCCGTTCCTCACCGGCCGCATCGGACTGGCCGGCCCGTTCGGGCGCTGGAAAGTTCCGGTCTACCGCGAGATCACGGACTTCGACTGGGACTTCGCGCCCATGCCCCACGCGCCCGGGCAGGTGCCGGTCAACGGCATCTTCACCACAGCCTGGGCCATCTCCAGCGGCAGCAAGAAAAAGGACGCGGCATGGACGTTCGTGCGCTTCGTATCCGGCGAGGTCGGTCAGACGCTCATCAGTCGCACGGGTCTGGCGATCCCATCCATGATCCGCGTGGCCGAAAGCGACGCGTTCAAAGACCCGCAGAAGCCGGAGAACGACGACGTCTACCTGCGCGCGGTGGCCGACGCGCGGCCGATCGCCTGGCCGCCGGACCCGAAGTACGCGGACGAGTTCCGCGTGCGCATGGAGGAAGCCTTCAAGAGCGGCACGAAGACGGTGCGCGCGGCGCTCGCGGCGGTGCAGGCCAAGTGGGAGGAATTCCGCCGCGCGACCGTGCTCCGCGCCGACTACCCGCGGATGCCCTGGGGGCGGATCACGGCGTGGGTGCTCGGGCCGCTGGCGGTCGTCGTGCTGGCGCTCGCGACCATGTGGTGGATGCAGCGCCCGGGCCGCACGGCGCTGCGTGAGGAACTGGCCGGCATGGGCATGGTCAGCCCGTGGGTAATCGGCTTCGCGGGTTTCACCGCGTTCCCGATCGTGCTCTCGCTGCTGCTGAGCTTCACGCAGTGGAGCGGGCTGGCGACGCTCGACCGGGCCAGCGCCGTCGGCTGGGACAATTACCGCCAGTTGCTGCTCGATGCGCGGTTTCTGAAGGCGCTCAAGGTCACGACCGTGTACGCGCTGCTGGCGGTGCCGCTCGGCCAGCTCGCGGCGCTGCTGGCGGCGATCCTCATGAACCAGGAGGTGCGCGGCATCTATTTCTTCCGCGCGGCGTGGTACCTGCCCAGCGTGCTGGCGGGCGTGGCCATCTCCATCCTGTGGTCGAAGGTCTTCCACCACGAGTTCGGACTGCTCAACGAGCTGCTCGCGCCGCTGGCCGAGGGCGTGAACTGGCTGCTGGCCCGGCTGAACATGAGCGCTCGCGTCGCGCCGCCGCACTGGTTCGAGCGCGACGCCGACACGTGGGGCGTTCCGGCGTTCGTGATCATGAACTTCTGGAGCATCGGCGGGGCAATGATGATTTACCTCGCCGGATTGAAGGGAATTCCGGCGGAGCTGTACGAGGCGGCGTCGATCGACGGCGCGCGGGGCTTGCAGCGCTTCCGCTGCGTGACGCTGCCGATGCTCAGCCCGGTGATCTTCTTCAACGTCATCATGGCGGTGATCGCCTCGTTCCAGATTTTCACGCAGGCGTACGTGATGACCGGCGGCGGCCCGGGGGACGCGACGCGGTTCTACGTGGTGTACCTGTATAACCAGGCGTTCGACCTGCACGAAATGGGCTACGCCAGCGCGATGGCGTGGCTGCTGCTGCTGATCGTGCTGGCGCTCACGCTGCTGATCATGTGGGGCAGCCGACGGTTCGTGTACTACGAGGCGCTGAAGACGTAACGGCGCCGTCACGCACAGCCCCCCGAGCGGCGGAAAGACTCAGCTCCGTAGAGGAGCGAAGGCCCAGCCCCGTAGCGGCGAAAGAACGCGGCGAATCGCGGATGGCCGACAGCTTTCACAATCTCGCGTACCACGTGAGCTTCAGCACGATGGAGCGCGCCCGGCTGATCAATGACGAACTCGCAGGCCGACCCTGGCGGTACCTGGGCGGCATCGTCCGCGAGGAAGGAGGCGCCGCCCTCGCGGTCAACGGCGCATCAGATCACGTGCACATATCGACTCGGCTGCCCGCGACGCGCGCCATCGCCGACGCCATCCGTGTCGTGAAAGCAAATTCGTTGCGCTGGATTCACGGGACGTGGACAAGCCGCGGCCGCTTCGCATGGCGAGGGGGGTACGCGGCGTTTTCCGTCAGCCGTTCGCTCATCGACGACGTGGCCGCGTACATCGCACGCCAGGCGGAGCACCACCGGCGCGTGACTTTCCAGGATGAGCTGATTGCTTTCCTGCGACGAAACGGGATCGAGTATGACGAACGATACCGCTGGGAATGACGTCGTACCCGCTGCGACGCGCGCTTTCGCCCCCCCGGGGCTGCGCTTTCGTGACGATCCTTGCCCACGGCTTGCGCCGTGGGCTATGGTCTGGCGCCCCGCTGGGGCTGATGCTTCTCGCCCCACCGCGGCTGGGCAGCAACGCGCGTGCAGGAGCACAGCACGTGACCGCGCCGACGTCTGCGCCCAGCGTCAGCCACGCACCGGCGTCTGCGCCCTGCGCCAGCGCCCCGGCGCCGTCGCGCCGGTGGTCGCATGGGTCCTGCTGGTCGCCGGCTCGCTTCTCATGCTCTTCCCGTTGTGGTGGATGTTCGTCGTCAGCCTGTCCACGCCCGCCGCGGCCAGCGCTGCCGCGACCGAAGTGAACATCTACGGTCTGATTCCGAGATCGTGGCTGTGGGAGAACTACTCTACCGCGCTGGAGCGCATCGGCACGCGTCCCTGGCTCGGCTTCGTGGACGCGCTCGCCAACACCATCGTCGTCACCGTGCCCAGCGTCGTCGGCCATGTCCTGTCGTGCAGCCTCGTCGGCTACGCCTTCGCCCGGCTGCGCTTCCGCGGTCGCCTGCCGGCGTTCGTCGTCATGGTCGCCACGATGATGCTGCCTGCGCAGGTCACGATGATCCCGATGTTCATCCTGTTCCGCTGGTTCGGCTGGATCGACACGCTGCTGCCGCTGGTTGTGCCGATGTTCTTCGGCGGGCCGTTCTACATCTTCATGTTCCGGCAGTTCTTCGCTCAGATACCCGAGGCGCTGGTCGAGGCCGCGCGCATCGACGGCTGCACACACCTGGGCATCTGGTGGCGGATCATGCTTCCGCTGTGCCGCCCGGTGATCGCGATCACCGCGGTGTTCGTGTTCATCTTCGCCTGGAACGACTTCCTCGGCCCGCTGATCTACCTTCAGAGCGAGGAGAACATGACGCTGGCCGTGGCGCTGAACTCGTTCAAGAACCAGTACGGCGACTTCCGCGACTCGCACCTGCTCATGGCCGCGAGCATCGTCACCATGTTGCCGTGCATCGTGCTGTTCTTCGTGGCGCAGCGGCAGTTCATCGGCGGGTTGGCGCTGGGCGCCGTCAAGGGTTGAAGCCGCGGCGTCCGCGGTCCGCGGCGATCGCCGCGCGGCCGATTGACCGCGCCCGCGCGACTGAGATACGCTTAGGCGTCCGCCGGGGCGGACTGCGCCGGGCTGTAACCCGTCGCCCGGACCGCAGACCGGCGGCCGGGTCGAGGTTCATGCAGGCGCGGCGGCCCCGCGGCACGGCAGAAAACGGATGCACGACCGAGCAACGCCCACACTGCCCGCCGCCAACCGCCATGCGCGACCGTCCGCGCGTGAGCCGCTGCCGGCGCAGATCGCCTCCTTCGTCGAGCTCTTCGTCTGGCTGCTCGTGCTGAAGAGTTTCTTCCTGCCGCTGTTCATCATTCCCACCGGTTCAATGGCTGAGACGCTGGCCGGCGCGAATGCCACGCACGTTTGCCCGAACTGCGGCTACGAGATGATCATTGGGCTCCACGAGCGGCCGGATGCCCCCGGGACGCTCTTGCCCCCCGACTGCATCCAGTGCCCGAACTGCCGCTGGCATGCGCTGACGGCGGCGCGGGGTCGGCCGGGCGTCGTGCTACAGGCCAAGGCCGGCGACCGCATCGTGGTGCACGGGTGGAACTACGACTTCGGCGGCGTGCTCGGCCCGCGCCGCTGGGACGTGGTGGTCTTCAAAAACCCCAACGACCCGGCTGTGAACTACATCAAGCGCCTGATCGGCCTGCCCGGAGACACGATCGAGATCATCGACGGCGACGTGTTCGTTCAGCAAGCGGGTGAGAGCGGGCTGCACGTGGCGCGCAAGACGCACCACGCCCAGAGCGCCCTGTGGTTCCGGTACTTCGACAACGATCATCGGCCGCTCGCTCCGTCCCTCTTGCGGCGCGAACTCGACGGTCGGTACTACGACTCGCGCGGCTACCACCCGCGCTGGGTGGCGGTCGAGCCGGACAACGGTTGGGACTTGACCACCCGTTCGCCGCGCTTCTCGGGCGCCGGCGGACCGCGGGCCGAAATCCAATTCGTCACCGACCCGAATCCCCAGTCCACCGCGCCCGGGTTGATCGAGGATGTGTACGGCTACAACGGACGCCTGAGCCGCGACCTGGTTCCCAATATCGTGACCGACGCGCGGCTTTCTGCGGAGGTGCAATTCGAGTCCGGCGCGGGCTACGTCGAACTGAGCGTGACGAAGTACTCGCATCAGTTCTTCGCGAAGCTGTTTCGCGACGGCCGGCTGGTGCTCGAACATGCCCAGGACACCGAGCTGCGCGGAGCGCGCGAGGTCTGGGGCGAGGCTGCCGTGGACACGAGCGCGCCGCGCCGCCTCGCCCTGGCGCATGCCGATTACCAGGTCACGGTGGAGGTGGACGACCGGCCCGTGCTGACCTCTACTCCTGCCCAGTACGATGCGTCGCCCGACGCCGCGCGCGCGCTTGCGGGCGAGCGCCGCACGCCGGTGATCCGCATCGCGGCGGAGAACGCCTTGCTGACGCTCTCGCACCTGCTCATCGAGCGCGACGTGCACTATCGCTCGTCCATGGCCAGCCCCGACCGTCAGACGGCGCAGGGCACGGGCATTCAGGGCCATCCGATCTCGATTCCCAACGACGCGTATTTCGTCATGGGGGACAACAGTCCCGCCAGCCTGGACAGCCGGTGGTGGACGCCCGAGGGCCTCGGCGCTCACCTGCGGCCGAAGCTGGAAAGCGGCGACTACGTCATCGGGACGGTGCCCGCTGATCAGATGATCGGCCGCGCTTTCCTGGTGTACTGGCCCGGGTTCATGCCGCTGGCACCGTTCGGGAACGCGACCCTGCTGCCCGATCTCGGCCGTGTACGATGGATTCACTGATCGGCCGCGCGCCGCGGCCGATGTTCAAACGGCGTCCAACGGCGCAGCCCGGTGGACGCGTGTCGATCCTGCCGGGCCTGCCGTGACCGAACCCGCGATATCGCCGCCCGAGGTTCCCACTGATTCAACCAGCGCGCCCGAGCGCGCGTCGCAGCGGGGCGCCGCGCCCGTCGTGCATCTGCTCGAAATCGTGCAGACGGTGCTGACCGCGCTCATCCTGGCCTTCGTGTTCCGCGCGTTCTTCATCGAGGCCTTCATCATTCCCACCGGCTCCATGGCGCCCGGGTTGCTCGGCGAGCACACGGCGGCCGTCTGCCCGGAATGCGGCTGGGCGTACGATTTCGGGCCGTCGGACGCCGCGCGCGGCCGTGGCGGCGCGTTCACCCCGCCGGACGCGCTGCGCTGCCCGAACTGTCAGCGAAGCAATGACGTGTTGCGCGAGCGCGCCCTGCCGGTTTCCGGCGACCGCATCCTGGTGCAGAAATGGCCCCATCTGCTGGGCGGGCTGCTGGGGCTGAAGCGCTGGGACGTGATCGTCTTTCGCGATCCGGCAGACCCGTACACGAACTACATCAAGCGGCTCATCGGGCTGCCGGGCGAGGCGGTCGAGATTGTCGACGGCGACGTTTATATCAATGGCGAGATCGCGCGCAAACCGCGCTATGTGCAGTCCGCGCTCTGGTCCATCGTTTTCGACCAAGCTCATATCCCGGTCGCAGCGGACGACGAGGACGGCCCGCACGCCTGGCGCACTACGGGTCCGCCGCAGCCCGATGGTGAAGGCTGGCTCGACCTGAACCGTCGCGTCATCCGCTACGCCGCCAACGACGAAGTTGAACGTTCGCTCGTGTTCGAGCCGCATGCATCAGCCTGGTATTTGCGCGACGTCTGCGGCTACAACGGAGACAGCACAGGCGAACCGGTCGGAGACGTCCGGCTTTCCGCAATCCTGGTTCCAGGAGCGTCGCGCGGTCGCGTCACGTTCTGCATCGTCCGTGACGGGAACCGGTTCACGGCCACCGTCGATAGCGGCGGCGAGATGACGCTGACGCGTTCGCCAGAGGGCCGCGCGGGCGATTCGCAGCGAATCGGTTTGGCGCGCATCCGTCCCCTGACTGCCGGCCGCCCCCTGCACGTGGAGCTGGAGCACGCGGATTACCGCGTCGCGCTTGTGATCGACGGCGTCGAGCGGATCGCGACGGACGACGCGCAGTACGCACCTGATTTATCCGCAGCGCGCGGGCGCGTGCGAACGGCGCCGCCGCGACTCTCGATCGCGTCCGCGGGGATGCCGATCGAGCTCCGGGGCCTGCGGATCGAGCGCGACGTACACTATCGCAGCGGGGGACGGGCCATGCTCCGCGCCGGACCCGGCGATGCTCTGCCACTGGGCGGCGGGGAGTATTTCGTGCTGGGCGACAACAGCCCCGCGAGCCATGACAGTCGAGAGTGGGCCCGCGTCGGCCCACACCTTCAACGCCGCGCCGAGGCGGGCGAGTACCGGTTGGGGACCGTGCCGGAGGACCAGATTGTCGGCCGGGCGATCTTTGTGTATCTTCCGGGCGTGATGCCGCTGTCCGCGTCGGGAGCCTGGCGCATTCCCGACCTTGGGCGCGTGCGTTTCGTTCGCTAGGCGCCCGCCGGATTGTGAACGAGCGAGGAGTTCGCCGGCCGCGGACGAATCGCCGAACCTCGGCCGCAGACACCCGAGCCGGTGCGCGAGCACGCGTGACAATCACCCCGGCCGCGACGGGGCGTTTTCAACATTTTTAAGCAGACGTAAAGCCGCCGCCGCCGCGGAGTTCGAGCAATAGGACAGAATCCCACGCGCGGACCCGCGAGCGTCGCCGCAGATCGAAACGGTCATGTAAGCGGTTTTTGGAGCGAGTCTTACAGCGATTTCGACTTTGTGGCCTGGCGTTCTCGTGCAACGCGGACATCCGCGACGACGGAACGCCGTCACTGGATTCGGCCGAGCATCCTCGGCTCGTCCACAGGTTGTCAACAGTGATTCTCCTCGTCGGGAGTGTTCCCGGTGCTGCTTGAAGCCAGCGAACTCGTGAAATCCTACAACGGTCGCGTCGTGGTCGATCACGTCAGCTTCGGCGTAAACGACGGCGAGATCGTCGGGCTGCTTGGTCCGAACGGTGCCGGCAAGACGACGAGCTTCCGCATCACGGTCGGGATGATCGAAGCGGACTCCGGCATCACGCGCTTCCTGAATCGCGACATCTCGCGCCTGCCGATGTACAAGCGCGCCCGCCGCGGCATCGGGTATCTCTCTCAGGAACCGAGCGTTTTTCAGCGGCTCACCGTCGAAGAAAACCTCATGGCGATCTGCGAGACGCTGCGCATGTCGCGCGCCCAGCGCAAGCGCGAGGTGCAGCAGTTGCTCGAACAGTTCAACCTGACGGTGGTGCGCAAGAACCTCGCGCGGTTCATTTCGGGCGGCGAGCGGCGCAAGCTGGAGATCGCCCGCGCGCTCATCACCAGTCCGCGTCTGATCCTGCTCGACGAGCCGTTCAGCGGCGTGGACCCGAAGGCGGTCGAGGAGCTGCGCAACGAGATACTGCGCCTGCGAAACAACGGCATTGCGATCCTGCTTACGGACCACAACGTCCATGAGACGCTGCGCGTCACCGACCGCAGCTACGTAATTCACCAGGGCCGCGTCGTCAGCTCCGGCACGCCGTACGAACTGGTCAACGACCCTCGCGTCCGTGAGACGTACCTCGGGAATACTTTCCGCGGCGACGAGTTCACGCCCGCCCCGAGTCTCACTTGAGCGCGAACGGCCGCGGAGCACGTAATGGCTGCCACGCCGGAACTGGCCGTCACCGATTCGGGCGACGCGATTGAGTTTCAGGTGAAGGTTGTCCCGGGCGCGTCGCGCGACCGGATCGCCGGTCTGTGGAACGGGGCGCTGCGCGTGACGGTCAGCGCTCCGCCGGAGCGCGGCCGGGCGAACGAGGCCGTCGTCGCGCTGTTGGCGAAACGGCTCGGCGTCGGTCGCGGCGAGATCGCCGTCGTCGCCGGCGAGACTCAGCCGCTGAAGCGTGTTCGCGTCCGCAGTTGTGACGCGGCGACCGCCCGGCAGCGGTTGCGGCCGACGGCGTGAGCGGCCGCGTCGCCTGGCTCCGTCCGCGGCACTTGGCTCGAACTTCCAGCTCGTTACTTGCAACTCGAACGGCCTGCTGTGGTGGCAGTTGCCATACGGCGCTCGAGCCGAGCCGCGACCGTAAGGCAGCAGTCAGCTCCGTCGCAGCCGTGGCTGAAATCCTGCGTCCGCTCCGAAGGTTCGGCGCCGCCTGTCGTCGCGCGTCGCACGACACCCGACGTGGTCGCCGGCCGCAGCCGCAACGTCGCCGTCACGGGGAAATGGTCCGACGGGTAACGGCCATCGGCGTTGAAACGAATGATGTCGCTCGCAACGACGTCGAAGCGGCGATTGCACAGAATCCAGTCAATGCGCGGGCCGGAGGTCTCGCCGCGAAAGTTGCAGAACGTGCCGGCGCCCCGCTCACTGTGGCCCAGCTCCACGTAGCTGTCGCGCAGCTCGGCCGCGTTTCCGCGGTCGCCGGTGAGCACACGGTGCGGTTCGTCGCCGGGCGCGCAATTGAAGTCGCCCGTGACGATCACGGCCGTACCGCCCAGCGCATCGGTCGCGTTGCGTATGAGCCTCGCGGCTTCCGCGCGGGCCCGCACTCCGCGATGATCGAGGTGCGTATTGATGAAGCGGATCTCGTTGAGCGGATTCGAGCGGAAGCGCAGATGCGCCCAGGTCGCCAGGCGCGGCAACGCCGCGTCCCAGCCGACACTGCCGGGGTTTTCCGGCGTCTGGCTGAGCCAGAAGTGCCCGGCGTTCACGAGCGTGAAGCGCTTTTTGAGATACATCACCGGGACCATTTCGCCGCCGCGCGCCCCGTCGTCGCGCCCCACGCCGATCAACTCATACTCCGGCAGCGCGGCGACCAACTCCTCGGCCTGGAACTCGAGCACTTCCTGGAGGCCGACCAGGTCAGCGGCGGAGTCGCGGATCACCTGGACCACGAGCGGGCGGCGGTTGGGCCAGGCGTTCGGGCCGTCCGACGCCGTTCCGTAGCGAATGTTAAAGGAGAGCACGCGGATCGGGTCGGGCAGGGTGCAGCCGGCCAAGGCGAGCAGCAGTCCAGCGGCCGTCGCGGCTACGCCTCGCATACGCTCGCTCCGGCCGCCACCAGGTCGCCCGGTCCGGACTTTCGGACGCCGGGCGGCCACGCGCGCTGCGGGTCGTACCATTCGTCCAGCACGGCCGTCCACTCCGCCGTCGTCCTCGCGCGGACGAATGCCTCGCGAACCTGAAGATAATGCGGGTGAAGCTCCGCGTACTTGATGCCGAACTTGCGCATCGTCTTGCCGGCCAGCGCTTCGCCGTTCTCCTCGATCGCCAGCGCGAAATGTTCGCGGATTGCGCGGCCCTGCTCCGCGACCGTCGGCGGATCGGGCAGCGGCCGGCCGGCCAGCAACTCGCGCGCCTCGCGAAAGATCCACGGGTTGCCGATGCAGCCGCGCGCGACCGTCACGCCGTCCACGCCGGTTTCTGACAGCATGCGCGCGACGTCCTCGGCGCAGAACAGGTCGCCGCTGCCGAGCACCGGGAACGCGCCGGCGTGCCTTTTGACGCGTTCGAGGAAGCCCCAATCGCTCGGTCCCACGTAGCGCTGCCGCACGGTGCGGCCGTGGACGGTGATCGCCGAGAGTCCGGCATCGACGGCGGCATCGAAGATGCGGAAGAAATCACGCTCACTCTCGCCGCTGTCATCCATGCCGCGGCGCATCTTGAGCGTGACCGGAACGTGCGGGGGAACCGCGCCGCGGACGCTTCGCACGATCTCAATCGCGGTCTCGGGCACCGACAGCAGGTACCCGCCGCGGCAACGGCCGAGCACCTTGCGGACCGGGCAGCCGAAGTTGATGTCGATCACGTCGAATCCGCCCGCGGCCAGCGCCTCGGCCGCCAGCGCGAACTGCATCGGCTGGCTGCCCATAAGCTGGCCGCCGAGCGGGTGATCATCGGCCGCGACGCTCAGAATCCGGCGGCTGAGCTTTCCGGGGCGCAGCACGATCTGGTCTAGCACGACTTCGTGCAGCGCATAGGGGGCCCCCATTCGGCGCGCGATGCGGCGCATCGGCCCATCGCTGTAGCCCGAAAGGGCCGCCTGCACCACCGGGAATCCGAGCTGAAGCGGGCCGATGCGCAACACGCCTCGATTATACTGACTGGCGCGAAAAACATCCGTGAGGCTCACATGCGCGGCAGGAAGCATCTCCCGACCCGGGTGCATCTGATCTCGCCGGCCAACCCCGTCGGCAAGGACGTTGAGCGGTTCGGCTTCGGCGGGACCGACGCGTACGTCGCCGCAATCCGCGCGGCGCTCCCCGCGCCGTATCGCCTCACGTTCGACCCGCGCCTGATGCACGCGGTCGAGGATCAGAACCTCGGGGGCCGGCGCGACGACGCACTGCGGATCCGCGACTTGCAGTCCGCGATCGACGATCCGCAGACGCGCGCCATCGTCGCCAGCAGCGGCGGCGCGTACCTTTCGCGCATCCTGCCGCACGTCGATTTTTCCGCGCTGGCTCGGCGGCGCGCACCGCTGTGGCTCTTCGGCTTCAGCGAGTTGACCAACCTGGTCAACGTGTTCGGGTCGTACCGCTGCGGGCGGGGGGTGTACTGGCTGTGCCCGAACTACCTCGCCTGGCGCGTGCGTTCGCGCGTCCAGGCGCGGGCCGCGTTCGCCGAGTTCTGGGGCACGCTTCCGCAGTTCTGGGAGCGCGACGAACCCGGCCCGCGCCGGCACGATCGCGGGTCGGCCGCCGGGCATGTGTCGGGTGCCGTGCCGTTCCGGGAGCGCGGCAAGGGCGGGGGTCAGCACGCGCGCGAGGAGCTTGCGGCTCTGGTCCACGAACCGATCACACTGCGCGTCGTACGCGGCCGGCCGCAATCCGCCATAGTCCGCGTGCTCGGCGGGTGTCTGAGCGTGCTGACCGCCATGCTCGCGGGTCCACTGGCGAAGCGACTCGACCCGCGCGGCCGCTGGCTGCTGATCGAAGACATCAATGAGCAGCCGTACCGCATCGACCGCCACCTGGCGGCGCTGAAGCTCGCAGGCTGGTTCGGTCGGCTGGCCGGCGTGATCGTCGCCGACTTTCATACACGCGGCGAGAACCAGTCCGCCGCCGCGCTCGAACTGCTGCCGTACCACTTGCCCGCCGGCCGCCCGGCGCCGTTGCCGGTTCTGGCAACGACCGAGGTGGGGCACGTCTGGCCAATGAAGCCGATGGCGATCAACCAGCCGCTGCGGCTTGTGGTTCGCGGGCGCGCCGCGAAGCTGTCGCAGGTGTGAGAGTCGGCGCGGCAGGAGGCGCTCGTCACCAGCGCGGGGCGAATGCGTCCGGGAAATGCTCGATCTGCGGTTCGCCGCTCACGGAGAGCAGCACGCTCACAACGTCGAATCGGCAGGGCCGGTCCGACCAGCGCTTCTGCGCTAGGAATGCGCGGGCCGCGCGGCACAATCGCTGCTGTTTCTGCGACGAAACCCGCTCATGGGGATCCTGGAGCGCGCGGCTTGAAAGCGACTTCACCTCGACAAAAACCAGCACCTCGCCGTCAAGGCAAACGAGGTCCAGCTCACCGGCTGGCGTGTGAAACCGGCGCGCGACGAGCTTGAGCTTCCGACGGCGCAGGTAGCGCTCGGCGAGGCGCTCGCCGTGCAAGCCGCGGGCGGAGCGTGGATCAGCCACGGCCGCAGGTCAGGTGGAGGCCCCGACGGCCGAGTGCTCGGGTTCCGCGGCGCGGGCCGAAACATCCTCGGCCTCGGCGATCTTGCGCGCCTTGCTGGCGCGGGCCTCGGCGGCGGCGCGCTTGGCCTCGGCCGAGATGCGGCGCTCCTTGAGACGGCGCGCCTTGCCGACGCGGTCGCGAAGGTAGAACAGCTTGCCGCGGCGGACCTTGCCGCTACGCTTGGTCTTGACCGCGACGACTTTTGGCGAGTGAAGCGGGAACGTCCGCTCGACGCCTTCGTCGGCGACGAGCCGCCGGACGGTGAACATCTCGTCCAGGCCAGTCCCCCGGCGGGCGATGACGATGCCCTCGAAATCCTGGAGGCGCTCCTTTCCGCCCTCGACGATGCGGAGCGTCACGACGACGGTGTCACCGATCCGGAAATCGACGTCGTTCGCGCGCTGGTACTGTTTCTCTACGATGTCGAACAGGGGGTTTCTCATCCGAACGCCTCGCTTTCCGTATCGCTAATCCTGGACGCAGGCCGCGGCCCGGCCGGCGAGCAGTGCTGTATGCGCCCGTGGCGCGCGCAGCGCCCGCCCCGCATCGCCGCCGGTTGCGCCCGCCGCGCGCTCGCGCAGCAGGTCCGGCCTCCGCCGCCGGGTCCGATCGATCGCCTGCCGGCGGCGCCATGCGTCGATTTCGGCATGGTTGCCGCTGAGCAGGATCTCGGGAACATTCCGGCCGCGAAACTCCCGCGGCCGGGTGTACTGCGGGAATTCCAGTCCGAACTGCTCGAACGACTCGTGCGCGGCGCCGTACTCGTTGCCGAGGGCGCCGGGCAAAAGGCGCACAACGCTGTCGATCACGGCCAGCGCGGCGATCTCGCCGCCGGTGAGCACGAAGTCGCCAAGGCTGATTTCCAGCGGCTCGAGCGTCTCGACGATCCGCTCGTCGTACCCTTCGTAATGGCCACAAATCAGCAGCAGCCGTGCGCGACCTGCGAGCTCGCGCGCGAGCACTTGTGTAAACGGACGGCCCTGCGGCGTCAGAAGAATCCGCAGAGCCGGGCGTGAGTCCAGCGCCTCGATCGCCTCGACGGCGTCGCACACGGGCTGGCACATAAGCACCATGCCGGGGCCGCCGCCGAACGGACGGTCGTCCACTTTCTTGTGCGGGTCGGTGGAGTAGTCGCGAAGCTGGTGGGTGGCGATCTCAACGAGGGAGGCGGCCTGCGCGCGGCCGATAATGCTGGCCGCGACATACGGCTGAATCACCTCCGGAAACAATGTCAGGACGTCGATGCGCATCGCCACGTCTTCGCATTCGCCGGATCGCTCTCACTTGCTCGGCGCGATTCCGTTTCGCTTGAGCAGGTTCTGCACGGTCTCGGTGGGCCGGGCGCCCACGCTCAGCCAGTATCGGATGCGGTCTGCGTTCAGGCTCACCTGCCGCGAGGATTCCTTATTGTCCGGATCGTACGTTCCGACCTCTTCCAGCACCCGGCCGTCGCGCTTGTCGCGTGAATCCACCGCGGTGATGCGGAAGTACGGCCGATGTGTACGCCCAAATCGCTTCAATCGCAGCTTGACCGCCATGAGGTTCTCCGCTTCCCTGGCCTGCCGGGCATTCTGCCGGACGGACCGCGCGGCAAGGCGCCCCCTTGGGCGGGCGACGAGCCGAGTCGCATACTATACGCGCATCCTGGGGGGCTGCCAAGCGGAATTCCGCTCTCGCCCTTGCCGCTTGCCGCCGGGGGGCTGGTAAGACCGGCCTCGTCCGCGCCGCCGGCGGGCACGGCTGGCACACGGATTTGACCGGGCGTTGCGCGGGCGCGGGCGGGCGCCGGCGGGATCGCCTGACGCGGTCGGCAAGTCACGTCCCGGCAATCCCCGCGCGCAGCAGGAGGAAGCCGGACCGGGCTTCGGACCTGCGTCGCGCCGCACACGCCTCGCGACGTGCGTTGCTCGGCCACTTCGGGCTACTTAGAATCCATCAGAAACCGTCGTCCGCCCGAGGCGCCATCCCGGTTTGCGCGGCGTGGGCACGCGGGCGTCCCGGCCGCGACGGTGCGGCCCACCGCCCGGAATGCAGGCTTCCCGAGCTCGGGGGGCGCAGGCGTTCTGCCGGCAACTCCAGGGACGACCGGCGTTTGGGCGGGTTCGCCGCGCCGCGCGCGTCCTGTCTTTCGTGTTTGCGCGCTGACCGCCGCAAGGCTCGGTTTGAAGATCGGAGCCCGTGGACCGTGGGCGCGCGGCGCGTTGGCAGAGTGGGAAAAAAGGGCCGACCGACCGTGAACCGCTGGCTGGGCATTGCGACGTTCGGCATCATGCTCGCCGCCAATGCGGGGCTGTTCCTGCGGGACATCATGCCGCGCTGGGCGGCGGGCGAGGCCCCGCCGCGGGCAGAGTTGTCGCTCAGCCCTGGGCAAGAGCTGGCCAGCCAGATCGGGATCTTCGATGCGGTCGGCCGTCGTCTCGGCTATTCGTGGACCATCCGCAGCCGGAGCGTCGACGTCCTGACCGTCCGCTCCAGCACAGTGCTGCTGCCGACCGCGTTTCCGCCGCGGCTGGACATCGCGCGCCTACGTATAGACACGGAGCTGACGTTCGTTCAGGCCCAGCAGCTCGACACACTCGTCATCCGCGTGCGCGGTCTAGGGTTTCCCGTAAAGCTTAATGGCGAGTACGTGCCGCCGAATGATTTCCCGTGCCAGTGGCAGGTCGCCGACCGCCGCGGGTACTTCGTCGTCCCGGCCCAGGCCACGCGCGCCTTGGGTGACGCCGTGCGCCCGTTCCAGTCGCTGGCCGAGTTGCAGCTCGGCCAGACCTGGACGATCGAAATTGTGAATCCGCTGGCGGCGCTGTTCCCCGGCTGGGACTCGGCGGACATGGCGACGAGCCCGTCCATTGCGCGCGTGACCGGTGTGGACTGGATCGAGATGGACGGCATGGGATTGAAAGCGTGGGTGGTCGAGGCGGACCGCGTCCGCGCGTGGGTCGCTCCGACCGGCCGTGTGCTGCGGCAGGAGGTCGAAGCGCCGCTGATCGGCAGGCTGGTGATCGTCGACGAAGTGTACGACGATGACACCCGGCGGCGTTTTCTTCAGGCCACGGCGTCGGACTTCTGAGGAGCGGGACTCGTGCAGCCAGTTTCCACACCGCCCGTCGCACCCGGAACGAGCGACGTCCGTTCGCCGATCGTTCAGCTCGAGGGCGTTTCCAAGCGGTTCGGAGAGAAGGTTGCGGTCGAGGACCTGCACCTGACGCTGCACACCGGCACGGTGTTCGCGTTCCTGGGGCCGAACGGGGCCGGCAAGACCACGACGATGAAGATGACCGCCGGCCTGCTGCGGCCGAATTCCGGGCGCGTGCTCGTGTGCGGCGCCGACATGGCCCGCGATGGGCGCGCCGCCAAGCAGCACATCGCCTACGTGCCGGACGAGCCGTTCCTGTACGACAAGCTCACCGGCCGCGAGTTCATTCACTTCGCGCGCGACGTCTACGGCGTGTCGCGCCGCGATGCGGAGGCCCGTCTCGAACGGTTGTGCGCGCGGCTGGACATGAGCGGATTCCTGGACCAGCTGACGGAGACCTACAGCCACGGGATGCGGCAGAAGGTCGCGCTGGCGGCGGCGCTGATCCACGCTCCGCGCCTGCTGATTGTCGACGAACCGATCGTCGGGCTCGACCCGCGCACGATCCGGGTGATCAAGAACATCCTGCGTGAGATCGCGGCGGAGGGCGGGACGGTGTTCATGAGCCTGCACACGTTGGACGTGGCGGAGGAGGTGGCCGATTCGATCGGGATCATCCACCGCGGGCGGCTCATCGCGCTGGGCACGCTGAGCGAGCTGCGACAGCAGGCCTCGCGCCCGGGCCGGCTCGAAGACGTGTTCTTGGAACTGACTGAAGGGCCGCAGCGAACGGGCGCCGGGTTGTCTTCCGAAGCACAGGAGCCGCCCCGCGATGGTTGACCTGCCGTCCGCACGGTTCGAACCCATGCGCCACCTGGCGGTGCTGGTCTCCTGCCGGGCCGCGCAATTGCGCAACGTCATCGACCAGCAGCTCCGCGATCGGCCGATCCGCACGCTCGCCGTGCTGTGCGTGCTGGTGCTGATCTGGAGCGCGCTGTACCTGTTGTTGGACCTTGTGCTGCGCCACGTCCGCGGTTGGGGCCTGGTCGGTTTGGTCGCCGACCGTCACCTCTTCGTGCACTTTTTCCTGGTGCTGGCGATCATGCTGGCGTTTTCGAACGGCATCCTGACCTACGGGACGCTGTTCGGCCGGGGCGAGGCGAGCCACCTGCTCAGCACGCCGTTGCACGCACGCGAAGTCGTGCTCATGAAGTGGTTTGAGGGCCTGTGCCTGTCGAGTTGGTCGTTTCTGCTGCTGGGCGTGCCGCTGATGCTGGCCATCGCCTCGAACTCGACCGTGCAGTGGTACTTCTATCCGCTGTTCATGGCGCATTTCGTGGCCTTCGTGATTCTCCCGGGATGCATCGGCTTGCTGGCCGCCTGGGCGATGGCGATGTGGTCGCCGCGGCGGCCGGTGCCGCTGGCGATCGCGCTGGGGGTGCTGGTGGCGCTGATCGCGATCTACTGGCTGGCGGGGCTTTCGCGCGAGGTGCTCGAATCCGAGCAGTGGATTCGCGGGATGTTCAAGCGCATCGGCGCCGCCCGGCAGCCGCTCATCCCCAGCACCTGGACCGCCTCCGGCGTGAGCGCCGCGGTCAGTCAGGACGTCGGCGCCAGCGTTTTCTACCTGGGGGTGGTGCTCGCCAATGCAGCGTTCGTGTCCTGGCTGACGGTCAACATCCTCGGCGCCTCGTGGGCCGAGGCGTATTCACGGGCGCAGCACGGCCGGCTGTACACGCGCATCCGCTGGGGGTTCATCACGCGGGGGCTCTGTTGGGCGTTGTTCTTCTATCTCCCCGGCAAGCTGCGTTACATCATGCTAAAGGACCTGCGCGGTTTCGCGCGCGACGCCAAGCAGTGGAGCCAGATGTTGATCATGTTCGGGCTGCTGGTCGTCTACGTGCTGAACCTGCCGCGACTGCCGGTCGACACGAGCAATCCCGCTACCAAGGGTCTGATCGCCTTCCTCAACCTCACCACGATCAGCCTGATCCTGGCCACGTTCACCAGCCGCTTCGTCTATCCGCTGCTCTCGCTCGAGAGCCAGCAGCTCTGGCTGCTCGAGATGCTGCCCGTCCGCCGGGGGGCGCTGCTGCTGGTCAAGTTCGTCTTCGCGCTCACGATTACGTCGCTCTCCGCCGGCGGCGTGATGTGGCTTGCGGTGCGCGTGCTCAAATTGCCCGCAGCCTGGTCGATCGTGGAGCTCACCGTGTGCATTGCGGTGTGCATCGGCCTGTCCGGCCTGGCGACTGGGCTGGGAGCGCGCTTCCCGGTCGTCGGTGACCGCAACCCCGCCCGCATCGCCTCTGGCTTCGGCGGGACCGTGAACCTGATCGTCAGCATGCTGTTCGTGGCGCTCGAGGTCGCCGGCGTGGCGTATCTCTCGTTGTCGGAGCTGCGGCCGAGTTTCGTACTGCCGGAAACGCTGTCCGCGCAGAGCTGGGTAATTCTGGCGGCGCTGCTGGCCATGGGCGTGCTGGTCGCGGCGAGCGCGTTGCTGTCCGGCGCCCGCCGCTTCGCGCGCTTGGAGGTTTGACGCCGCCGGCGCTGTTGGACCTCCGATTCCGACGAGCCCACTCGCGCCGGCCCTTCGCGGCCGACGAGTTGGGCCGGTCGACCGACCCGCCGCCAGAGAACGTGGCGTACACAGCCCCGCGCGGATAGAGTGGCGGACTCCCGGGGCCGGACGGGAAGCCGGCCGCGGGTGCGCGCGGATCGTCTCGGAAGGCGTCCCATGTACAACACGTACTACCAGGAAGAGCTGGGCTTCCTTCGCGAGATGGGCCGCGAGTTCGCCGGCGCTCACCCCGCGATCGCCCACATGCTTGAAGCCGCCGGCGCCGACCCCGACGTCGAGCGACTGCTCGAAGGCGTCGCCTTCCTCACCGGCCGCGTCCGCCAGAAGCTGGACGACGAAATTCCCGAGCTGTTCCAGGCCATCATGGCCCTGCTCTGGCCGCACTACCTGCGGCCCGTGCCGTCGACAGCGGTGCTCCAGTTCATGCCGATGATGGAGCAGCTCACGGGCGTGGTGACGATCCCGCGCGGCACGGAGGTCGAGTCCGTCCCCGTGGACGGCACGTCGTGCCGGTTCCGCACCTGTTTCGACGTGGAGGCGGCGCCGATCGAGGTCGCGGCCGCGACGCTCGACACGCCCATGGCGCAGGACGCCCAGTTTCGGATCACGATCCGCGCCGCGGGGAAGGCGGGGATCCCGGCCATCAAGCTCAAGCGCCTGCGGCTGTACCTGGCTGATGACGTGGTGCGGGCCGCCAGCGTTTACCTGTACCTGCTCCGCTACGCGCGCTGGGTCGAACTGCGGAATCCGGCCAACAACCGGCACGTGCGCCTGCCCGCGAGTGCGGTGCGCGCCTCGGGGTTCGCCCGCAACGAGGCGATCCTGCCGTACCCCTCGTACTCGTTCGACGGCTATCGCCTTTTGCAGGAGTACTTCACCTGCCCGGGCAAGTTCCTGTTCATCGAGTTCGCCAACCTGGAAAAGCTGGCACTCGTCGAGCCGACCGACCGCTTCGAGATCGTCGTGCCGTTGGCCCGCCGGCCGGAACAGGAGCTGCGTGTTGAACGAGATTCCTTCCGGCCGTTCTGCACTCCGATCGTCAACCTCTTCCGCCACGCGGCGGACGGCATCCGCGTCGACCACACCCGGACGCAGTACCGGGTGCGGCCGAGCACCTCGGGCGCGCCGCCGGACCACTACGAGATCTACTCGCTGGACAAGGTGGTGGGGCTGGTCCAGGGAGAAGCGCAGCGGCGCGAATACCCGCCGCTGCACGCGTTCCAACACGTCGGCGGCGTTGGCAAGGACATGATCTACTACCAGACGCGGTTGGTGGAGGCCGTGGTGGGCGAGGGCACGGACACGTACATCTCATTCGTCTCCGCCAGCGAGGAGAACGTCGTCCCGCCGACGGAGACGATCTCGATCGAAGTCACGGCGTCGAACCGCAACCTGGCCGCGCGCCTGAAGGTGGGCGACGTGAACGTGGCCACGAGCACGTCGCCGGAGTTCGCGCGGTTCCGCAACATCACGCCGGTGAGCCGATCGCTGCGCCCGCCGCTGGGCAAGGGGCTGCACTGGCGGCTGATCTCGCACTTGTCGCTTAACTACCTGTCGCTGACGAGCGTGGAGGCGCTGCGCGGCATCTTGGAACTGTACAACTACCAGGCGCTCTACGACCGCCAGGCGGCGCGTGAGAACGTGCTGCGGCTCGAGGGCATCGTGGCCCTGGAAGCCCGGCATGGAGAGCGCCTGATCCGCGGGTCGCCGGTCCGGGGCACGATCCTGAACCTCCAGATGAATGAGGACAACTTCGCGGGCGAAGGCGACATGTACGTTTTCGCGACGGTGCTGAACGAGTTCTTCGCGCTCTACGCTTCCCTCAACGCGTTTACCGAGCTGACGGTCAAGGGCGCCAAGTACGGCGAGGTCTACCACTGGCCCGCGCGGCTCGGGCAGCAGGCGATTTTGTAACGGGACCCGCAGGACGTGAACCGAATGCACGACAACGCGCCCGTCGTGGACTGGGTGGAATCACATCCGCTCGTGCGGCTACTGCTGAGCCGCGTTCGCGACTTCGATTTCTTCCAGTTGATCCAGCTTGTCGAACGCACGGCGCCCGCCGCTCCGGCGCTGGGCGAGCAGGGTCCGGCGCGGCGGGAACTTGTTCGCCTCCGTCCGCGCCTGGGGCTGGGCTTCCCGGCCGGCGACCTGGACGGCGCCGCGTGGCGCGAGGAGCCGGAGGGACAGGGGCGGCTGGTGGTCACGCTGACGTTCCTCGGGCTGTACGGCAGCGACTCGCCGCTGCCCACGCACTTCACCGAGTCGCTGCTCCCTGAGCAGGACGACGATGAGCGCGTCCGCGATTTCCTCGACATCTTCCACCATCGCGTCTACTCGCTGCTGTACCGCGTCTGGAAGAAGTACCGTTACTACGTTACGTTTCGGCCCGACGGCCAGGATCCCGTCTCGCTTGTGATCCGCGGCCTGCTCGGCCTGGGCACGCGCGAGTTGGACAAGGCGCTTCGCGTCCACCCCGTGCGGCTCTTCCGTTACGCGGGAATCCTGTCGCAGCGGCCGCGCTCGGCCGCCGGCCTCATCGGCCAGCTCACGGACTATTTCGGCGGGCTGCCGGTGGACATCGAGGCCTGCGTGGGTCGCTGGCTGCCGATCCAGCCGAACGACCGCAACGTGCTGGGACAGGACAAGTGCACGCTCGGAGGCGACTTTCTGCTCGGCGAGCGCATCTTCGACCGCAGCGGCAAGTTCCGCGTCAAGTTCGGTCCGCTGGACTTCGACGACTTCGTCAAGTTCCTGCCGCCCGGCTCGGCCTCGGCTGACCTGGGCGACATCGTGCGCTTCTTCTGCGATGACCCGCTGGAGTGTGACGTGCAGGTGACTCTCCGCGGCGAGGAGGTGCCGCAGACGCCGCTGGGCGGCCAGGGCATGCTTGGCCGGCTGGCCTGGACGAGCTGGCTGAAGTCGAAGCCGTCTCCCGACAAGTCGATCGTGCTGCCGGTGCACCAGCCCGAGCTCTGATCGCGAATCGCCGGAGTTGCCATAGACTTTCGCCGCCGTTTCGTCACAATCAAGGCTTCGCGACGCGATCCTTGCGCCGGTCCGGTGACGGGTCCGCCGGCCGGCCGTCGGATGGTTCAGATGGGCCGCACCGGCGGCGGCGACCTGCGCCGGCTATCGTCTGTAAGCACGTTTGGCGGCTGGAGAAACCAAGATGGCGACCGTGGACATGAAGGCGCTGCGCAAGCAGCTCAACAGCACCTGCATCCGCGCCCTGGAAGCCGCGGCGGGCACCTGCATCAACCGCACACACTACGAGATCACCTGCGAACACATGCTTGCGCCGCTGCTCGACATGGGCAACTGCGACTTCGTGTGCATCTGCGACCACTTCAAGCTCAACGTCTCGAAGCTGCGCCAGGCCATCAACCGCTGCCTCGACGAGCTGAAGGTCGGCAACAGCGGCCGGCCGCAATTCTCGCCGTTTTTGGCCGACGTGCTGGCCGACACGTGGCAGGTTGCTTCGCTGGAGCTCTCGCTGCCGAGCATCCGCTCGGGCGCGCTGGTGCTGGCTCTGCTGCGCAACCCGTCGCGGGTCTACTTCACGGACTACACGGACGAGTGGAAGAAGATCAACGAAGGTGACCTGAAGTCCAAGTTTCAGGAGATCACGCTCGCCTCGACGGAAAACGAGACCGCGGCGTTGCGTGAGACGCGCGAGGCGGCCGCTGCTCCGGGAAGCCCGGACAGCGCCCTGGCGCAATACACCTACGACCTGACGGCCAAGGCCCGCTCCGGCCGCATCGACCCGGTCATTGGCCGCGAGCGCGAGATCCGCCAGTGCGTCGACATTCTCATGCGTCGCTTCCAGAACAACCCGCTGATCGTCGGCGACCCCGGCACCGGCAAGACCGCCATCGCCGAGGGGCTGGCGATCCGCATCGCCGCCGGCGACGTGCCGCCGTTCCTGGCCAACGTCACGCTGCTTTCGCTGGACGTGGGCCTGCTCAGCGCCGGCGCCAGCGTCAAGGGCGAGTTCGAGCGACGGCTCAAGAACGTCATCAAGGAGGTGGACACGAGCAACGCGGCGGGCAAGCCGATCATTCTGTTCATCGACGAGGCCCACACGCTCATCGGGGGAGGCGGTGGCGGGACCGACGCGGCTCAGCTTCTCAAGCCCGCGCTTGCGCGCGGCGAGCTGCGCACCATCGCCGCGACCACGTTCGCGGAGTACAAGAAGTACATCGAGAAGGATCCGCCGTTCGCCCAGCGTTTTGGCGTTGTGAAGCTGGAAGAGCCCTCGGTTCCGGTATGTGTGGAGATGCTCCGCGGCACCAAAGACAAGTTCGAGTCGCACCACAAAGTGCGGATTCTGGACGATGCCGTGCGTGCCGCTGTCTCGATGTCCAACCAGTACCTGTCCGAGATGCAGTTGCCGCGCAAGGCGGTCTCGCTGCTGGACACGGCCTGCGCCCGAGTGGCCGTCGGGATGAGCTCCACCCCCGGCGCGCTCGAGGACATCCGCCGCCGCATTATCCAGCTCGACGTCGCGATCAAGGCTATTCAGCGCGACGCCGAGGCCGGCAACCCGCACGACCCGGCCGAGATCGCCAATTTGCGCAAGGAGCGCGACGAGCAGCAGAAGGCGTTCGACGACCTCGACGCGACCTGGAAGCGCGAGAAAGAGCTGGCCCGCGAGGTCATCACGCTGCGCCAAGAGATCGAAGCCGCCGACAGCAACGGCAAGGCCGCGGTCGCTTCGACGTCAGCCCCGGACGCGGGCGCGAAGACGGCCGCAGCAAGCAGCGCCGCCGCCGCGCCCGCTACGCCGAAGCGGTCCGCCGCCGAGGTCCGCAAAGACCTGGACGAGGCCAGCCGCAGGCTTGCCGAGTACGTTGGCAAGCGCTCGCCGCTGGTGCCGCTCCAGGTGGATTCGGACATCGTCGCTCAGGTGCTCAGCGACTGGACTGGCATCCCTGCCGGCAACATGGTCAAGGACCAGGCCGAGGCGATCCTGAAGTTCGAGGAGCGGATCGGGCAGCGCGTCGTGGGCCAGGACCACGCCCTGGCGGAGATCGGCAAGCGCCTGCGCATCGCGGCGAGCAAGATGCAGGACCCCAGTCTGCCGCTGGCCGTGTTCCTGCTCGTCGGCCCATCCGGCACCGGCAAGACCGAGACCGCTTTGGCGGTCGCCGACCTGATCTTCGGCGGCGAGCGCTTCATGACCAGCATCAACATGACGGAGTACTCGTCCAGCATGAACGTCAGCCGGCTGATCGGCTCGGCGCCCGGGCTGGTGGGCTTCGGCGAGGGCGGCGTGCTGACCGAGGCGGTGCGCCAGCGCCCGTACAGCGTTGTGCTGCTGGACGAGATGGAGAAGGCTCACATGGACGTAAACCTGCTGTTCATGCAGGTCTTCGACAAGGGCCAGCTCACCGACAGCGAGGGCCGCACGGCGGACTTCAAGAACACGGTCATCATCATGACCAGCAATGAGGGCAGCCCGATGGTCATGGACATGTGCGCCGACGGCGAGAGGCCGTCACTCGACGAGCTTCGCAAGGGCATTCAGCCCAGCCTCGAGGCGCGCTTCACGCCGGCGTTCGTCGGCCGCACGACCGTCATCCCGTACTACCCGCTCTCGCCCGACGTGCTGCGGAAGATCGTCGACCTGAAGATGAAGAAGATTCGCAAGCGCCTGCTCGAGACGTACAAGTTGAACCTCGAGCTGACGCCCGCGGTCGGCGACGAGATCGGCCGGCGCTGCCAGACGATCACCATCGGCGCGCGGCTCATCAACCTGATCATCAACGAGACCGTCCTGCCCGAGATCGCGCGTCGCGTGCTGGAGCTGATGGGCAGCGAGGCGAAGTACGACAAGCTCGTGATCGACGTGAAGGATCAGGATTTCACGTACGCGTTTGCTTGAGGACGGCCGAGAGCCGGGGATCGGCCCAGCGGGGATGGGGAACCTCGGATCGGCGAGCGGGGGGCATCCCGAGGGCTCCTCGTGTGGAGCGGGGTTTCTATCCGCTGAGGGCGCGTCCCGGACTTGCTCCCCGAAGCCTCGATCGCGCAGGCCACGTGCACCGTGCGCACACCGCAGTGCGCACAGTTCGGGTCACGCGCCAATGTCCCCCACGTACACACGCGTCTCGTATTCCATCTCCACCCATCCGCCCCGCGCGTGCCGCTCGAACACCTCGCGCAATTCAGCCAGCATCGCCGGTGCGTGCGGGTCGTCGGCCGGCGGCATGTACGAGGCGGAGAGCGTCCGGCCCCGCAGCCCTTCGAAGTCGAACCGCTGGGCGTTCGCGAAGCAGCGCCGCACGAAGCCGCCAGGAGCGAAGAAACGTTCGATCCGCCCGTCACCCTCGACGTTCTGGTGCTTCACCGCGCCGTAGTCCACGGCGTGCCGGTGCAGCAGGCGTTCGTAGTCGGCCAGAAACGGCGTGTCCTCGCGGCGGTTGTTCCAGACCAGCGCCACGCGCCCGCCCGGGCGGAGGATTCGACGGAGCTCGTCGCGGGCTCGGTCCACGTCGAACCAGTGGAATGCCTGCGCTGCGACGACCCAGTCCGCGGAGCAGGCATCGAGCGTTGTCGACTCAGCGGTTCCGTTCACGCTGCGGAAGTTCGGATACGCGGCCAGCAGCCGATCGCCCGCGGCGCGCATCTCGGCGTTCGGCTCCACGCCGATGACGACGTTCCCGCGACGCAGCAGTGGTTCGGCGGACAACCCCGTGCCGCTCCCGATGTCAACGACGACCTGGCCCGTCCGCAGGCCGAACTCGTCTCGCAGGCAATCGAACAGCTCAGGCGGATAGCCCGGGCGGGAGCGGATGTACTCCTCGACGCGGTTGGAGAAACGTTGCGTTGCGTCGGCGTTCATGTTTAACGAGATCCGTATGGATCACAGGTGTACAAGCGGGTCCGCTGGCCCGGCGGATTGTACAGAAATCGGCGCCTCTGGGTTGTGACGCAAGGCGTAGACAAGCCCCCCCGGGCCGCGGACGAATGTTTCGATTGCCCGACGCCGGGACGGGCGTATCATTTACCGGGTGACGGGGCGGGTCGGGATCAGCTTTTCATTGGCTGGCTCGGGACGCGCGCTTCAAGTCTTGTATTACCGCTGTACCAGGAAGCACAGCCATGAGCTCATCGAGCTTGTCGATTGGAAACGAGTCGCCCGATCGCAGCTCGTTGGATTCCGGCGTGATCGGGACGCAGCCAGCCGCCGCGGTGGAACAGCCGGGGTCGGCGCCGCAGATTCCCGGCTACCGCGTGGTTCGTCCGCTGGGCGGCGGCGGACAGGGGAGCGTGTGGCAGGCCGTTGCGCTCGACGGGGCGCGAAAGGTCGCGCTGAAGGTCATTCGCCCGGAGCGGATGGGCGACGAGCGTGTGCGCGCCCGGTTTCGCCAGGAACGCCGCATCCTCGAGTTGCTCGACCACCGCAACATCGTGCGCGTGCTGGACCACGGCGAGCTGCCGGGCGGCGCGCTGTGGCATGCGACCGAGTACGTTTCGGGCAAGCCGTTGCACGAGTACGTCAACGAGCTCGACGAGGCGGCGATCCGGGAGGGAGGCCGGCGGCGCTGCGGCACATTCCCGCTGGAGACGGTGCTGCGGCTGTTCTCGCGCGTGTGCGACGCCGTGCACACCGCACATCAGGTGGGCGTAATCCACCGCGATCTCAAGCCGTCGAACGTCCTCGTGGACGACGGTGGCGAGCCGCACGTGCTGGACTTCGGCGTGGCCCGGCCGCCGCGCGCCGAGGATCCCGAGGCGCTGACGCTGACGGGCGAGTTCGTGGGTTCGGTGACGTGGGCGTCGCCGGAGCAGGTTTCGGGCGGGGCGGGGGCGGTGGACGAGCGCAGCGACGTGTACTCGCTGGGACTGGTGCTGTACCACCTGCTGACGGGGGCGTACCCGTACGACGTGACGGGCGGGGCGGCGACGGTGTTCGACCGCATTCGGCACGCCGACCCGACGCCGCCGGGCGCCTACGCGACGTTTATCGACGACGAGCTTCAGACGGTCATTCTCAAGTGCCTGGCGAAGGAGCGGGAGCGGCGGTACGCCACGGCCGCCGAGCTGCGTGACGAACTGGAGCGCTACTTGCGGCGGGAGCCGATCCGCGCGAAGGGCGAAAACAGTTGGTACGCCCTTCGAAAGTTCGTCTCGCGCAACGTGGCGCTGTCGAGCGGGGCCGCGGTGGCGTTCGTGCTGAGCCTGGCGTTCGGGGCCGCGATGTGGGGTCTGTATGCGCAGCAGCTTGCCGCCACGCGGCGCGCGGAGTCGGCCGAGCAGGACGCGCGGCACAGCGAGGCGCGCGCGCTCGCGGCCGAGCGCGAGTCGAAGCGGCAGTTGGCCGAGACGCATGCGCAGGCGGCGCGGCTGGCATCGCAGCGAGGAGACTGGCGTGCCGCGCTTCACAACTACGAGTGCGCGCTGTCGCTGGGCCACCCGGACGAGATCCGCATGCGACTCGGGGCGCTGGCCGCACACGACGCGCTCAAGCACAACGAGGAGACGGCTCGCGCGATCGACGCGCTGCTGGCGCGGGAGGATCTGGGACCGTACGCGGCGCAGGCGTGGCTGTGGCGGGGCTACGTGGACCTGCTGTCCGGCGACGATCCCGAGTCTGCGCTCGAGGCGGTTGAGACGGCGCTGAAGCTCGAGGCGGACCTGAATCCCGGTGATGCCGCGTTTGCGCGCGGGTTGATCGCGGAGCGGATGCCGGACGCGGTGGCGTCGTTTCGGGAAGCGCTTCGCGTGGACCCATTCCACCGCCGGGCGCGGGGGATGCTGGGCGCGTCGCTGCTGGTGTCCGGCGACAGGCCGGCCGCGGAGCAGGAGCTGCTGATCGCGGCCGAAATGTTCCCGGAAGATTTCGAGGTGCGTTGCTCGCTGGCGATTGCGCTCGCGCTCCAGCGCAGGCCGGAGGAGGCGCTGGCGGAACTGGAGCGCGTGCGCGGGCAGGTGGACGAGGCGCTGATCGCCGACTTCGCCTCGCTGGTCACCCTGCTCGACGGCGCCTTGAAACCGTTCGACACGTGGACGCCGCTGAACCCGGGGGGCGGCGACACGGTCCGGTTCGTTACGACGGCGGCGGCGCTCGTTGCGCGGCTGGTGCGCGCCGCGCCGACTCTGGAGGGCGACGCCCGGTCGGCCACGTCGTTGCTGATCCGCGCGCTGCCTCCGGCGGGGCGAGCGCTTTGGAGCGATCGCTTCGCGGCCATGATGGCGCTTCTGAGCGGGACGGACGACGTGATCGAGCGCTTCGAGCGCATCGTCGATGCGTCGCCGGACGGAATGTCGTACCTGTTTTACGGCGGGGCGCTGCTCGCGGCGGACCGCAGCGCCGAGGCGGCGGACGCATTGTGGGAGGCGGCGCAGCGGCCGGCGATCCTGGATATTCGTCGTGTCGCGCTGCTTTCGGCGATGACGGCAGAGCTCAGCTACCTGCGGCTGCCGCCGGCGGGGCGATCCGGGTTTGAGCGCTGCGAGCAGGCGCTACGGGTGCTTGGCGCGGTGCACGAGGAGCGGATGCTGACGCCCGAGATCGCCTGGGTGGCGATCGCCGGGGCGCGCGACCTGGGCGCGATCGCGCTGGCGCGCGAGATGGCGGAGGAAGCGCTACGCGAGGCTCCACGGGACGGGCGGTGCGCGGAGGAGTTGGCGCTGACGCATTTGGCGGACGGGGCGTACGGACCGGCGATTCTGGCGGCGGCGCGGGCGATGGAGATCAATCCCGCATCGGTTCGTGCCCGCGGCGCGCTGGACCAGGCGGCGGCTCGGCTGGGGCGGATCGGTCCGCCGGGGAATGAGGTGTCGTTGGAGGAGTTTCGCTTGGTCGGTTGCGCCGATAATGCGTTTGGTGATTCGGAGTAGGTCGGGGTGGAGCGGACACAAGCGGGACGCTTGTGCTACGAGAAGGGACACAAGCGGGACGCTTGTGCTACGGGAGGGGACACAAGCGAGACGCTTGTGCTACGGGAGGGGACACAAGCGGGACGCTTGTGCTACGGGAGGGGACACAAGCGAGACGCTTGTGCTACGAGAGGGGACACAAGCGAGACGCTTGTGCTACGGGAAGGGACACACGCGGGGCGGCTGTGCGACTCTGGGCCGTTTCGGCGCGTGGAGGGGGCGCGGGGGAATGGAGGTCGCGGGGATCGGACCCGCGCAGAGCGGTTCCGCTCTGTGTCGTCGCAGCCGCGGGACGAGCGGCGTCG